>JAFTQB010000002.1 GCA_017462985.1 Clostridia bacterium
AACGGCGTGAAAGTATTATCGGCTATGGAAAATATCCCCGACACGCCCGAAGGCATTATACTTGAAAGTTTACTTGAAGGTATGAACCAATACTATTCCGCAGAGCTTTCCCAAAAGGTTAAACGCGGTATGAAAGAAACCCGATTAAAAGGAAACTATCAAGGCGGTGGCTTGCCTTACGGTTATAAAGTTATCGACCGTAAAGTTACGATAGACGAACCTACCGCGGAAGTGGTACGTTATATGTACGAACAGTATTCCAAAGGCGCGTTTGTACGTGAAATTATATCGGCTTTGACGGCAAAAGGAATCTTATACAAAGGCAGACCGTTTGCAACCAATACGGTGTACGGGATTTTACGCAATGAAAAATATTCGGGCGTTTACTATCTCGGTGATGAGCGCGTAGATAACATTTATCCGCAAATTATCGACGACGAACTTTTCCGTTCGGTACGTTCTAAAATTAAAATCAATACTTGTGGCAAAAAGAGCGTGAAAACGGTGTATCTTTTTAGAAATAAAATCAAATGCGGATATTGCGGAAAACCTATTAGCGCAGATACAGGTACGGCACGAAACGGCGAAATCAAGCGTTATTACAAATGTCTTGGTCGTAAAAAATACGCTAACCATTGCGAGAAAACGCAAATACCGAAAGCGTACTTGGAAGAATTTATTTTAGACGGCGTTATTAAGAAATTAGAAAGCCCGAAAATTATGGATTCCGTCGTAGAAACTTTGGTAAAATTACAAGATATGCTGATACAGGAAAATTCGTCCTTGAAAGTGCTTACAAGCGAGAAAATCAAAGTCGATAACGCCTTACGGAATCTTGTATCTGCCATAGAGCAGGGCATTATTTCCAACACCACCAACAAACGCTTACACGAGCTTGAAAAACAGCAAGAAGATTTAGAACGGCAAATTTTAATCGAACGCAGTAAAATGAGCGTGAAATTGTCCGCCAAAGATATACGCGAATATTACGAACAGGCGTTAGCCCTTGAACCGAAAATGCTTATAAACTTTCTTGTAAAAGAAATCGTGTTATATAATGACCGAATCGAAGTATTTTTGAATAACCCCATTAAGATTAGTCCTGACAATAGTCAGGGCTTTTCTTTATATACAGGCTTTGGCAACCTGCATCATAAGGTACAGTATAAGCCAACGCTTGAAAACATTAAGATGAAGATAGAAATTTATATCGCATAAATAGAACAAAAACGGCTATTTATTCCACGGTACTCTTGACAAGAGCCTCTGCGGAGTGCGTTGTAAAGGCTTAAAAGAGCCAACTACCAACGCCCCCGTAGGGGCTTTTTTGTTGCCTTTGGCAGAACAGCCTAACACACTCCTTTCTCCTGTCAAGAGTCTTTCGCGGCATAAACCGCCGTTTTTGGGCTTGATTTCATATTTGACGGACACGAACCCGAAACAAAAATTAAACGCGTACACGGGGTATTTTAACGCCCTTATTTTTGATTTTTATTCCGCGCGGACACAAACAAAAAACCTAAACTGAACACGTGGTTCAATTTAGGTTTAGAGTGGTGCGGTCGACAGGAATTGAACCTGCATGGAGTTACCCACAAGATCCTTAGTCTTGCGCGTCTGCCAGTTCCGCCACGACCGCGTTAACGCATTTTATTATATCTTAACTTCTTCCCTTTGTCAACTCATTTTTATCCTTACTTCAAAACTTTTTTCGTTAATCTATTCTTTTTTCCACGCTACGCATATTTTTCCTCTCTTTCCACAAAATATCGGTAAATGGAGGAATTATTATGAAAGCAACCGGTATTGTCAGACGCATCGACGAACTCGGACGGGTGGTTATCCCCAAAGAAATTCGTCGTACACTTCGCATCAAAGAAGGCGATCCCCTTGAAATTTTCACCGATCGCGACGAATTGATGCTGAAAAAATATTCACCTATCGCCACTTTGGAACGATTCAGCGACGCCACGGCGCGCTCGCTCCACGATCTCAGCGGCAGACTCGCAGCCATCACCGATACGGACGAAGTTCTTTTCGCGTTCGGCGAAGGCAAACGCGACCTCGACGGCAAACAACTTTCCGAGGATATGGAAAAAATCCTCAAAGACCGCCGAAGCTACACGGCGAGCCTCTCCGAGGGCGGAAAAATTCTCCCCCTCGTGAACGCTCCACACGGCGAAATCACCGCACAAGTCATCGTTCCCATCGTTTCAGGCGGCGACTGTTTGGGCTCGATCGTACTCCTTTCCAAAGAAGAAGGTGATAAAATGACGAGCAACGATTTAAACCTCGCCCGTCTTACCGCTGAAATTTTAGCCAATCAATTCGAATAAACTTTGGCTATAACGCAACAAGCGGTTGATTAGCGAAGGTTGCGCCATAGACAACTTAAAGGGCAGGTATGTGTTGAACGCATACCTGCCCCGTTTATTTTATCTTCTTCGTCTGCCGAAGATCGTCAGTACCCAAACGAAAAATCGCAAGAAATATAAAAGCGAGGTGAGCAACGACGCTACGTAGGTGAGCGCGGCGGCAGATAAAACTTTGTCCGCCCCCACAAGCTCTTCTTCCGTCAAAATTCCTTCCTCTGCGAGCATTTGTTTGGCGCGCTTACTAGCGTTAAATTCCACGGGCAAGGTTACGAGCATAAAAATCGTAGAAAGCGAATACGCCACCACGCCCACGAGCGCGAGCGTAAATCCCAGCGTGTTTTCCGCGTTCGTATACACGAAGCCGTCCAATACGATTCCGATAAGCACCAAAGGCAATGCCAGGTACGAGCCGAAGTTGGCAATCGGCACCAACAGCGAACGAATGGTATAAGGCAAATAGCCGCGCTTTTTTTGCATTACGTGCCCCACCTCGTGCGCCGCGACGGCAACCGCCGCCACCGAATTGCTACCGTAGGTGGACTCCGATAAATTCACAAGCCCCTTTTTAGGGTGATAATGATCGGAAAGCGTACCCTTGACGCGGCCGATACGAATTTCCGTTGCGCCGCCCGCGCGAAGCAAGCGTTGCGCGGCGTCGTAGCCCGTCATATTCGAACGCGTTTGCACCGTGGAAAACGCGTTAAAAGCGGAACGCACCCGCGCGCTCGCCCAACCCGAAAAAATAGCGCACACCACCAAAGCGAGTAAAAACCAAAGATAATCTCTTAAATACATAATCGATAGCACCCCCTATGTAGGTAAATTGCCTTTGACAATGGCAATCGTGGCTCATTCGATATTGATCGCGTAAGGGTACAGCTCCGATTTGGAAACCCCGCGATCTTTCGCGGCGCGTTTCAAGGCTTCCTTTTTCGGCAAGCCCTGCGCCATATAATAACGGATATGTTCTTCAGGCGAAAGCGCATTTAAGGGATTTTCCTTTTCCTCCGCACCCTGCACTACGAGCACGTATTCCCCGCGCTTTTCTCCCGCCAAACCCTCGGAAAGCATAAATTGCGTAGCTTCTTCGTGTATCTTCGTGATTTCGCGAACCGCCGCCGCACGGCGTTCTCCAAACACTTCGTACATCGCCGCAATATCCTTATCCACGTCCTGAGGCGCGCTATGGAATACAAGCGTCAATCTTAAATCCTTGTACGCTTCCAACACTTTATATTTTTCCCCTTTTTTATCCGGTAAAAACCCGATAAACGCAAATTGATCGGCAGGAAGCGCGGAAAGCACCAACGCCGCCACGAACGCGCACGCGCCGGGGATCAGCGTATACGGCTCGCCCGCCTCGCGAAGCGTTTTGCAAACGATATTCCCGGGGTCGGAAATCACAGGCGTGCCCGCGTCGGAAACCACCGCTACTTTCTTCCCCTCGCGCGAGGCTTCCAAAATTTTTTGCGCCGCTTCCGTTTCGTTAAACTTATGGCAAGCAAACAGCGGTTTTTTGATCTCGTACGCGTTCAAAAGCCGTAGGGTATGCCGCGTGTCCTCGCAAAAAATAACGTCCGCTTCCTTAAGCGTTTCCAACGCGCGAAGGGTGATATCTTTTAAATTGCCGATCGGCGTCGCTACAAAACTGACCATACCTTTCCCCCGTTTATTCGTTTTCGCTCTGCGAAGCGAGCAACGCTTCCCGATCCGCGATCGTAAGCGCTTCCACCATCGAATCGATATCCCCCATGATAAACGCGTCGAGGTTGTATTGGCTCAACCCGATACGGTGATCGGTTACGCGGCTTTGGGGAAAATTATAAGTTCTGATCCGCTCGCTTCGATCGCCGCTGCCCACCATACTTCGTCGGTTTTCTTCCCTCGCCCGCGCGTTTTGACCGTTATAAAAATCGTACACGCGCGACCGCAAAACCTTAAACGCCCGCTCTTTATTTTTCAGCTGTGAACGCTCGTCTTGGCAGGTTACCACGATCCCCGTAGGAAAGTGCGTGATCCGCACGGCGGAAGCCACTTTATTAACGTTTTGACCGCCCGCGCCGCCCGAATGGAAAATATCGATGCGGATATCCTTATCCAAAATTTCCACTTCCACCTCTTCCGCTTCGGGCAGCACCGCCACCGTCGCCGCGGAAGTATGGATACGCCCCTGCGTCTCGGTAGCAGGTACGCGTTGAACGCGATGAACGCCGCTTTCGTACTTCAATAATTTGTAAGCGCCCGCTCCCGACACCGAATAAACGGCTTCCTTCATCCCGCCAAGCTCGGTGGGGCTGATTTCGATCTCTTCCACCTTCAAACGGTGCGCCGCGCAAAAATTTAAATACATACGGCAAAGTTCGCCCGCGAACAGCGCGGCTTCCTCGCCGCCCGTCCCCGCGCGAACTTCCAAAATACAGTTCTTTTCGTCGTTTTTATCCTTGGGAAGCAGCAAGATCTTCAGCTCGTCGCGAAGCTTTGCTAGCCGTTCCTTGCAAGCGTAGCCCTCGTCCACGAGCATTTTTTTCATCTCCGCGTCCGTTTCCTCTTCCGAAAGCGCGAACGCGTCGTTCATTTCCCGCTCGCAAGCGAGGTATTCCTCGTACTTTTCCGCGGTTTCCCGTATCTCTGCCTGCTCCTTGGAATATTTTTGCCAAACGCTCATATCGGCGAGGGTATCGAAGTCGGCGAGCTTTTCCGCCAAAAACCGATACCGTTTTAAAATTTCTTCCGATTTTCTCAGCACGCTGCCCTCTCCCTTAAATGACGATCTTCACAAATCTCTTTACGCCCGCCATATCCTTGATGATGATGGAATAATCGGCGTATTTAAACAATTGTACCACCTTTTCCGCTTGTCCTTCCCCCACTTCGAGAATAATCATTCCGCCCCGTGCGAGGTATTTTGGCGCGTCCGCCGCAATACGGCGATAATAATCCAATCCGTCCTCGCCGCCGTCGAGCGCCAAGCGCGGCTCGTGGTCTTTCACTTCCCGTTGCAACGTACCGATCTCGGCGGACGGGATATAGGGAGGATTGCTGACGATGATATTATACCTACTGCGAATACGCGAAAACAGATCGGATTTAATAAACTTGATATTCGCGCCGTTCGCTTCCGCGTTTTCCTTGGCAAGCGCCAACGCGCCCTCGGAAATATCGCTCGCCGTTACGGTAACGGGCAGGTTTTTCTTTTCCAATTCCTTCGCCACGGCAATGGCGATCGCGCCGCTTCCCGTACAAAGATCGAGAATCTGGAACTCCTCTTCCGCGCTCCCGATCACGTGCAACGCAAGCTCTTCCGTTTCCCTGCGAGGGATCAAAACGCGTTCGTCCACCTTGATTTTATAGCCGTAAAAATCGGTATCTCCGAAGATATACCAAAGCGGTCTACCCGTCATTCTCTCATCCACCACGGCAAGGATCTCTTTCACCTCGGCTTGTTTTAAAATGCGTTCCTCGGAAGCCACCGCGCTCTTGGGGATATCCAATTTCAGCGCAAAAATCCATTCCGCTTCGTCCTCTTCCACTCCCACGGCGGCAAAACGCGCCTTGGTGCTTTTTAAAAGCTCGCTCATCTTCCCCGCTACGGCAAATACCCGTTCGGGAATCGTTTCATCCTCGTCCATCGCTTTCACGGTATTAAACGCCGCAATCGCGCATTCGATCATATCGTCCGTCGGCTCGCGCGTGGTGATCCTTTGCAATAAAAGCCCCGGCCACTTGAAAATAAGAAAGAACGGATGCTCCGTCTTTGCCAATAACCGCAATATCTCGTACGAAATTCCCGCGATCACGGGCAGCATCAAAATTTTAAACGCGATACGAATGATCTTGTTTAAAACGTCCTGCCCCGCCACGTAGATCCATTTCCCGATCACAACGTTCGCAAGCGAAAATACCAAAATGGATACGATCATCACGATGAACATAAAGGTCGTGCCGCAACGGTCGTGCACGCGCGAACAGGTCTTGACGTTTTCCACCGTCAGCTCCTTGCCCTGTTCGAAGCAGGTAATCGTTTTATGCTCCGCGCCGTGGCACATATACACGCGTTTGAGCGAAGGGATCAACCCGATCAAAATCATATACAGCAGGAAGATCACGAGTCGGATCCCGCCCTCTAAAAGATTGTACCAAAGCATATTCCAGCCCGAACCCGAGGTTTGATAGCCTTTGAGCGGCGTCAAATCAGTGATAAATTGCGGCAACCAAATAAAAATGACGAGCGCAAGCGCCACGCCCAAGATCGTGGAAAGCACGTTGAGAATGGAGCTAAGCTCAATCTTATGTTTTTCCGCAAGCCATTTTTCCGCTTTGGACGGCTGATCGGTATCTTCGATCGCCACGTCTGCGCTACGCATTAATACTTTATTCCCAAGCACGAGCGAAGAAACGAAATTGATCACGCCGCGCACGAACGGCAGGCGGGAAAACTTGCTTTTTTGTTCCTCGGGCTTGATGCGTTTGGATTCGATCTGAATTTGCCCGTCGGGATCGCGCACGGCGGTGGCGTAAGCCGTTTTCCCTTTGAGCATTACCCCTTCCATAACGGCTTGACCGCCGATATAAGTTCTGTTTTTTTGCTTTTTTTCTTTCATTGTGATATGCCTTTAAACCCTTTAATCATATATAACCGCTTTAAC
Source organism: Clostridia bacterium (assembly GCA_017462985.1). Lineage (GTDB taxonomy): Bacteria > Bacillota > Clostridia > Christensenellales > Borkfalkiaceae > Scatosoma. Next base: position 7,022 of record JAFTQB010000002.1, read on the forward strand.
GCGCGCCTAAACGCACGCGCGCGTATAAAAACAAGGGCTTTAAGGATAAGTCCTTAAAGCCCGACCAGTTTCTACCATTACATACCGTATCTCTTCTTAAACTTATCAATACGTCCACCGGTATCAACTAACTTCTGCTTGCCCGTAAAGAAAGGATGGCAATTACTGCAGATATCCACTTTCATAACGTCGCCGTCTTTGGTCGTGCCCGTTTTGAAAGTTGCACCGCAAGCGCAGATCACAGTTACTTCGTGATATTTGGGATGAATGTCAGCTTTCATTGTTTTCACCTCGCCGTTTATTTCTCAAATGCTTTTTGATTATACCGCTTTTTTTGCCTTCCGTCAACTGTTTTTGCGTGAATTTATAAAAAATAGTTGCAAATTTCTTTTAAATGCGGTATACTATGAGTAATTACGGGCAAGCGAATGGTTCAGCCTTTCGCAAAAACTCCCCCGTATGCGCTATTTTAGGTGTTTTTTTATGAACGTTTGGCAATTGGCTTCTACGAAAAACTTACAAAGGACGACGGCGCCCGATTTGAAAATTTCCCCCACGACGGCGAAAGTAAAAATCACCAAGGCGCTCCTTTCCGAAGCGGACGTCGCGGCGTACGCCGGCACGCTGAAAGTACGCTTGCCCTTGGTGTTGGGTCGGTTTGCGATCGGTCAGGTTACGGAAGCAGGCGACGATTCGTTCATGAAAAAGGGCGACAGAGTGTACTTAGCGGGCACGACGGAGGACGAACTTTCCCCCGACGGCTTGCAAACGGCAGGACAGACGACGGACGGCTTTTACCGCGATTTCACCGTAGTGGACGAATCGCAAGCGTTCGTGTTGCCCGCCTCGGTATCCGACGAAGCGGCGTTTTTGATCGAAGCGGTGGCGCTTGCGGAACGGGTCGTAGACGAAATGGAAATTTCCGTCGGTCAGCACGTTTTGGTGCTCGGCGGCGGCTTTTACGGCAATATCATGTGCCAAATCCTCATTTATCATCGCGCCGTGCCCATTTTGATCGACAATAACAGCGAACGGCTTGCGCGGGCGAAAAAGAGCGGGATCTACTATACGTTCCGTTTTGACGAAACACTCAAAGACAACGTGCTGAAAGTAACGGGCGGAAAATCGGCTGACGGCGCGATCTATTTCGCGTTTAACAACCGTATCGAACCCTCCGCAGTATTCAACTTCCTCGCACGGGATACCTTCGTAGCGTTTTGCTCATTGATGGAAAAACCGCTTTCCGTCAACCTTGAAAACGCGCTGAAAAACAACGTTACCATCAAGGGCTTCACCGAATGCAGAGAATATATCTCGTCCGCGATCAACATTTTGGCGAACAAAGCGGTGAATTTCAAAGAATTCCCCTACTTAACGCACGCGGAAGAACAACTTCCTAAAAAAATGGAAGAGCTTGCGGCGTTGAGCGCGAACGGCGGAGCGTTGCCCGAAGAAATGAACGTGTTCAAATTCGTCTTTTAAGGAACGGTTATGATCAAATTGATTGCTTGCGACCTCGACGGAACGCTGCTGAAAAAAGACGGCAGCCTTCCCGAAGGCGTTTTCGACGTCGTTACTCCCCTTTGCGAGCGCGGCGTTCTTTTTATTCCTGCCAGCGGCAGACAGTACGAAAGCTTGAAAAGGCTGTTTTCGCCCATTGCCGACCGCGCGGTGTTTTTATGTGAAAACGGCGCGCTCGTCAAATACCTGGGTCGGTCTATTTATCTAAATCCCCTCGATTTGAAAGAAGCGAAAACGGTGATAGAGATCGCCCGAAACACCGAGGGCGTCTACCCCATTTACTGCGGCGAAACCACGGCATATATCGAAAACGGAGAAGAACCGTTTTTCAGCCGCGTTACCCGCCCCTATCCTTCCTATCGGTTGGTGGAAAACCTCGATGCCGTGATCGGAAAAGAGCCGTGCTGTAAAATTTCGCTGTTTTCCACGCAAAGCGCGGAAACGCAAGCCTACGCCGCCTTGCAAGGCAAGCTGAAAAACGCCTCGATCACCCTTTCGGGCGGGCATTGGTGCGATATTGCCGCGCCGACGGCAAACAAAGGCACGGCGATACAAGAAATCCAACGGATTTTTAAAATTAAAAAAGAGGAATGCGCCGCCTTTGGCGACCATATGAACGACGAACAGCTATTAAACGCATGCGGCTACCCGTTCGTTCCCGAAAACGCATACCCCAAAATGAAAACGCCGCAAAGAACGCTAATCCCTTCCAATGAGGAAAACGGCGTATTGCAAACGCTTTTAAAACTTGAAAAACAAGGAGTATTATCATGAAATATTTGATCGCTTCCGATATCCACGGCTCGGCTGCTTGGTGCAGAAAGCTTTTGCGCCTTTTCGAAAAAGAGGGCGCGGACAAACTCGTTTTACTCGGCGACCTGCTTTACCACGGTCCCCGCAATCCCTTTCCCGACGGCTACGACACGGCGGCGGTATACGAGCTGTTGAACGGCGTAAAGGAAAATATCCTTTGCGTGCGCGGCAACTGCGACAGCGAAGTGGACCAAATGGTGCTTTCGTTCCCGATCATGGCAGATAGCAAAACGCTTACTTTGGGCGAAAGAACGCTGTTTTTCACGCACGGGCATTTATTCACGGCGGAAAATCCCCCGAAAGAACTCAAAGAGGGAGATATTTTGTTTAACGGGCATTTCCACGTCCCCACCTTTAAGCGTTTAGAGGGCGGCGTACTGTTCGCCAACTGCGGCTCGGTGGGCTTACCTAAGGATGGCTCGCCCCATAGCTGCCTCGTTGCAGAAGAAACCGTCTTGACTTGGAAAGACCTCGATACGGGCAACGCTTTCCATACCCAACGCCTTTAAAACGCTCATTGGTACAAGAATAAATCAAAAATCCCCATAAAAAAGCAACCGAAAAAAAATCGGTTGCTTTTTCATTTTCATTCCGTACCTGCCCGCCCCTTTTTCGAAAAAGAACAGCCACAGTAGTTTTGCCGATACAAATCGAATTGTTTGGATAATTCGATCGAACGGAGATACCCGCCTTGCTTTTTAAAATCGGAATATAAATACCTCACGCCCGTTTTTTCTTGGGCTGCCGCGCCGATCCCGTTCAGCCATTCGGCGTTTTTTAAGGGGCTGAGCGTGAGCGTAGTGGCAAACGCTTCAAAGCCGTATTCCTTTGCCGCCCAAGCCGTTTTATTCAACCGCAACGCATAGCATTGATAGCACCTCGCCCCCCGTTCCGGCTCGTTTTCCAAACCCTGCGCCATCGCATAAAACGCTTCCACTTCGTGATCGCAATCCAAAAACGCCGCCCAGCCCGTTGCTTCCAGCAGCTTGATTTGCTCGGCTTTGCGCTTTTCGTATTCCTCTCGGTCGTCGATATTGGGATTATAATAAAAAACGGTAACGGCAAAATGCTCTTTCAGCCGTTCCAAACACGCCGTCGAACAGGGCGCGCAACAGCTATGCAGCAGCAACCGCGTACCCTTGGTCAATTCCCTCATCATTTCTTGCATTTTTTGATCGTAATTGATTTTCATAGCCACTATTATAACAAAGGAAAGCGGATTTGTCAATCCCGCGGCGGTTTTTTCTTCCCACGCCTTGACGAACCGCGCGAAAAAGCGTATAATAAAAGAAAAAACGATAGGAATTTTTTATGCAACTGCTCATTCCCGTCGCCGCAGGCGTAGAACAAACGGTCAAGCGGCAACTTTTCAAGCTCGGATACGAAAAAGCCCCCGCCGAAAACGGCAGGATCGCCGTCGAGGGCGATTTTCAAGATATCGCGCGACTGAATATCTTTTTACGCAGCGGCGAACGCGTGCTTTTACAGCTCGCGCGCTTCCCCGCCGCCACCTTCGACGAGCTTTTCGACGGCTTCTATTCGATCCCTTGGGAAAACTATTTGACGATGCGTTCTAAAATCGTTATGGACGGCAAAAGCGTCCAAAGCACGCTCGCCGCGATCAAGGTATCGGGCGGCGTGGCGAAAAAGGCGATCATTCGCCGCTTGGGCGATAAGCTCAGAAGCGGCAGAAAAACCTTCGCCGAGGACGGCGCGCGCACGATCGTCGGCTTTTCCATTTTTAAAGACGAAGTAACGGTTACGATCGATACTTCGGGCGAGGGATTGCACAAGCGCGGCTACCGAACGCTTTCCGTTGCCGCGCCCATCAAGGAAACGCTCGCCGCCGCGATCATCGACAGCACCTTTTATAACCCCGACCGCGACAGCGAAAAACCGTTTGCAGATCCCTTTTGCGGCAGCGGAACCTTCCCGATCGAAGCGGCGTTAAAGGCTTGGAATATCGCGCCGGGGATCAACCGCGGCTTTGATTTCGAGCATTGGGAGTTTATCGATAAAAATTATTTATTGCAAGCGCGCGAGGAAGCGAAAGACGGCGAAACGCGGGCGCGAAAAGTGAATATTTACGGCGGCGATCTTGACGGGCGCGCGATAGAAATAGCGCGCAAGCACGCCCGCCAAGCAGGCGTTTTAGAAGCGATCGATTTTCGGCAAGCGGACGCGCGAAACTTCCAAAGCGCAACGCCACACGGCGTACTTGCCTGCAATCCCCCGTACGGGGAACGGCTTTTGGACGAACGGGAAGTCCAAGCCTTGATGCGCGAATTTGGGAAAGCCTTTTTCGCCTTGCCCGATTGGAACGCGTATATTTTCACCTCGCTTCCCGAACTGGAACGCTATTTTGGCAAACGCGCGGACAAAAAGAAAAAATTCTCCAACGCCAACCTGCCTTGCGGACTCTATTCCTATTTTGGCAAACCGCCGAAATCTCTATGAGATTGCCACGCTCGTAAACTCGCTCGCAATGACAGCGCAGAGCCTGCGCCCCCAAGCGGTCGTTTTTAGTTACGGTTTATAGCAGCTTCCGCATACGTCGAAACGTTCACCCGTACTGTCATTGCGAAGGAGCGATAGCGACTGCGGCAATCTCGTATCATTTTTCCGCATAAAAACAAAGCGGCGCGCATTTTATGCGCGCCGCATTCTTTTTATCATTCCTCGCCCTTATACCCCCAAACAACGCGACAATCAGAATAATTCCAATGATTTTTCCAACCTATCGTCATTTCGAGGCGGCACAGTCACCATAGCAATTTCGTATCAATGATAGTTTCTTACAAATTTTAATCATTCCTACCGAGTTTTCTTTGAAGTAATTCCGTCCTCATTTTTTGAGCAGTCTCTAATGTTTCGGGCGCATCCTCTTCCAACAATTTATAATAACGCGAAAATACACCTATCGCTACCTGCTCATCTTCTTCAATGCAAATCACGGAATTGCCATCATCATCAACATCCAGTAAAAATACTATTGCTTCATCCTCTGATACTCCTTGTATTCCCAACGGCTTCAAAATACAGTACAATCTTAATTCACTCTCAACTCTATATGGTATAACAGCAATTTGTTCAAAGGCGATTTGCCTACCAGACTCATCCATCAATACGATAGGTTCTTTGTTATCAAAATCAAGCAATACGTCCAATAAATCAATTTCTTCATTCATAATAAAATCCTCCAAATTTAATTTTTTATCGCCAAATTTTATATACCGATGCTTATGGAACCATCTGAATCATCGGAATCATCGCCGATCGACGAACCAGTCCATGACCCACCTCCATTTGCTCGCCTTATTCCGTATCCCGTCAATTCGCCGTTCGCAAATCGCAACGCAACATATCCCCCGTCGCTTGTATACCACAAATACATTTCGTATTCTTCCACATAAGTAAAGTTTTCATAATCGTAATCAAGCTCGTTTTCACTTAAAGCAATTTCCCATTCTTCCGCTGTTACCGTCCGTTTTAAGCTTTCATCTTGACCGCATAAAGTGCATACTCCGCTTGCAAAATTGTGCCCTGTTAAAGGAAGTTCTTCTCTTTTAAAATATTCGCAAGTTTTACATTCATACCTTGCTGTTCCGTTAAAATCGATGCCGTTAGGAATACAATACTCATTCCGTGAAACCGCTTCTAATTCGTGCGTATGAGCGGGTACGACCGTTGTTCCGTAATTTGATAAGTTCACTATCTCGCTTCTGCTCGACGTAAAAATTCCTAATCTTACAATATATCCATCGGCAAATTGTACGGTATAATACTGCGTTTCACTAATTTGATAAATATATTCTTCCTGTTCTTCTTCATACGCATAATTCCCGTATTCTTCAAATACCGAACGCATATTGGCTACAATATTAACACATCCTTTTTCTACTGCTTCCTCATAAGTCAAATACATTTGAAAATTGTTTTCTTCTGTTTTTTGCCCAAGGAGCATATTCCCCTCTTTTTCTGCCGTAAATGCGTACTTATAATCTATTTCAGTCCCATAAAAACCTAATCCAGTGAGCGTAACATTATAAAATCTACTGTCATCAAACGCAGCAGTCCATTCTTCCGCTGTTACCGTTCTTTTTACAACGATTTCATCCTCACCAGCCGAGCCTGTTTCGTTCTCGTCATGGTCTCCGCTTTGTTCGGTATTTGTTTCACTTTCGTTCTCGTTACCGCTTGGAACATCGCAAGCGATCAAGCCAAACGCAAGAAAACAACCGACAAACATTACAGCTAAAAACTTAAAAATTTTGTTTCTCATAAAAGAAACCTCCCGTAAAAATATTTTTTACGGCACGAAAAAAGTGCCGCCTCGCTCAGCGAAACGACACCTGTAAAAATGCCCCTCTCGCTTTGCTGCGACACAATTTCATTAACAATAAGTTTCGAAAAAACTCATTATTGTAACGCGAAAAAGATACACCTCTACCAAAGAAGTATATGCGTTCTTTCGAAACCTATGAAATTATGTCGCAACCTTATTTTACCACCTTTTCCTCGTTTTGTCAACAATTTATAAAAAACGGCGCAAAAAAAACTTCGTCTGCGTGATACAGACGAAGTTTTTTACTTGTTTTCGTTATTGTAAATTTTCCACAAAACGCTTGATCCGCTTCAAGCCCTCGCAAATATCGCTTTCCGAAAGCGAGTAGGAAAGCCGCAAGCAATCGTCCGCGCCAAAGGAAATGCCGGGGATCGTCGCCACCTTTTCCGCTTCCAAAAGCGCGTCCGCGAACGCAATCGAACCGTCGATCGTCTTTCCTTGGTAGCTCTTGCCGTACAAGCCGCTCACCACCATCATCACGTAGAACGCGCCGTCCGGTTCTACCGCCTGTACGCCGTCGATCTCTTTCAAAAGCTCCAAGGTCAGCGCGCGGCGCTTATCAAAGGTATCCACCATTTTTTGCACGTCCGCTTCGGGGGAAGCGAGCGCTTCGATCGTCGCGTATTGCGCGATCGAGCAAGCGTTGGAAGTTGCGTGGCTTTGGAAAGAATCGATCGCCTTTGCGATATCTTTCGGCGCGGCAAGATACCCGATACGCCAGCCCGTCATTGCATAAGTTTTGGAAACGCCGTTGATCGTGATCGTCAAATCTTTCATCTTCTCGCTCACCGCCGCAATCGAGAACGGCTTCACGCCGTTATAGCAAAGCTTTTCGTAAATTTCGTCGGAGAGCACGAAAATGCCCGCTTCTTCGCAAACGGCGGCAATCGCGCGCACCTCTTCTTCCGTATACACCGCGCCCGTGGGATTGGACGGGGAATTAAAAATAAGCATCTTCGTTTTAGGCGTGATCGTCGCTTTTAATTCCTCTGCCGAAAACTTGAATTTATTTTCTTTCTTACAATATAAATATTTCGGCACACCCCCGCACACTTTCACCACTTCGGGATAAGTCAGCCAATACGGCGCGGGAATGATCACTTCGTCGCCCTCGTCCAAAATCGCGTAGCAAGCGTTGAAAATGGAATGTTTCGCGCCGTCGGAAACGATGATCTGCGACGGCTCGTAGGAAAGCCCATTGTCTTTGAGGAATTTTTCGCAGATCGCTTTGCGCAAGGAAAGTAACCCCGAAGACGGCGTATATTTGGTATGCCCGTTATCGAGCGCCGTCTTTGCCGCCGCAATAATATTATCGGGGGTATTAAAGTCGGGTTCACCGACGCCAAAGGAAACGACGTTTTCGCCCGCCGCTTTCATCGCCTTTGCCTTTGCCGAAATCGCCAAGGTCAAGGAAGGGGAAATGCTCTTCATTCTTTTTGCAATTCTTTCGTTCATAACAAGCTCCGTTTTTGAAAATTTTTTCACTCGTCTATTTTACCTTTTTTTTGAAATAAAAGCAAGCGCTCTTCCCCCGTTTTTGCAAAATTTTCCGCTTTATATCGATTTTTTTCGATTTTTTATATTTTTCTATTTGTTTTTTCGATTGCCTTAATCAACAAAACGAAACGCCCCGTGTTTCCAAAAGGTGGTTTTCGATTGCGGTTGATCGCTGCTTCCGCATATGTTCTTACCTGTCGTTGCGAGGCGGCACAGCCGCCGCGGCAATCTCGTATAAATAACAACCGCAACGCCGCCCAATGGCGGCAATTCACGCGCCAACGGCGCAATTCACTGAGCGCAAGCGAAAATTCACGCTTACGTAGCAAGCAATTCACTTTTCATTACTGACCGTCGGCAAAATTTCCGTTTGCGGCTTGCCGCCTTTCACCGCTTCCAAAAGCACCAAATACGGTTTCATTCCGTCCCTGCCCGCCACAAATTGCAATTTTTTCACTTCCAAACCGCATTCTTTTAAGGTATAGCAGATCTCCGCCAACCGATCGGCACGATGCACCATGCACAGCCTGCCGCCGTATTTCAAAGCCCTGCTTGCCGCCAAGGCGATCTCGGGCAAAGTCAGCTCGATCTCTTTTCTGCAAATCGCCTTTTCGTAAGAAGCGTTTTCCAAGCCGCCGCGCTCGTAAGGCGGGTTGCAAAGTATCAACGAAAACTGCTCGCGATAGCGTTCGGGGATTTCCTGTAAGCGGCAATTTTCAATCGTAAAACGGGTAAATTCGTTGTATTCCGCCGTCTTTTTCGCCAAAGCGCAAAGCGGCGCTTGCAATTCGAACAGCGTGAACGATAAATCCAGCTCGGCTTGCCTGTTCAGCGCGTAAAAATGAAACGCAACGATCCCGCAACCCGCGCAAAAATCGGCTACCTTATCATGTTTTTTCGCCTTTGCGAATTTGGATAAAAGCACCGAATCGGAAGTGAAACGGTACAGCCGCGTATCCTGCACGATCTTCAAGCCGTCAAAGCCCATATCTTCCAAAACCTCGTATTCCCCAAGCGCAATTTCTTTCATACCGCCCCTCCGCCAAAAAAGTATATCATATCACCGCGTCGTTTGTCAATCTTTCGGCGCATAATCCGCGGCAAAAAAGCGCAAACTGCCCGTGTGAAAAATTTCGTCAATCAATTATCCGAAAACCGAAAATTTTTAGAAAGCGCGCTCCCTGCCGAGGATATTTTGTATTATGCCTTTTCCTCCGCCGACGGCGTGGAATGTTTTCTTGCGTACGCCGACGGTATGGTGAACAAACAGCTCCTCGGCGAGCTTGCCGCCGCGCCCTTGCAGGTAACGGCGTTGAAGCGCGAAAAACCGCAAGAGGACGGCACCGTGTACGAGGTAAATGCGGAACTCATTGCGCAAACGGTGCTTTTCCCCGAAATCAAAGAAGTAGAAAAAACGCAGGACGCCTTGCGCGAGCTTCTCGATGGGAACACCCTGCTTTTCGTAGACGGTTTAGCTTGCGCGTTCGTCGTGGGGGCGAAGCTTTTGCCCGTGCGCGCCGTTACCGAACCGCCCACCGACGTGGCGGTGAAAGGTCCGCGCGAGGGATTCATCGAAGACGTGAAAACGAATATGATCTTGGTACGCAAGCGCCTGAAAGCCCCCGAACTCAAATTGCAAATGCAACGCGTGGGTAGGCGTTCGGATACGATGGTCTGCGTTTGCTATTTAGAGGGTATTTGCAACGATGAGATCCGCAAAGAAGTGGAAAACCGTTTAAAAAAGATCGATATCGACGTCATTCCCGATTCTTCGTATATCGCTACGCTCATTTCCGAACGCCGACATTCCATTTTCCGTTCAGTGGGCACGACGGAACGCCCCGACGTATTCGCCGCGAAGCTCGCAGAGGGCAGAGTGGGCTTACTCGTCGACGGCTCGCCCATCGCGCTCACGTTGCCTTTCGCCGCCGTCGAAGATTTCCAAAGCAACGAGGATTACTACGTTTCGCCGTTTATGGCTACGATCTTCCGCGCGCTTCGATTGATTTCCGTGCTCATCGCGCTCATTTCCCCCGCGCTGTACGTTTGCAGTCAGCTTTTCAAAATCCAGCTTCTCCCCTTGGGGCTGACGCTCACCATCGCGGAAAGCACCAGCCGATTGCCCCTATCCCCAAGCATGGAAATGTTCGTCGTGCTGTTCGTTTTGGAAGTTTTAAAAGAAGCGAGCATTCGTATGCCCAAGTACGTGGGAATGTCGCTTTCCGTCGTCGGCGCGCTCGTGTTGGGGGAAGCGGCGGTATCGGCGGGGTTTTTATCCACGCCCACGATCATCGTCGTGGCGTTTTCGGGGATCTGCTTGTACGCCGTGCCCAATTTCGTGGAAACGGGCAGTATCCTTCGTTGGCTGTTTTTGATCGTCGGCGGTAGCTTCGGCCCGTTCGGTTTAACGCTTTGTATCGGCTTCGTTCTTTATTATATGCTGTCGGCTGATAATTTCTCGATGCCGCTTCTGGCGCCGTTCGCACCAATGACCCGCTCCGATTTAAAGGACGCGCTCGTAAAATACGATATCGCCGCGCTTTCCAAGCGCCCGACGATCTTCGGCAGTAAAAACCGTACGAGAATGAGGGTAAAAAAATGAAAAAACAAGCACCCAAGTCTTTAACGAACAAAAATAACGGCACTACGATCAACGCCCGTCAACTATCCCTTTTTCTCGCCTTTTTTCTGCCCGTCGGCAAGATTTTGGAGCTTCCCTCTCTCCTTGCCCGCGGCGCGGGCGGCGATCTGCTCCTGCCCGCATTTTTAGGCTCTCTTCTTGAATTTGCCGCGCTTTGCGCCCTGCTGCTTTTTGCCGCAAGAAGCGAACAAAGCGTTTTCGAACGGTTGGAAAACGCGGTTGGCAAATGGGCGGCGCGCGCCCTTTACGGGCTGTACGCGGCGTATCTTTTATGTTCTTCTGCGTTGCCGATTTTAGACCTTGAAAAATTTTCCCACGCCGCCTTTTCGGATACCGAACCAACCTTTTTTTCCTTTACGCCTTTTTTCATTTTAAGCGGCTTTATTTGCACAAAAGCCTTTAAATCGATCGGGCGTTGCAGCGATCTTTCCCCCGCGCTCTTTTTGATCCCCTTTCTCGGCTTGATCTTATTGAGCGTAAGCGAAGCGGACTTTTCCTCGCTGTTGCCCCTTTTCGAAAAGCCTTTTTCCTCATCGGCAAAAACGCTTCTTCACGCCCTGCCCCATTTCCCCGCAGGCGGGCTTTTATTGCCGCTGATGAGCGGTTATAAATACGAAAAAGGGGACGCGAAAAAAGTATTGCCCGCATTCGGCGTCGGCAGTTTGCTTTTTTGGGTTTTTTTAGCCGTCTTTTATTCGGTGTACGGCACGACGGCGGCGCGCGAACATTACGCCCTTGCGAAAATCGCGCAATATTTCCCCGCCCTTAATTGGATTGGCAGGATCGATTTGCTCCTCGTCTATACGCTCACCATCCAGCTTTTCTTTTTTACGGCGTTGCCCTTACAGCTTTGCACGCATTGCGTTTGCAAAACGCTTGAAAAGCCATGGCAGGTGCTCGTTTCGGCGGCGCTCAACCTCGCGCTCTTTTTCGCCGTGCTCTTTTTAAACAGGCATTACGATAATATATACGAATTTTTTACTCGCTCGCTTTGGTGGGTATTTTTGATCTTTTCCACCGTATTGCCGCTATGCGCTCCGCTGCTTGCGATCAAAAAAGGCGGAGGCAAGGCTTCGACGAAAGCAAAAAAGGAGGAAACCCAATGCACGCAAAAAACACCGTAAGATATTTTCTCGTGATCATCGCCGTGATTCTTTTTTCCTTTTTTTCCAACGACTTTAACCTTATCAACGTACAAAGCACGGCGATCGTAACGGCGATCGCGATCGATCGCGAAAACGAAGAATTTTCTATCTCGGCGCAAATCGCAATACCCGCCGCAAAAAGCAGCAGCGGCAAAAGCGATTCGCAGGGTCAAAGCGGCGGGAGCGGCGGCGGGAACGGCTCGTTCGCTTCTATCGAGGGCAAAGGCGGCACGATCGCGCAAGCAATCGAAGCAATCAACGGAAAAACGGGCTGGTATCCCAAATTGGTGTTTTGCCGATTGCTCATCTTGGGGCAAAGCCTTTGCGAGAGCAACGTTTTCGACGCACTTGACTATTTTTTACGCGGCGAATACGTCGCGCACGATTGTTTGCTCGCGGCGGCAGAGGGAAAAGCTTCGGAAATTTTAGCGGCAAAAACGCCGCTTGGAAGCACTTCCTCGCTTGCGATCGAAAAGGTGCTTTCCGATCAAGCCATGCGCGTGGGCGCTTCGCTCCCGAATACGCTTCGGGAATTTTCGATCAGCTATTTTTCGGCGGCGAAAAGCGGCTATATGCCCATCGTAAAAAAGGAAAAAGAGGGCGAGGACGAAATCGTATCCGCCAGCGAAACGGCGCTTTTTATCGCGGGTAAACAAATCGGGAAATTGGATAAACGGGAAACCTTTGCCCTTGCCTGTATCAAAACGCCGCTTCGCCTCGCGGGCTATTCGGTGGAAAACGAGGGCGCGAGCAACACTCTGACGGTGAAAAATAATCGCAGGAAGCTGAAATTTTTTGTGGACGGCGACCAGCCCAAAATGGAAATCAAGCTGACCATGTACGCGGGCATTGCAGACGTATCGAAAAGTATGCCCGTCGAGGATATTGCGGATATAGGCGATCTTCCCAAGGGGGTATTATCCGTGGCAAGCGAGCAATTAAAAGCCCAACTCAACGGCTTGATCGAAAAATGCCGCGCCCTTTCCTTCGACGCATTCGACGCGATCGGAAAGCTGCAAAAATACGAACACAAGCATTTTTCAACGCTCAAAGACAGCCTGATCGAGCGTATGCAAGTGAGCTTGACCGTCGATTTTGAAGGAATTAGATAAGGAAACATTCTAAGAAATTGCCGCGGCTTTCCCACGGGATTGCCGCGCAATGACAGTGAAAGTAATAGTGAAAAGTGAAGAAGTGCGGAAACATTAAAAAACTGCCATTGCGAGTAAGTGAAACGAGCAACAAAACGGCGAAAACGCATAAAACGGCATTAAAAACGCCGTTTTTTCATTTTTTTCGTAAAGAAATTTAATTTTTCTCTTGACAATATTCTATTTTATGATATAATAGAGTTAATCTATTTATCCTTGGAGGGAATTTATTATGGCTATTAAACTCAATTTAAGACGTTTGCACAAGAACCTTTTCCGTTATTTGAATCAGGAAATGGGTTTGGATTTCGAATATACGTTTGAAAACGACAAAATCGTTGCGAAGAACGATTTGACGATCAACGGCATCGACGACGATATCCTTGCAAAGCTTACCGTATATCAAGACGGTTTGTTCGTTTTGGAACTTGTATTCGATAAGCTCGACTATTCGGAAGAAAGCCTTCGTTATTTGAACACGTTCAACGAAGACGCGCTTGCCGTAAAAGCTTATATCCGTAACGACGGCTACCTCGTACTCGACTATACGGTTATTACGTTGTCGGAAGATACGGTAATCGAAAACCTTCGTATCAGCCTCAACCACATCGTCGGCGACAAAATGCGCGATATCCTTCACGCACTCACCGATCTTACCTATTCCAACAACTAATTTTTGGAAAAACGCAAAAAAGAGCAAGCTCGTTTTGAGCCTGCTCTTTTTCTTTTGATGCGTTTAAGACAATCTTGATTTCATTGCGGAAACGGTTTCTTCGGATAAAAGGTGTTCCATTCGGCAAGCGTCCTCTTCGGCGTTTTGTTCGGATACGCCCAAGGAGCGCAAAAAATCGCGAATGATACAATGTTTTTCAAAGACGGCGCGCGCATACCGTTCCCCGTTCTCGGTCAAGCGCAAATGCTTGCCCTCTTCAAAGACGTAGCCCTTTTCTATCAGTATTTTGATCGCCTTGTTCACCGCCGCGCCCGAAACGCCCAAATCGCGCGCCACGTCGATACGGTGCACCACCGATTGCTTTTGCCCGATCAGCAAAATACTTTCCAAATAGTCCTCTTCCGATTGATGATATTTTGCGTAAGTGTTCATCCTTTCCTCCTTGATCATTGCGTGAACGGTTTTAACGCAACACTCTTTTTATCGACCGATATATTTCACCTTAAACCAACCGCCCGTCCATTTTTTGTCCCAGCCCTTCGTCTGCGATTTGGTGGCAACGGTGATCACCATCTTTTTATTACAGCCCGCAAACGCGTTCGCTCCTACGAACGTAACGTTTTCGGGAATATAAATTTCCGTCAAATTCGAGCAGTTTTCAAACGCTCCCGCGCCGAGCGAAGTCAACCCCTTGGGTAAGCTGATCGCTTGCAAAGAGGTACATCCGCCGAATGCTTTTTCCCCGATCGAAGAAAGATTATCGGACATACTTACTATCCACAGGCTACGGCACTCCTCAAACGCGCCGTTGCCTATCGACTTAAGGCTTTTGGGCAAGCGAACCGTTTTTAATTTGGTAAGAAAACGAAACGCTTCCGCCTCAATCGAAGCAACGCCTTCGGGAACGTTCGCCTCAACCATTCCGCGCGCAGTACGAACGGATACTATTCTTTTTACTCCTTTGGGGAAATTCACCACGGCAGTATCGGGAGCGCTCTGAATCCCGTCGTTTTTCACTTGGAAGCCGTCCCGCGTATACCCCCAATGGGTATTGCTGCCGTCGCCGTGCCAACGATCGGCAAAGCGAGCAGGTCGGCTGTCCCGTTCCATATAAACGTGAATAAAGTACGGAATTGCCTCCGCTTCGATTTCCGTAACGCTTTGCGGAATAAATAATTTTTTAAGATTGCGCAAATCCAAAAACGCACCCGCTTTGATCTTTTTCACCGTTTCGGGAATTTCTACTGCGCTCAAATCAAAACAATATTCAAACGCGCCGCCCTCGATCGTTTCTACGCCGTAGGGGATCTTCACCGATTTCAAATGCCAACAGGATGCAAAAATCTTACCAAGCCGAGAAAAATTCTTCGGCAAAACGACCGAACTCAACACGGAGCTTTCGGGCATACTGAACGCCTTATCCGCAATTTCCGTTACGTTATCGGGAATGATCAGCTCTTTTACGCCCATTCCGTTAAAACAGTCTTTTCCTATTTTTTTCAACGACAAAGGAAGCGTTAAAGCAGTTACGCCGCCACAGCCTTGAAACGCGCCGTCTTTCAGTTCCAAAATCCCTTCGGGCAAAGCAATGCTTTTGATCGCCGTGGTATTGGGAAGCGTAAACGCGTTTTTGCCGATAACGGTAACGCCTTTGGGAACGACCACTCTTCCCCCCTCGCCGCGGTATTCTTTTAATACGCCTTTCACGATCAAAAAGTTATCGTCGTCTAAATCGAGCGGTTTTTCCGTCGCGCCGACGGCGATATTGCCGCCGATACCCGAAAGCGCCGCGCCACAAAACGGACAGTTCGTTTTAAAAGCGAATTTTTCTTCGCCCTCCCATTTACAACCGCATTGTCCGCAATTTCTTTGAATGATCATCGTAGTTTCTCCCGTTGTTTATGATTGATTTGTTTTGTGAATTGCCACCTGCGGTGGCGTTAAGGAAATATTCTATGAGATTGCCGCGCTACGCTCGCAATGACAGCGCAGAGATGCGACGTTTATAAAAGCAAGCACGGCTCCCGAATTTTACGGGAAGCAGGATTGCGTGATACCGTTTGGTTTTAGAACCGAGCAGTTCAAGGCGCGGCGAAGGCGCATACCGATAGTATGTAACTGAGCCGCAACGCAGAAATGCGACGCGTTATAAAATCAAACAAGCGTCGCCGAAGGAAAAGAATCGATACTCCTTTTCCACCGCGTAGCGGTATACGTCCAAAATTTCCTCTCTGCCCGTCAAACAGGCAACGAGCATGATCAGCGTGCTCTCGGGCAGGTGAAAGTTGGTGATCAGCGCGTCCACGCATCTCATTTTGTACGGCGGGTATAAGAAAATTTCCGTATTCCCGCTGCAAGCGCGCAAATACCCGTTTTCGTCCGCAACGCTTTCCAAGGTTCGCACGGAAGTCGTACCTACGGCGATCACGCGCCGCCTTTCTTTTTTCGCGGCGTTTACGATCTGCGCGGTTTCCTCGCTCACCTCGTAGTATTCCGAGTGCATTTTATGATCGGTGATGATCTCTTCGCTTACCGGGCGGAACGTTCCCAAGCCCACGTGCAGAAGCACCTTTGCGATCTGCACGCCTTTTTTTTGCAAGCGTTCCAAAAGTTCGGGCGTGAAATGCAAACCTGCCGTGGGCGCCGCCGCCGAACCGTCGATCTTGCTATACACCGTATTATAACGCTGTTTATCCTCTAATTTCGCCTTGATATACGGGGGCAGCGGCATTGCGCCTACGCGATCGAGAATTTCTTCAAATACGCCCTCGTAGGAAAATTCGATAATGCGTTCGCCGCTGTCGGTAACGCCCGTAACGGTGAAAGAAAGTTCGTCGCTCACCGTCATTTGCACGCCGATCTTGCCTTTTTTTCCCGGGCGCATCAGCACTTCCCAACGGTCCTTTTCCAGCCGTTTCAAAAGCAGGACTTCCACCTTTCCCCCGTGCGCCGTTTGGGCGTACATACGGGCGGGAATGACCTTGGTATTGTTTACGACGAGCACGTCGCCCGCCTGCAAATATTCCTCGATATCCCGAAAAATTTTATCCTCTATGCGTTTTTCTTCGCGGCGGTACACAAGAAGGCGCGACGAATCGCGGGGCGTGGCGGGCGTTTGCGCAATACGCTCCTCAGGCAATTCGTAATAAAAATCGCTTTTTTTATACTGTACTTTTTCCATATCGGTTTTCTCAATCTTCCGTTTCGAAAAGGCTCATTTGCCGCCGCGCTTTTACGCTCGGTTCCAAGCCCATATGCTTATAGCCGTCCTTTAAACAAATTCTGCCGCGCGGCGTTCTTGCGATAAAGCCAAGCTGCAACAAATACGGTTCGTAAACGTCCTCAATGGTGTTCGCGTCCTCGTTGATCGTCGCCGCGAGCGTTTCCAGCCCCGCGGGACCGCCGCCGAATTTATCGATGAGCGCAGAAAGCAAATTCCTGTCCGTACCGTCCAAGCCAAGCTCGTCGATTTCCAAACGCTCCAAGGCAAAGCGCGCGTCCGAACGGGTTACCGCGTCGTTGCCCTTGACGATGGAAAAATCGCGCACGCGCTTTAAAAGCCGATTGGCAATTCTGGGCGTGCCGCGGCTTCTTCTTGCGATCTCTGCCGCCGCGTCCGCTTGCATTTGTATCCCAAGCGCCGCCGCAGAACGCGTAACGATCTGCGTTAATTCCTCGGGGGAATACATTTCCAATCGGTTCAAGATACCGAAACGGTCGCGCAACGGAGAAGCAAGCATGCCCGCGCGGGTCGTCGCGCCGATCAAAGTGAATTTTTTCAACGGGAAACGGATATTTCGCGCAGACGGACCTTTGCCCACGATGATATCCAGCACGAAATCTTCCATTGCCGAATACAAAATTTCTTCCACCGAACGGTTGAGGCGGTGAATTTCGTCGATGAATAAAACGTCGCCCTCGTTTAAATTGGTCAAAATCGCCGCCAGATCGCCCGAACGCTCGATCGCAGGCCCGCTCGTGAGCTTAATGGAAACGCCCATTTCCGCGGCAATGATATGCGCCAGTGTGGTTTTCCCAAGCCCAGGAGGGCCGTAAAGCAGCACGTGATCAAGCGCTTCGCCCCTTGCCCGCGCCGCCGTAATATACACGCTTAAATTATCCTTAACCTTTTGCTGACCGACGTAATCCGCCATGGTCTTGGGGCGCAGGACGTTTTCTTCTATGTCGTATTCCGTTTTGGTGGAAGCCACGAGGTTTTCCCCCTCGTAGCCCTCAAATTCTTCTTCAAACATTTTTTCACTCCCTTACAGCGCGCCTTGCAACGCTTTGAGTATGATTTCTTCTACGCTTTCCGCGCCTAACGAGCGCGCTT
This sequence comes from Clostridia bacterium, assembly GCA_017462985.1. Taxonomy (GTDB): domain Bacteria; phylum Bacillota; class Clostridia; order Christensenellales; family Borkfalkiaceae; genus Scatosoma. The sequence goes on from JAFTQB010000002.1 coordinate 25,141, forward strand.
TTTTCACAGCCTGTACGCTTTCCGAACGCGTGAATCCAAGCCCCATGAGCGCCGCCACGGCGTCCTCGTCGGCAGGGGAAAGCTTTTCCTGCGTTTTTGCGTTCGGCGTTCTTTCTTCGCCGCTCGCGCTCATCACTTCCGCCGCGGAAATTTTTCCGTGCAATTCCAAAACGATTTTTTCCGCCGTCTTTTTGCCCAAGCCCTTCGCCGCGCTCAAACGCTTTACGTCCGCCGAAGCGACGGCAAGCGCAAAATCGTCCGCGCTCATCGCCGTGAATACGCCGATCGCAGATTTGGGGCCTACGCCCGATACTGAAATGAGCTTTAAAAACAGCTCTTTTTCGCGCGGGCTTTCAAACCCGAAGAGCGTTACGCCGTCCTCTTTTACCTGCAAATAGGTGTACAGCTCCACCGTTTCGCCTACGATCGCGCGGCGGAACGCGCCCGCCGAACAGTACAGCTCGTAACCCAATCCGTTCACGTCAACGATCGCGGTTTCTTCCGTAACCGCCAAAACTTTTCCTCTTAAATACGCTATCATTTTCTCTCACCGTCCGTTTGATTTTCTTGCTCCATACCGCTCACGAGCGCCCTGGCGATCTCTGCGGCCGTATTGGGCGCGGATCTCGCCGACTTTTGCGGTTGCGGCGCCGCCGCAGGTTTTTGCGGTTTTGGCGCGCGCTTTCTCGGCTGTTTTTTGCCGTTTTCTTCCATGAGCTGTTGGAACGCCGTACCCGTTACCGTATTATGCCCCTTGGTGCGCGTGGTGTTGCCCACCTTGAAAAGCCCGCCAAAACGGCTGACGGAAGCGTGGCACAGCGCAATGGCGAGCGCGTCCGCCGCGTCGTCGGGTTTGGGAACGGAATCGAGGCGGAGCATGGAAGCCACCACTTGCTGCATTTGCGCCTTTTCCGCCCTACCGTAGCCCGTAAGCGCCTGTTTGATCTGCATCGGCGTGTATTCGTAAAGATAGGGGCAAAATTTTACGCAAGCGAGCATCGCCACGCCGCGCGCATGCGCCACCGCAATCCCCGTCGTGATATTTTTGGAAAAGAACAGCTCTTCCATCGCGATCTCGTCGGGGTGATATTTTTTTAAAATTTGGTTCACGCCGTCCTCTAACAGCACCAAGCGGGTGGGCAGGCTTTCTTCCTTGGGCGTTTTCACCACGCCGTAATCCACCACGCGGCAAGCGCCGCGCTCGTCTTTTTCGATCACGCCGTAGCCCAAAGTTGCGATCCCCGGGTCGATTCCCAAAATCAGCATTGCCCTCACTCCTTTTCGCCGTATAATCTCTCAGTTTCTATTGTACTAAATTTTGCGGGAAATGTCAAGAGAGTTGCCCGCCTCAAAAAAAATTCGAGAAAAAAGCAAAAAAATGGCAGTAGACGCTTGACAAGACGAAAAAGCGTGCTATACTATCCCCGCAAGCGACACTTGCGCCCCGAAACGATCAAGGCAATGCGCCGCGTTTTCTCGCCCGAAAAAACGAAAAAGGAGAACGAGAGAATATGGAAAAATTGCTGAAAGAAAAAACGCTGAAAGAACGGTTTTTCGTCTTGCTTTTGGGCTTGCTTGAAAAGCTCCTTTTAGGGCTCGTCAAGCGGCTGACGGCTTGGCTGGAAACGGTGAGCGGAAAGCTTAGCTCGATCGCGTAAGGATTTCGGGTTTGTCGGCGCGAAAAATTCAGTTTTGCGCCGACAAAACAGGCGGCCTTTTGCACGATCGGCAAAAGGTCGCCAATAATTTTCGGAGGGAAAAAGATGACTTTTGAAACTTGGCTATTGCAATGGCTTGAAAACTATGTTGCCCCCACGGCAAAACGGCGCACCAAGGAACGGTATGCCCAATTATGCAAACTGCATATCATTCCCGCGCTCGGCACTTACCGCTTAGACGAATTATCCGTGATACACTTGCAATCGTTCATCACGCAGCTTCTGACTTACGGAAATAAACGAACGGGAAAAGCGCTTTCCGCAAACACCGTTAACTGTATCATTTCCGTTATTCAAAACGCGTTAAAAACCGCCTATTTATTGGGGCTTTCGCCATCGTATGACGGTAACAAACTCAAACGCCCGAAAATGCAAGAAAAAAGAATAGAATGTTTTTCGTTAACCGAACAAAAGCAAATCGAAGCCGCCGTATTTGGCGCAAAAAAGGACAAACTGCTAGGGGTGGTTTTATGCCTGTATACGGGGCTTCGAATAGGAGAGCTTTTAGCGCTTTCTTGGGAAGACATCGACTTTGAAAAAGGCTTGCTGACCGTTACGAAAACCTGCCACGACGGAACAATCGACGGCAAACGCACCCGATTAATCGATCGCCCGAAAACCGATTCTTCGCGCCGCATAATCCCCCTGCCGAAACAAATTGTTCGGCTTTTAAAAGCACAAAAAAGCCGAGCGAAATGCGACTTTTTGATCGCCGATGGCGAAAAGCCCGTATTCGTGCGCTCCTATCAACGCAGTTTTGAGCTTTTATTAAAAAAAATACATATTCCGCACAGAGGCTTTCATTCGCTTCGGCATACGTTTGCCACCAGAGCGTTGGAATGCGGAATAGACGTAAAAACGCTTTCCGAGCTTTTGGGGCATAAAAACGCCACGATCACGCTCAACCGTTACGTTCACTCGCTTTTAGAGCATAAAACGGAAATGATGAACCGTTTGGGAAAACTTTTATAAAAGAGATTGCCGCAGTCGCTACGCTCCTTCGCAATGACGATAAGGGGAAATCCTCGCAAGGACAAAATTGAAATACAAAAAACTGTACACCGATCTTTATAATCGATGCACAGTTTTTATTATTATAACAAAGAAACAATAAAAAATCAAGGCAATTTGATAAATTCACATAATTTCATTTACCCAAAAATCAAATTTTTATGCACAATTCTTCTTTATGTGTACACAGATTATAAAGATTGGTGCTCGTTGTTGAAAGAAAAAGGAGCATCAAAAATGAATGTATTAAGTTTATTTGACGGGATCGGTTGCGGACTATTAGCGTTGAATAAATCGGGAATACAAGTTAACTCCTACTTTGCTTCCGAAATAGAGCCTAATGCCATAAAAGTTGCCAAAAAAAATCACCCGCAAATTGTCGAAATCGGTGATGTTTCCAAAATTTTTTATAAAGACGGCGTATTATATACTCCAACGAAATCATATTTCGTCGGACACATTCATTTACTTTGCGGCGGAAGTCCTTGCACCAATTTTTCGTCGATCGGTTATGCCAACGGAATGATTTCGGGCGATACGGAAATATTATCCTTGACGCAATATCTGGAGCTAAAAGAAAAAAATGTTGTTTTTGACGGACAATCCTATTTATTTTGGGAATATTGCCGATTATTAAAAGAAATCCAACCTGATTATTTTCTTTTGGAAAATGTTGTGATGGCGAAAAAATGGGAAACTATCATTTCGAGCGCGATCGGTGTTGAGCCTATCAAAATCAACAGCTCTTTACTATCGGCGCAAAACAGACCAAGATTATATTGGACGAATATTCAAGGCGTTACTCTGCCCGAAGATAAGAACATATCATTAGATGATATTTTAATCGACAACGCCGACGATAAGGACGTATCGTATTGCCTTACCGTACAAAGAAGCTTTCCAAAATTGATGAAAAAATACGGGTATATTCCCGAACGCTTCAACGCCTACAACGCTTCCGAAATCACAAACAAAGCCTGCGCTCTTTCCCGTGGAAGTATGATCACTTCTTCTTGCGCCACTCTTTTATTCGTAAAAACAGAAAACGGTATCCATACGGTAGAAAACGAAATTTTGGACGGAACATATAAAACAAAATTAAAAACGGGAAAATACAATATTCGGAAGTTATCGATGACTGAAATCGAACGATTGCAAAATTTACCCGACGGATATACCGACCTGCCGACCGTAAGCGATCAAAAAAGAACGGAAATGATTGGAAACGGCTGGACGGTTAACATAATCAGTCATATATTTTCCTTTATGAGCGAGGCAAAAGATGGATATTAAAAAAGTTGATTTGGAAGACAAGGATCTAATAGAAGATTATTTAGATATTCCAATCTCTGAAATTCGAGAAGTACATAACAGGCTCGTTTTTTCCTACGACGCATATTTAAAGGATTACGGCGTAAAAAAATTATGGCGCGATGAATTGCCAGACGATTGTTCCGACGAAGAATTTATTTCGCTATTGGACGCCAAAGAATTACAACTAATTTTTCTTTATAAACATTTAAATTGTCTTGTTCATAAAGATTTGGTTTCTGCATTTGTTCGCAAATACATCAAAGACGCCGCTCTTGATCAACAAGTACGGCATTTGGGGTCGCAATATTTTTGGTATGTCCTCAATAAAGGAGCAAAAATACCCAACGCCGATATGATCGTCCCCAGTGGCTATAATTATTTGGTTTCTATCGAAATGCCCAACCCCAAAGCCGTAGCAGAAGCGCTGAAACGAACGGGGCGACTGGCGGCAAGAAATTTTACCGAATTAAAATTGGCATATGCCAATAAATGCGCTACTTGCGGTATTGAAGAAGGAAAAAAAGACCCCCGAAACGAATTGATCGTTTCCTTGCAACAAGGACATATGACCCCGCGAAAACCTCTTACTTTGGAAAACACTATTCCGCAATGCCAATATTGCAACCAGACCTACAAAGATTATTTTCAATTCAATGAATTCGGACGGGTAATTGCCGTAAATAATCCCTTAATTTTGCTCAAATCCCCCAAAGACGTTCAAGACGAAATGATTACGGTATTACTAAAAGAAAGAGAAAATCAATGATTTACATAATAAAACAGGCGGCCTTTTGCACGATCGGCAAAAGGTCGCCAATTATTTTTTGTTTTGTGAAAATTACAAGATTTTTTCATAAAAACGATGACTTTTTTATTTTTTATGCTATAATAGAAGAAAACTCTTTTAGAGGACAGTATGATCATTTCCATCGTATGCGAGGCTTGCGAAAACGAAATCGACGTGGACGAAAGCCAATTAAAAAAATTAAAGCTCTGTCCGCATTGCGGCGCGGAGCTTCCAAAAACGGAATATAAAAAGCCGTCTTTTTTCGCGCGGCTGTTCGGCAAAAAAACACAGCCTGCCCCCGCCCCCAGCGGGATTGCCGTCGTGGAGCAGACGGACAAGGATTTTAAGATCGATAAAGGCGTTTTGGAAAAGTACGTTGGAAAAGGCGGCGAGGTAACCGTTCCCGACGGCGTGAAAAAAATTGGCGACGCTGCGTTTGAAAACTGCGCCGATCTGCGCGCGATTCAATTCCCCGATTCGTTGGAGCGCATTGGAAGCCGCGCCTTTTACGCTTGTAGCAATCTAACCGAGCTAGTCTTTCCTAATCGCTTGCAAGAAATCGGCGACGCCGCGTTTGAAAACTGCGCCGAACTTCGATTTTTACAATTCCCCGATTCGTTGAAAATCATCGGCGCGAGCGCCTTTTACTGCTGTGAAAATCTTACCGAGCTAAAGCTTCCCAACGGACTGAAAAGGATTGGCAACAGCGCGTTTGCCTATTGCGATTCGCTTTCCGAGATCACCGTACCCGACAGCGTTATCCATATCGGTTTCGCGGCGTTTCAAGGGTGCAGAGCGCTTACGGCGATCGTGTTGCCGTTCGTCGCAAACGAGAGGGAACGCTACGGTTGCTTCGGAAACATCTTCGGGGCGGATACTTTGGAAGAAAATAAAGCGTACGTGCCCAGAAAACTGGCGAGCGTAACGCTGACGAACGCCAAACACGTTGGACGGGAGGCGTTTTATAATTGCAAATCGATCACGAGGATAGATTTACCGAAAAGTTTGGAAGCACTGGAGGTTTTGGCGTTTTTGGACTGTACGAACTTGAAAACGATACGATACCACGGCACGAAAAAGGAATTTCAAGCGGTACGCTGTGAGGATAGTTGGGCGAGCGGCGTACAAGCCGACGGCGTTACCTGCAACGACGGAAAACTGCTTTTTAAAAATTATTTGAGGTGAAAAAAATGAAAATCATGCTTACTTGCGCAAATTGTAAAAAAACGGTCTTTAAAGAAAGAACGAACGGAACTTGTTGTTATTGCGGAAAAAATATGGAAAAACGCGCTGAAAAGCCGTCCTTTTTTGCTAAATTATTCGGGGCGAAAACGGCGGAAGCGACCGTAGCGGTTGCCGATCCCGAAAACGAGTTTAAAATTAAAGGTTCTTTGCTGATCCGCTATATAGGGAAAGGCGGCGACGTGGCGATCCCCGATACGGTTACCGAAATTGAGGCGGGTGCGTTTGAAAACACGAACGCCGAGAATATATTCGTACCCGACAGCGTAGAAATCATCAATGATTATGCGTTTAAAAACTGTACATCTCTGCATTCGATCGAACTTGGCGAAGGACTGGAAACGATCGGTTTCGGGGCGCTGGAAGGTTGTGAAAAATTGCGCTCGATCACCCTGCCGTTCGTTGGGGAAGACAGAAGCGAACAGGCAACGAAACGGTTTTGCTATCTTTTCGGCGTGGAGGAAGGCTACACCCCCGAAGAAGAAATCCCCGAAGGTCTTGAAGTTACGCTCACGAGCGCCCAAGAGCTTGCCGAAGAAGCGTTTGCGTATACCCCGATTCGAAAAATTTTTCTGCCTGCGACTTTGGAAAAGATTGGAAAAGAGGCGTTCACCTGCTCGGATTTAACGGAATTTTGCGTAGACGAGGCAAACGAGAACTATCGCGCTATCGACGGGCATTTGTACACGAAAGACGGAAAAACGCTTATTCAATACGCTTTACGCAATAGCGCGAAAGAATTTTCCGTGCCCGACGGCGTGGAAACGATCGAAGCCGACGCTTTTTCTTGCACGGAATATTTAGAGAAAGTGTTTATTCCCGAAAGCGTTACTAGCATCGGAAAAGACGCGTTTCAACTTTTGTTGCAAGAATATAATCACAGAAAGCTTTCCATTTACTGCGCGGCAAAAAGCAAGCCTAGCGGCTGGCATGATGCCTGGAATTCTTCCAAGCTGCCCGTCGAATGGGAACGCGAGGAAGAGGATATGTAGCATTTATATGAGATTGCCGCGCCTACTGCGTAGGCTCGCAATGACAGGGGGAGAGTATTTTCTCGCTCGCAATGACAATACAAGCGAATAGCAAAAAGGACGGCTTCAAGCCGTCCTTTTCGTCGTTTCCGTTCAGATCATTCCACTTTGATCGCGCCGACGGGGCATCCGTCTTCGCAAGCGCCGCAGTCTACGCATTCGTCGCTGATCACGTAGATGCCTGCATCCCCCAAAGAGATCGCCCCTACGGGGCAGGTATCCGCGCAAGCGCCGCATGCTACGCATTCATCCGTAATTACTCGTGCCATATTCTTATACCTCCGATTGCATTCGTTATCGACATTATATCACAATTTTTTCAATTAGTAAAGGCTTGAAAAGGGGTTTTTGAAAAAATTTTTTCTTTTACGCCCGTTCGCCGTTCGCGCCGCGGATCGACTGCACGCAAGCGCAGAAAATTTTCGCCGCTTCTTCCGCTTCTTCCACCGTGTTTTGCGCCCCGAAGCTCACGCGGACGCACTCCTTTGCCGCCCGTTCGCTCAATCCCATCGCCGTCAAAACGTGGCTGGGCTTTACGGAAGCGCTCGCGCAAGCGCTGCCTGCCGCGATGCAAAGCCCCGCCAAGTCCGCCCGATATAAAAGCGTGGCGTTCTCTACTCCCGCTACCCGCAGGGAAAGCACCGCGTCGATCGCGTTTTCGCGATTCCCGTTGAGCGTTACGCCCTCTAAAAGAGAAATGCCCGCCAAAAACGCGTTTTTCAGCGCTTTCATCTTCGTTTCCGTTTGTTCGCGGTTTTGCTCGGTGAGCTTCAACGCTTCTGCAAACCCGACGATCGCGGGCGCGTTGAGCGTGCCGCCGCGAAGTCCGCGTTCCTGTTCGCCGCCGCCCACGAGCTTTTCCACCCGTACGCCGCTTTTGATATACAGCGCGCCGCAACCTTTCGGCCCGCCCAATTTATGCGAGGATACCGAAAGCAGATCCGCGCCCCATTTTTGCAATTCGATCTTTTCGTGCGGGGCGGCTTGCACCGCGTCCACAAAAAAGAGCGCGCCGTGCGCTTTTACGATCTTCCCGATTTCCTCGATCGGTTGCACTACGCCCGTTTCGTTATTCACGCGCATCACCGCCACCAACGCAACGCGATCGTCCATTTCCCGTTCCACCGCGCTCGGCTCTACCCTGCCCCCCTCGTTCACGGGAAGCCAAACCACCTCAAAGCCCTCTTTTTTAAGCGTTTCCGCGGCAAAAATCGCGGCGTGATGTTCGATAGAAGAAACGAGCACGCGCGTTCTGCCTTGGGCTTTTTGCGCCCTTGCGCCGCCGAGGATCGCCCAATTGTCCGCTTCCGTGCCGCCGCAGGTGAAATAGATCTCGCTCGGTTTTGCGCCCAAGCAAGCCGCCACGCTGTCCCTTGAAAGATCGACCGCCGTCATCGCCTTTCTGCCCAAAGCGTGCGGGGAATCGGGATTGCCGAAGTTTTCTTTAAAAAGCGGGAGCATTTTTTCAAGCGCTTTTTCATTCAGCGGCGTGGTTGCCGCATTGTCTAAATAGATGCGTTTTTCCATATTTTTTTAGCCTAATTTATAAAAAGAGATTCTTCGGCTTCGCCTCGGAATGATAATTCGAAAGGCGCGGGAGCCGTTTTTTTTTCATTATACTCCCTTTGCGTTACTTTGTCAAGCGGGCGCAAGCAAGGAAAAATATTAAAAAAATCGGAAAAATTTTTCAAAACCCCCTTGAAATCTTTTCACAAATCGTTTATAATGATTGCAGTTACCGATTTTTGTGAATTTCAAACGTCGGTAAACTGTCAGACATATCTTAGGGGGATTTACCATTATGAGTATCAAAGGCGAAAACATCAGAAACATTGCCGTCATCGGACACAGCGGCGAGGGCAAAACCACGCTTTGCGAAGCGATGCTGTTCAACGGCGGCGCGATCGACCGTATGGGGAAGGTTACCGACGGTTCGACGGTTTCCGATTTCGACGATCTTGAAAAAGCGAAACAAATGTCGATGTACACTTCCTGTTCGTATCTGATCTGGAAGGGCGTGAAAGTCAATCTTCTCGATTTGCCCGGATTTTACGATTTCGAAGGCGAACGCAACGAGGGCTTGCGGGCGGCGGGCGGCGCGCTCCTCGTGATCGGCGCGAACGGCGTGATCCCTATCGGCGCGCAAAACGTTGTGGAATATTGCTTGAAGCTGAGAAAGCCGCTCATCATCTTTATCAACGGTATGGATAAAGAAAACGCCGACTATTTCGGCACGGTAGCCGCGCTGAACGAAAAATATGCGGGTAAGCTCGCACCTATTCAAATTCCCATTATGGAAAACGGGAAGATGCAGGGCTGTATCAACGCTTTGCAGGAACGCGCGTATTTGTTCAAGGACGGCGGGCCGCAGGAAATTCCCATTCCCGAAGACATGAAGCAGCAGGTTGTGGATATGCAATACAGCTTGATGGAAACGGGCGCGGAAAACGACGAAGCTCTTTTGGAAAAATATTTCGAAACGGGATTTTTGGATCGCGATGAAACCATTCACGGGATCCGTATCGGTATCGCCACTTGCAACACCATTCCCGTCCTGGCCGGCTCGGCGCTCACCAACCGCGGCGTGATCAATCTTTTGAACGAGATCGTAACCTATATGCCGCAAGCAAACGAACGCGATCATATTTTTGCGGACGATCTGACGAACGATAATATCGTTGCCGTACGTACGGACGAAAACGCGCCCTTTGCCGCGCAGGTGTTCAAGACGGTGATCGACCCGTATTCGGGCAAGCTTTCCTATTTGAAGAGCTTCCGCGGCGTTTTAAAAAGCGGCACGACCGTTTGGAACGCGAATACCCAACAGGAAGAACGCATCGGGCAAATTTATCTTTTGAAAGGCAAGAAGATGGAACCCGTGGAAGAGCTTGCGGCGGGCGATATCGGCGCGGTGAATAAGCTGAACAACACCTCTACGGGCGATACGCTTTGCGATATGAACGCAAAGATCCGCTTCCCCGCGATCGTATTCCCTAAGCCTACCCTGTTTATGGCGGTAACGAGCGAAAAGAAAGGCGAGGAAGATAAAGTGTTCGCAGGGCTTGCGAAGCTCGCGGAAGAGGACTACACCTTTACGATCGAGAAAAATTCGTCTACGGGCGAGTTGTTGCTCGGCGGTCAAGGGGATATGCAGCTGGAAATGCTTGCGAAAAAGGTCAAGGCGCGCTACGGCGTGGAGATCAAGCTGACCGAACCGAAGGTGGCTTATAAAGAAACCATTCGCGGCAAGGCGGACGCAGAAGGCAAGCACAAGAAGCAATCGGGCGGGCACGGTCAGTACGGACATTGTAAGATCCGTTTCGAACCGAGCGCGGAAGATTTTGAATTTGCCGAAGAAGTGGTTGGCGGCGCGGTGCCGAAAAATTACTTCCCCGCCGTGGAAAAGGGTTTGCGCGAATGTATGGAAAGCGGGCCTTTGGCGGGCTATCCCGTAACGGGCGTGAAAGCCACGCTGTACGACGGAAGCTATCACGACGTGGACTCGAACGAGCTTTCGTTCAAAATGGCGGCGGCGATTGCGTTCAAGGAAGGTCTTAAAAACGCAAGACCCGTGCTTTTGGAACCCATTTACCGTTTGAAGATCGTCGTTCCCGGGGATTATTTGGGCGACGTGATGGGCGATATCAACAAGCGCCGCGGCAGGATCATGGGCACGGACACCGAAGGCAATTCCTCGGTGATCACGGCGGAAGTTCCGCAAGCGGAAATCAAGACGTATACGATGGAGCTCCGTTCGCTCACGCGCGGCAGCGGTAAATTCGTATCCGAGTTCTTGGCGTACGAAGAAGTTCCCCCGATGCTCGCCGATAAAGTGATCGCGGCGGCAAAAGCGGCTAATTCGTAATATCAATCAAATATTTTCGGGCGGTGAAAATTCACCGCCCGAAACACACGGCTCCGTCAAGCATCCCCCGACGGAGCCGTATTTTTTTAAGTGAATTGCTTGCTATGCAAGCGTGAATTTTCGCATATGCTTCAGTGAATTGCCGCCTTTGGCGGCGTTGCGGAAAGATTATACGAGATTGCCACGCGCGCAAACGCGCTCGCAATGACAGGAAGAAAACCTCTTTCATAAAAAGAAAAAATTAGGGTTCTCCCTAATTTTTACAACCGTCAAATTTCGTCCGTCAATCCCAATAAATAATCCGCCGTTACGTCAAAGTATTTGCACAACGCAATCACGTAACTGATTTTTGGCTCGTTGATCCCTTTTTCCCAATAACTAACGGCAGAATAAGTTGTCCCAATTTCCAAGCCCAACTGCTTTTGACTTATTCCCCTCGCCGTTCTCAATTCTTTTAATCTTTCACTAAACTTTCCATTCATATATATTATTTTACAAGAAATCTTGATAAATATCTTGACTTTCAAGAAATCTTGATGTATAATTACAACAAGAAAACTTGAATTAGGAGCAAAAAATGAAGCATTATTCGGCAATTTTACAAATGTATAACGGTCAAAGAGGAAAATTCGAGGACGTGCCTCTTCACGAGGATTATTTGTCTATATTGGATAGCGTGATCAAAGAAGAAAAGAACTTACAAACAAAACTGCAAGGCAATCAAGAAGCCCTTGACTTGCACGTAAAGATCACCAATCTTTTAGATGAATTGGATATCGTCGGAAAAGAAGCGCATTTCCGCGAAGGATTTCGTTTCGGCGTTTTAATGGGCTTGGATATTGCGGGTTTCTTCGACGAAAAGGAAGAATAAAGGAAAATATACGGCATTATTATACGAGATTGCCACGCGCGCAAACGCGCTCGCAATGACGGGAAGATACGGTTTTTGCAAAAAAAAGCGGCTTTTGCCGCTTTTTTAACTATTTTCGATCAGCGCGCCGTAAAGCGAGCGGATACAATCCTTTAATTGGCTGTTTTCCACGCCGATAATGATATTACATTCACTGATACTTTGATAAACCGTTTTTACGTTGATATTGCTTTCTTTCAATGCGGCGAATATCTTCGCCAGAATCCCCACTTTTCCCGAAAGGTTGTGCCCGATCACCGCCAAAAGCCCGATCTCCTCGTCGCCAAGGATCTTATCTACGTCCACGCGCGTTTTCAGTTCTTTTAGAAACGCTTTGAAGGATATTTTCGTATACTCGGAATTTTCCACGAAAAAGCACAGGTTATCCAAACCCGAATGGGTATGCGAGATATTGATGCCGTATTCTTCGAACACGGAAGTTACCTTTTTAACGAAGCCGAGCTGTTTATCGAGCATCGCTTTAGAAATCTGAATACAGGTATAATCGTTTTTGCCCGTGATACAGGCAATCACCTGTTTATCCGAAACTTCCGTGCGCTTTTTTAAAATTTCCGTGCCTTTTTCTTCTGGGGCAAAACTGTTTTTTAAATGAATGGGAATGGGGTGATCGTAAAGAGGCAAAAGCGTTTCCGCGTGGAGCACCGAAGCGCCCATATACGACATTTCGCGAAGCTCTCTGAAAGATACCTGCGATACGCCCCTACTGCCCTTGACAACCTTGGGATCGCAAACGCGGATCCCGTCCACGTCCGTCCAATTTTCGTATAAATCCGCCTCAAAAACGCGTGCGACGATCGAGCCTGTGATATCGCTGCCGCCGCGGGAAAAAGTTTTGATATGCCCCTTTTCATCCAAGCCGTAAAAGCCCGGAATTACGTAGCTCTTTTCTTTTTCGATCGCCGTTGCGGCTTTAAGCGTAGCCGTCATATCCAATTCGCCGCCCGAAAAACGGACGAAACGCGACGCGTCTAAAAATTCGTAGCCGAGATACGCCGCGATGAGCTTCGCGTTCAAATATTCCCCGCGCGAGAGCACGAAATCTTCGTTCGCTTCGGAAAATTTGATCTGACGATAAACCGTTTCCAGCTCTTCTTCGATCGGGAAGCTCTCGACAAGCGCCGAAATCTCGGTAAAGGTCGCCTTAATTTTCGCGAATAGCCCGTCAAATGCCGCGCTATCGAAGCGGTTTTGATAGCATTTCAGCAACAAATCGGTGATCTTTTCGGCGTTTTTATCTTTTTTGCCGGGCGCGGAAACCACGACGAGCCTTCTGCCCGCGTCCGCTTTAATAATTTGAGCGCAACGCGCGATATTTTCCCGCGTAGCGAGCGACGTGCCTCCAAATTTACAAGTGATAAGCATACTTTTTTCCTTCTTTGGTTGATTTGAGAAAGAATTGAAACGATCGTTACGCTTTGAGCTTGGCGATCATTGCCGCGCGATCGGGGGCTTTGAATACCGCGCTGCCCGCAACGATCACGTTCGCGCCCGCCTCTTTGACTAGCCCGACGTTTTCCGCCGTTACGCCGCCGTCGATCTCGATATCGATCTCTTTGCCCGTCTTTTCCACGATCGCTTTCACTTCGCGAAGCTTATCCAACGCTTCGGGAATGAATTTTTGACCGCCGAAGCCGGGGAACACGCTCATGACGAGCACCATATCGCAAAGCGGGATCACTTCTTCGATCTTTTCAACGGGGGTATCGGGATTGATGACCGCGCCGCATTTTACGCCCGTAGATTTAATGAGTTCCAGCACTTCTTTTAAATTGTCTTGGCAGGCTTCCCAATGCACGGTGATGATATCCGCGCCCGCTTTTGCAAAGCGTTCCACGTATTTTTCAGGATGCACGATCATCAAATGACAGTCGAGGGGGAGCGTAGTGATCTTACGCAGATCCTCCACCATCTTGATACCGAACGTGATATTATTGACGAACACGCCGTCCATCACGTCGCAATGCACGACGTCCGCGCCGCTTTCCTGCAAGGAACGGACCTCTTCGCCCATTTTCGAAAAATCCGCCGATAAAATAGACGGTGCGACTTGAATTTTTTTCATTTGTTTTCTCCTATTTACGGCAATCGCCGTTGTTTTTAATGATAGCGTTGCGTTTACTCGTTTTTATCGAGATAGCTCGCCCGAAGCTGTCCGCACGCGCCGCCGATATCCACGCCGATTTGACGGCGTAACGTCGCCGATAAGCCGCCCTTTTCTAACATTCCGAGAAAGCGGTACGCCGCTTTATCCGAAGTCGATTTCAGCGTTCGCTCTTTCACCTCGTTCAAGCGAATGAGATTGACGTGGCAAGGCAAGCCCTTCAAAAGCGCAACGAGCGCCTTTGCGTGCTCCTCATCGCAATTTTCCCCGTCGATGAGCGTATATTCGAAATAGTATCTTCTGCCCGTTTTTTCGAAATAGTATTTACAGGCTTTTAAGATCTCGGAAATTTTATAAGCCTTGGCAACGGGCATCACGCGGGCGCGGTCTTCGTCGTTCGTCGAATGGAGCGAAACGGTGAGATTAAGCGGAAGCCCCTCGTTTGCGAGCGCGTACATTTTCGGCACCAAGCCGCAGGTGGATAAAGAAATATTTCTTGCGCTGATATTCAAGCCGCCCGCCGCCGTTACGTTTTTTAAAAATTTGATCACTTCCGCATAGTTATCCAACGGCTCGCCGCTGCCCATCAGCACGAGATTGGTAACCGCGCGCGCGCCGTCGCCAAGTCCGCTTTTGACCTCTGAACGGTGAAGCGCGTTCACGATCAATACCTGCGATAAAATCTCGCCCGCCGTCAAATTCCGCACCAAGCCGCCGAGGGTGGACGCGCAAAATTTACAACCCATTCTACACCCCACTTGCGTGGAAACGCATTGCGTATAGCCGTATTTATATTTCATCAAAACGCCTTCCACCAAATTCCCGTCGGCAAATTCGAACAGATATTTTTCCGTGCCGTCGGCGGAAACGTAGGTTTCTTTGATACGGATCGCCTCGTCCTCGTACTGCTCGCAAAGCGTTTCTTTAAAAGCCTTGGAAAGCGATGAGATCGCGCGGATACTCTTCCCCTGCATCAGCCCCTCGTAAAGCTGTTTTGCACGGAATTTTTTTTCTCCAAGCTCTAAAACGAGCGTTTCCAATTCTTCCAAGGAAAGGTCCTGTATGATCTTTTTCATCGTTATTCTTCCCTTTTTATCATTTTACAAATGTAAAAACCTGCGCCGTAGGCGGTATCAGGCAAGAATTGAAGCCCAAATTTCTTCTTTTCATGCGGCAATTCGCTTTGTAAATTTACAAGTGTAAAATTTTTATGCGTTTGTAAAAAGGCTTCCACTACTTTGTCGTTTTCCGATTCAAACAGGGAACAGGTGGAATAATACAGCGCGCCGCCCGTTTTAACGTAGCGAGAACAGGTTTCCAAAATCGCCGTTTGCGCGGCGTTTAAAGAGGCAAAATCCTCCGCTTTTCGGAAAAGCTTGATATCGGGATTTTCGCTCACCGTGCCGTAGCCCGAACAGGGTACGTCGCACAGCACGCCGTCGAAGCGGTTTTCAAACGCGGGATCGAACACCGAACTATCCTTTTGCATCGGCGTGATATTTTCCCTGCCCATTCTTTTTAAGTAGCTTTCGATGAGCTTTACGCGGTGTTCGTGCAATTCAAACGAGGTTACGCCGCCGCATTTTTCGCTTAAAAGCACCGATTTTCCACCCGGCGCGGCGCAAGCGTCCAAGAGGCTTTCGCAAGCGGAAACGCAATCGCAGATCGCGATACTGCCCACCGATTGAAAGGTATATTTTCCCTCGTCGAAGCCCTCGTCGCGGGCGAAATTTTCAAAGATATAATTGCCCGCAAAGGGCGTGGAGATATGCGGGCGTTTTGCATAAATTTCGGGCAATTCCCCGCCCGTAAACCGCACGCTTACACCCGCGCTTTTCGCGGAAGCGATCGACTTTGCGCGCGCGCCGTATTCGTTTTTGAGCAGCTCGTACGCAAACGCAGGATAGGAAAGAGAAATGCTTTCGCCCTGCTTTTCCTTTTTTAACGCCTCGTCCACCGCCGCGCGGTCGAAACGGCGCAAAAACGCGTTGACGAAGCCCGACACGCCCGATTTTCCAAGCTTTTTGCAAAGGGTAACGGCGCAATCGGTTACCATATATTTTTGCTTGCCCATAAACAGGAGCATATACAGCGAAATTTTCAACAAGAGCCGCACGGCGGGCTTGGGGGCTTTGGGCGCGTAAAAGCGAATGGCGTAATCGAAATATAGGTCGTTTTCCAATACGCCGTAAACGATCTTTACCGTGCGCGCGCGGTTAAGCTCTTCGATATAAGTATCGGCGAGCGCCTGTTTTAAATGCGCGCCGCCTTGGTAAATTTTCGTTAAAATTTGAAAGGGATCGTACAGGGGATTGCTCAACATTTCAATACCTGCCCCCTACAAATCTTCTTGCCGTTCAAAAAATCGCCGCCCTTCATACGCTTGCCGCCCGCCGCCTGCACTTCCGTCAGCTTCACGGCGCCGTCGCCGCAACGAACGATCAAGCCCTTTTTGGGGATATCGCACACCACCTCGCCCTTTTGCGCCGAGGCGTATTCTTCCCGCCATTCGGCGGCTTCCGCGCGATAGATATTCAAAATACCGTTTTCCGTCTGCGCGAACGCCACGGGCGCGGGATTTGCCGCACGCACGAGGTTGACGATCTCGTTTACCGAGCGCGAAAAATCGATTTTTACCTGTTCTTTGGAAATTTTCCGCACCACGCGAACGCCCTCGCTTGCTTGCGGCGTTAAGGTATATTCTCCCTCCAATAATTCGAGCGCGCGGAGTATGAGCGGCGCGGACAGCGCGGACAGACGATCGGAAAGCTCGCCGTAGGTTTCGTCGGGCAAAATATCAATCCTTTCCTCGCATAAAATATCGCCGCAATCCAAGCCTAATTCCGTTTTCATCACCGTAACGCTCGTTTGCGTTTCGCCCGATAAAATACAGCTTTGAATGGGCGACGCGCCGCGATAATAGGGCAACAGCCCCGCGTGGATATTCCAAACGCCTTTAGGGAACGCGTCCAACACCTCTTGCGTTAAAATCTGACCGTACGCGCAGGTGATCATTATATCGGCGCGAAGCGCGACAAGCTCCGAGACGAACTCGCGAATCTTTTTCGGCTGAAAAACGGGCAAGCCCAAAGAAAGGGCGAGCGTTTTTACGGGCGGAGGGGTTAAAATGCCTTTCCGTCCTTGCGGTTTATCCTCTTGTGTGATCACACCAACCACCTCGTAGCCGCGCTCCACGATCGCTTTGAGCGGCAGAACGGCAAAGTCGGGCGTACCTGCAAATACGATTTTCATAACTGTTTTTTCCTAATAAGATGATAGCCCGTTATAGCGGGTAAAAAACGGAACAAGACGCAAGCATTGCGCCACGTATTCTCCGTTTTTTAATTTTGTTCGATCTGCGTCGCCTTATCTATATACAACACGCCGTCGAGATGATCAAGCTCGTGGCAGATCGCGCGGGCAAAAAAGCCCTTTGCTTGCAACAAATGCTTTTCCCCGAAGCGATCGAAATAAGAAAGCTTGACCTTCATCGGACGGGAAACCACGCCGCTTTTTCCGCGCACGGAAAGGCAGCCTTCCCAGCCCGTTTGTTCGCCCTTTTGCGATAAGATAACGGGGTTGATAAATTCGAAATATCCTTCCTCTTCGATATCCACCACGACGGCGCGGCGCAAGATACCCACCTGCGGCGCAGCCAACCCTGCCCCCTGCTCTTTTTTCACAGTGTCTTTCATATCGTCCAAAAGCTGCCACAGCTTTTCATCGAATTTTTCCACGGGGAAGCATTTTTTTCTGAGCACTTCGTCGCCCACCTGTACTACGTTTCTGATTGCCATATTCTTCTCCTTAGCTTAAATTGGCGGGATTTTCTTCGACGGAAACGAGCGTTTCCCGAGTTCTTTCCCCCGCGCAAATATCGTAAATTTTCGGCAACAATTCCCCGCCAACGATCCGCATCAGCACTTGATACCGATGCTTGTTTTCGATACGTTTGATGGGCGCCGCCATTTTATTGAAAAACAGGAATTGTTCCTCGTTTTCCCGATAGAGTTCTTCCAAAGCGAAATACACGCTTTTCAGCGTTTCAAGCGCTTTTTTATTATCCTCGCCCGAAATCAGCACGCGCACGATCTTGGAAAAGGGCGGGAACATCGCCGCTTGGCGCAAAGACACCTCGTTTTTATAAAAGCCCTCGTAATCGTACTCGCACGCAAAACGCAAAACGTCGTTTTCGGGCGAAAAAGTCTGCAAAACCACTTTGCCCTGTTCTTCCGCTCTTCCGCTTCTGCCCGCCACCTGCGTGATGAGCTGAAAGGTGCGTTCGCCGCTTCTGTAATCGTTGAAATGCAGGCTCATATCGGCGTCTAAAATGCCCACTAAGGTAACGGACGGGAAATCGTGCCCCTTGGCGATCATCTGCGTTCCTACGAGGATATCCGCCTTTTTTTCGCCGAATTCTTTTAAGATCTTATAATGTCCTTCTTTGCCGCTCGTCGTATCGTTATCCATGCGCAAAATTCGCGCTTGCGGATATAATTTTTTCAGGTCGGAAACGATTCGTTGCGTACCTGTCCCCGCGTAAGAGAGTTTTTTAGAGCCGCAATCGGGGCAGCCCGAAAGCATATTGTATTTCGCGCCGCAATAATGGCATTTGAGGCAATCTTCTTCGCGGTGATAAGTGAGAGAAACGTCGCACGCTTCGCATTTTGCCACGTAGCCGCATTCCTTGCAAATCACCGTTTGCGAGTACCCGCGGCGATTCAAAAACAAGATCGCCTGATTGCCGCCCAAAAGCGTTTGTTCCAATTCCTCTTTGAGCGCAAAGGAGAACGCGGAGTTGTTCCCGCGGCGCACCTCGCGGCGCATATCCACGATACGAATTTCCGGCAACGGGCGTTTGTTGATCCGCTCGGCGAGCTTGATCAATCCAAATTCCCCTTCAAGCGCGCGTTTATAGGTTTCCACCGACGGCGTTGCGCTGCCGAGCACGAGTTTGCAGCCGTTGCGCTTTGCCCGAAGCAGAGCGATATCGAAGGTGTTGTAGCGAGGCGCGGTTTCGCTTGCATAGCTGGAATCGTGCTCCTCGTCCATGATGATCACGCCGAGCTTTTCAAGGGGCGCAAACACGGCGCTCCTCGCGCCGATGGCGATTTTCGCCTCGCCCGTTCTCAACCGCCACCATTCGTCGAAGCGTTCGCCCGCGGACAAGCCGCTGTGCAAGATAGCGGCGTTCTTCCCAAACCTCGCGCGAAGCTGTGCGAGCATTTGCGGCGTTAAGGAAATTTCGGGCACTAAAAAGATCGAACTTTTGCCCGCCTTTAAGCAATCGGCAATCAAGGTGAGGTAGATCTCCGTTTTGCCGCTCCCCGTTACGCCGTGAATGAGCTGCACCGTTCTTTCGTCCGTTTTCACGGCTTGTACGGCGTTTTTTTGCGCCGCCGTCAGCGCCTTTACCGCACCCGTTTCTTCAATCGTTTTATACGGGTCGCGCCGTACCTGCTCTTCCGTGATCGTGATATAGCCTTTCTTTTGAAGCGCCGCAACGCTTCCCGAAAACAGCTTGTTTAAAAGCGCGCAATCGGTTTTTCCGTTTTCTAAAAGATACTCCGCCGCCGCGATTTGATTTTTTGCCGTTTTGGAAAAATTCCATTGTTCTTTATCCACGGCGAGCGTCGCATACCGACGGGTTAGCTCGCGCACCTTTCCCGTACGCATTTCCGCGGGCAAAAACAACCGAAGCGCAAGCGCGCGCGGCACCAAGTAGCGCTTTGCGATCTTGCCCGAAAGCTCCACACACTCGGGAGTGAGCGCAGGCAATTCGTCGGGCGCGGGCGCAACTTTTTTCAGCTTTTCGATCGGGTACGCGGCGGTATCCTTAAGGCGTATGATAAAGCCCGTAAGCGTTCTGCCTCCGAAGGGCGCGAGAACGCGTGCGCCGACGGTTAAGCCGTCGTCGCACAAATAATCGAATACCCTATCCGTTTCGCCCGAGGCGATATCTACGATCACTTCCGCTATCATATCCCACCCAAAAAAGCCGAAAACGCCGACTGCCCAAAGCGGACAATCGGCGAAACGTTTCCGTTTAGTCTTTCGCGATGACTACTTTCCCCGCCGCGATATCTTCACACGCGGTGGAAAGCTCTTTCGGTCTTTCGTTGCCGTCGCGACCGCCGAGGTTTCTTTCCGCTTCCAAAATTTGGCGCGCTCTTTTCGCCGCGATCGTGCAAAGCGCGTAGCGGCTGACGGGATCTTCTTCCGTGCCCAACTTTCTGATCAATAAATCTACCGAGGGTTCGTTTACCATAATATTTTTTCACTCCTTGTCGTTCGTTTTTCTTTTATTTTGATTTCTCGTAATCGAGAATTTCTTCCAAGCTTTTCATCGCTTCGTCAAAATCGTCGTTGACGACGCGGTAATCGTATTTTTCGCTTTGCGAAAGCTCGTATTCCAGCCTCGAAAGCCTATTTGCAATTTGTTCTTCCGTTTCGGAATTTCTGCCCGAAAGCCTGCGGCGCAATTCTTCCTTTGAGGGCGGCTCGATAAAGACGAGCACGCATTGCGGGAATACTTTTTTCGCGTTCAGCGCGCCCACGACATCGATTTCCAAAACCACCGATTTTTCTTTCAGCGTTTCTTCGACGAACGTTTTGGGCGTTCCGTAATAGTTTTCGAAATGCTGATCGTATTCCAAAAACTCGTTTTCTGCAATCTTTGCTTCGAATTCGGCTTTGGAAAGGAAGAAATATTCTCTGCCGTTCACCTCGCCGCTACGCGGCTCTCTCGTCGTGCAGGAAACCGATTCCACTACGTCGTCCCGCTTTTTCACGAGCGTTTTAACGAGCGTACCTTTCCCCACGCCCGACGGGCCTGAAACCGCTATCAATACGTTTCTCATAAGCTCCTCATTCGATGTTTTGCACCTGCTCGCGCACCTTTTCGATCTCGTTTTTCAAAGCAAGCCCCGCGCGCGTGATCTCTACGTCGTTGCTCTTGGAACAGGTGGTGTTCGCCTCGCGGTTAAATTCCTGCACCAAAAAATCCAGTTTTCTGCCTACGATCTTTTCCTTTGCGATCGCGCGGAACTGCTCGATATGCGAACGAAGCCTTGTTAACTCCTCGTCGATATTGCTCTTATCGGTGAAGATCGCCACTTCCGAAAGCAGCCTCGCCTCGTCGGGATTTACGCCGTCGAGATATTCTTTCACCCGCGCCGTCAGTTTTTCGCGATAGCTTTGCGCAATCAAAGGCGCGCGCACGGAAATGGTTCGCACGATCGATTCGATCGTATCCATTCTGGAAAGCATATCCGTTTTCAGCTTCTCGCCTTCGATCGCCCGCATTGCGTTCAAGTTCTCCAACGCAAGCGCAAGCGCCGTTTTCAACGCCGAAATCAGTTCCTCGTCCGCTACGGCGGCGTCGTCTTGCTTCAATACTTCGGGATAGCGAAGCACGGAAGATACCGTTACGTCGTCGGGCAGGGACGGAAACGCCGCTTTCAGGCTTTCCACTGCCGCCATATAGGAAGCCGCCACCGAAAGATCAACCGAAAGCGCGGCGGGCTTTTCCCGCTTGTCTTTTAAAGATACGAAAATATCCAAATGACCTCTCGTCATCTTTTCGCGCACCAGATTTCTGATAATATCCTCGTACGCCGTAAAAATGCGCGGCGATTTGATATTGATATCAAGGTAGCGATTGTTCACCGACTTAATTTCGCAAGCCAGCTCCACGCCCCCCTCTTTATATTCCCCTTTTCCGTAGCCCGTCATACTCAACATAGCAATTTCTTCCTTATATCTTCCGTCTATTATAGCAAAGATTTTCGTAAATTTCAAGGGTTTGACCGAAAATTTTCTCTTTTTTTCAAAAAGAGAGGATTATTTTTCCAACATTTTCGAAAACTCCGCTTCGTCGATCGTTTTTATCCCTAATTTTTTTGCTTTTTCCAACTTACTGCCCGCGTCCGCGCCCGCGATCACAAGCGTAGTTTTTTGCGTAACCGAGCTTTGGCAAACGCCGCCGCGCGCTTCGATGAGCTTTTGCGCTTCGCTGCGCTTGAATTTTTCCAAGCTCCCCGTCAAAACGACGCTTTCGCCCGCGAACGCACCCGTCTTTTCCCCCTCGTCCGCCCACGTAGGCGTAACGCCCAAGGCAAGGAGCGCGGAAATTTCGGATAGATTGTTTTCGTCCGCAAAATACGCGAGGATATTTTGCGCGGTGATCTCGCCCACATTTTCCAACGCCACAAGCTCTTCAAGCGTTGCTTTTTGTAAATTTTCAAGGCTCTTAAATCGCGTCGCAAGGTCTTTCGCCGCAACCCTGCCTATGCCGTCCACGCCAATCGCAAAGATAAACGCGTCTAATTTTACCTCTTTGCTCTTTTCGATCGCGCCCAGCAAATTGGAGATCTTTTTATCCTTAAATCCCTCCAAATCGGCTAAATCCTCTTTCGTCAAACGGTAGAGATCGGAAAAGTTTTTCACGCCCTTTTTTTCGATCAAAGTGAGCGCGGTGCTTTCGGAAAAGCCCTCGATATCCATGGCGTTTTTGCCCGCGTAATGGGAAAGCTTCGCCGCAATCCTCGGCACGCAGAGCGAGTTTTCGCAAAAGATATGTGCGCCAACCTCTTTCACGCCGCCGCCGCAATAGGGGCAAACCGCGGGCTTTTGCACTTCGCGGCTGTGTTCGTAATGCTCCGTCGCGCCCAAAATTTCAGGAATGACCTCGTTGGAACGGCGCACGAGCACGCGCGAACCGATCTTCACGCCTTTTCGCAAAATATCGCCGTAATTGTTTAAAGTGGCGCGGGAAACGGTTACGCCCGCAAGCTCCACCGGCTCCAACACGGCGAGCGGCGTTAATTTCCCCGTCCTGCCCACCTGCCAGATTACTTCCTTTAAAACGGTGGTCACTTCTTCGGCTTCAAATTTATACGCCATCGCCCAACGCGGGAATTTATCGGTGAAGCCCATTTCTTCCCGCAAGGAAGCGTCGTTCACCTTGATCACCGCGCCGTCCGTCAAAACGTCGAGATTTTTGCGTTCGCGCTCGATCTCGGCAACCGCCGCAACCGTTTCTTCCGCCGTTTTGCATACGCGGAAATAGGGGAACACTTTAAAGCCCTGCGCCTTTAAAAACTCATGCGCTTCGTCTTGGGAAAGTTCCGCGCCTTCGCTTTTATAATTGATATCGTAAAAATAAATTTCGGGACGGCGGCGCTGCGTTACCTTCGGATCAAGGTTTCTAATCGCACCCGCCGCGGCGTTGCGCGCGTTTTTAAGAGGCTCTTCCGCCGTTTCGTTGTATTTTTCTAAAACGGAAAGACGAATGATCGCCTCGCCGCGCACTTCCAAAACGCCCCGATAGGGAATCGATAAGGGGAAAGAGGGGATCGTCAAAACCTGCGCCGTAACATCCTCGCCCACCACGCCGTTGCCGCGCGTGGTCGCACGGACAAAAGCGCCGTTTTCATAGGTCAAACAAACTGTCAAACCGTCGAATTTATATTCCACGGCGCAGGGTACTTCCTTGCCCCCCGCCGCCTTTTTCGCCTTTTCCAAAAAGCTTAAAAGTTCCCCTTCCGTTACCGACTTATCCAAGGAATACAGCCGCTCGATATGCGTATGCCGCGCAAACCCCTTGATCGGGTCGCCGCCCACGCGACGGGTGGGAGAATCGGAATATACCACGCCGCTTTGCGCTTCCAGCGCTTTTAATTCGTCGTAGAGCGCGTCGTATTCCTTATCGGAAACGGTGGGGTTATCCAACACGTAATATTCGTGCGCGTAGCGATTGAGAAGATCGGTTAATTGTCGTTGTCGTTCCATACCTGCCCCCTTCATTCCGTAACGGTAAGCGGTGCGAGCGCCGCCGAAAGCTGTTTAATCCCAAAGCCCGCGAACGCAACGTCGACGATCATCGTCGAACCGCTTCCGCGCACGTTGACCACTGTACCCGAGCCAAATTTGGGATGCTCTACCCTCACGCCGATCTTAAACACGGAAAGATCCTTTTGCGCCGCCGTTTTCGGTCGGCTCGCCGCAGCGCCTCCGTAAACATTTTTTGCGGAAGCACCGCCCGCATACGGGCTTGCGGCGGGCTTTTGCGCGCCGTAAGAAGAATTTCCGCCGTAGGTAGAACCGTAAGTATAGCCCGTATACGCCGTGCGTTTCACGCCCGAATTTTGCTGACCGTAGCCTCCGTAACCGCCGTAGCCGCTGCGCCGTTGCTGAGAATATCCGTCCTCGCCGTCGCCGTAGCCGCCGAAGACGGGGCGGCGTTCCTTGGGCAACTCGATATGCTCGGAAAGCTCTTTTAAAAACCGCGAGCGCATCGTTGGCTCACGTTTGCCGTACAAATAGCGGCTTTTCGAACGGGTGAGATACAGACGTTCCTTGGCGCGCGTAATCGCCACGTACATCAATCGGCGTTCCTCTTCCATATCGTCGCTCGATTCCACCGCCCGCGAAACGGGCATGATATTTTCTTCCAAGCCCACGATAAACACGCACTTAAATTCCAAGCCCTTGACGGAATGTACCGTGGCGAGGGTAACGTAATCGGAATCGTCCATATCGTCGGTATCGGACGAAAGCGTAACTTGGTTGAGATAATCGGTGAGGCTCGCGCCCTCGTTCAAGCGGCAATATTCATCCACCGAATTGATAAATTCTTCGATATTCGCAAGCTTATTGATGCTCTCGTCGCTGCTATCGGAATAGGCGGCGCGCATACCCGTGTCTGCGACGATCTGCTTTACAAGCTCGTTCACGGGGATATCTTGGCTCGCGACCACCCATTTTTTGATCAGCGAGAAAAAGTCGGATAATTTTTGTTTGGTCGCGCCTGTAAAGCCCACCTCGTCCAAATCAAACAGCGCGTCGTAGAGGGATAATTCCTCGCGCGCGGCGTACGCTTGCAGGGTATCCACCGTCTTTTGCCCGATCCCGCGTTTGGGGAAATTAATGATCCGCGCAATCGCCTCGCTATCCAAGGGATTGTTCACCACGCGAAGATAGGCGAGCAGATCCTTGATCTCTTTGCGTTCGAAGAACTTAAAGCCGCCGAACACCTTATACGAAATGCCGTCGGCGGTGAACTCTTGTTCGAACGAACGCGTGAGCGCGTTGAGCCGCATCAGCACGGCAAAATCGGAAAGCTTATAGCCGTAGCGCATCAAGCCCGCGATCGTTTGCGCCACAAAGCGCGCTTCGCCGCTTTCTTCTTCCGCCTCGTACACCTTTGCGGGATCGCCCTCTTCGTTTTCCGTCCAGAGCGTTTTTTGTTTTCTTCTGCCGTTATTTTTGATGACGGCGTTGGCAAGGGTGAGAATTTGCTTGGTGGAACGGTAATTGCGTTGTAATTTGAATACTTTCGCGCCCTTAAAATCCTTTTCGAAGCCGAGGATATTTTCAATCTTCGCGCCGCGCCAACCGTAAATGGATTGATCGTCGTCGCCCACGACGAACAGGTTTCCGTGCGTGGAAGATAGCAGTTTTACGATCTCGTACTGCACCTCGTTGGTATCTTGGAACTCGTCCACGAGCACGTAGCGGAACTTGCCCGATAAGTATTCGCGCGCGTCGAGATTGGTCAACAATAATTTCCGTGTTTCGTTTAAAAGATCGTCGAAATCAAGCGCGTTATTTTCGCGCAAATGCGCTTGATAGCGGGCGTAGACCTTTACGATTTTTTCAATCTCGTGTTCGCCCGCGTATTCCTCGGCGTAACGCTCGGGGGAATATCCCAGCATTTTCGCGTTGCCAATATGGTATTTCACCGATTTCAGTAATTTTTCATCGTCGAAATCACATTCTTGGAAGGATTTTTTGACGATATTATTGCGTTCGGTTTCGCTGTAAATAGAAAAGTTGGGGGTGATGCCCACCTCTTTTGCAAAATCGCGCAAAATTTTCACGCACATACTGTGAATGGTACACACCCACATTCCGCGAATATCCAAAATTCGCGCAAGCCGTTCTTTCATTTCGTTGGCGGCTTTATTGGTAAAGGTGATCGCAAGGATCGCGCGCGCAGGCACGCCCTCGTCCTCGACGAGATGCGCGATACGCGAAGTGAGCACGCGGGTCTTTCCGCTCCCCGCGCCCGCGAGAACCAAAACGGGACCCTCCGTTTGCATGACTGGCCCTAACTGTTCTTCATTCAGTTGACTAAGTATTTCATTCGTTCGTTCCATAGCAAATATTATACCACACCCGCGCCGATTTTGCAACTACCTACCGCCACAAATTTGCGCAACGGGCGAATGAACGGAATTTCTTTCCTTTCGTGATTGTACCCTTTGGGTACAATATTATTTCTCAAACGCACATTCTCGCTTAAAGCGTTCTAATGCGCGCAGATACCGCTCGCTCAGATCGAGCGTATAGCGCTGTTTTTCCTCGTAAGAGAGCGCGTCGTACACCGCGTGATCGGTCAATCGACCGATGGCGTCGCTCACTTCGCCCTCTTTTAGCAGCATTTCTTTCACTCGTTCGTAAAACGCGTCTACCTGTTCGCCCGAAACGCGTTTTTGCATTTCGCGGTGAAAATGCCTGCCCGCCTCTTGAATATTTAAACCCGATTCCTCCGCGTAAGCGAGCATTTGCTGTTGTTCTTCCTTGCAATCTGCCCAAAACCCGTCCTTTATCCTGCGTTTTGCTTGCCTTGCCACTGCGCGTAGCGTGCGCCCCGTTTGCGACATAATTCACCTCTTCGTCCGTTTTTTTGCGATTTTTCGACTTCGTTTTTCATTTTTTGCAAATAAAAAAGCTCACGCACTCGTGAGCTTTTTCTTTCGTTAGTTTCTGCTTCTCTTTCTTGCGGCTTCCGACTTCTTCTTTCTTCTTACGGAAGGCTTTTCATAAAATTCCTTCTTTCTAAGATCGCCGATGATACCGTCGCGGGAGCATTTTCTCTTAAAACGGCGCAATGCGCTTTCTACGTTTTCGTTTTCACCAACTCTTACCGTGGACATACTTTTCAACCCTCCTTCGCCTACGCATTTATTCGTACTCCGTAATTATAGCAATTTACAACTTTTAAGTCAAGCTATTTTATACCGATTTTTGGCATTTTTCGAAGGAATTTTTCACGGCGATACTTTTTCAAAATCGGACGCGGGATGCTTGCACCACGGGCAAATGAAATCGTCGGGCAATTCCCCCTCGTGTTCGTAGCCGCAAACCGTGCAAACCCATTTTTCTTTCTTTTCGGGCGTAGGCGCAGCCGTCGCCTTGGGCTTGATATTCGCTTGATAATACGCGTAGGTTACGCTCGGATCGCTCGAAAGCGTCTTCGCCGAAACGACCTCCGCCACGAACAGCGTATGCGTGCCGTAATCGTACGCGCCCGCTACCTTTGCCGAAATCACGGCGTTCGTGTACTTGGGCAGATAGATCAAGCCGTTTGCGCTCCGCTCGTAAGCAAAACCCTCGAATTTATCGGTATCTCTGCCGCTCGCAAACCCGAACCGTTTGAAAATTTCAAACGGCGTTTGCTCCGTCAGCACCGAAACGTTGAATTCGCCCGTCTTGCGGATTAACTCTTCGGTATAGTTGCTCTTGTTCACGAACACCACGATTCGCGTAGGATTATCCGTGAGCATCGAAACCGTATTCACGATACAGCCGTTATCCTTTTCCCCGTCCTTCGTCGTAACCACGAACAGCCCGTAGCTGAGCGTATACATCGCTTTCTTATCGATCATCACCGCGCCTCCGATTTTAATTTTTTAAGCTTTCCAAAGCCCGTGCAGGTTGCAGTATGCGTACACCGCCACAACCTTTTCGCCGCTTCTTAAACTGAACGTTACTTCGGGCGCTTCGTCCGCCGCAAAATACTTCATTTGATAGCCGTCCGTCGTTTCCAACGCAACCCATTCGATAAGATGTTCCGCGCTCATCGGATGCATTACGCTCCCCACCGATACGCGCACCCTGCTGCACTTCTTTTCCACAACGGGAATATGC
>JAFTQB010000017.1 GCA_017462985.1 Clostridia bacterium
AAACGACACCCTCAACGGCGTATGTATGCTGTTTATGAAGCTCTTGACGGGCAGAGCGCAAATCTTTGCGGACGTAAGAACTTATTGGAGCGGCGACGCGATCAAACGCGTAACGGGCTACGAGATCGAGGGCAAAGCGAAGGAAGCGGACGGCTTTATCCACCTCATCAATTCGGGCGCGGCTTGCGTGGACGCTTGCGGCGAAGTTAAAGACGAAAACGGCAACGCCGTGATGAAGAAATGGTGGGAAATGACGGATAAAGATATCGACGCGTGTATGGCTGCGACGACTTGGCCGTACGCAGACCTCGGTTATTTCCGCGGCGGCGGGTATTCTTCCCGTTTCGTAACGCGGGCGGAAATGCCTTGCACGATGATCAGACTGAATATGGTCAAAGGGTTAGGACCCGTTATGCAGATTGCAGAAGGTTGGACGGTTTCCATTCCCGACGAGGTTACGCATAAGCTTTGGAAACGTACCGACTATACTTGGCCTTGCACTTGGTTTGCTCCTCGCGTTACGGGCAAGGGCGCGTTCAAGACGGCTTACGACGTTATGAATAACTGGGGCGCGAACCACGGCGCAATTTCTTACGGTCATATCGGCGCGGATTTGATTACGATGTGTTCGATGCTCCGTATCCCCGTATGTATGCACAACGTAGACGAAGATCAGATATATCGTCCCGCGGCGTGGAACGCTTTCGGTATGGATAAAGAAGGGCAGGATTATAGAGCTTGTCAAGCTTACGGCCCTATGTATAAAAACATCAAATAATTTTCGTTACGGAAAAAAGGAGCTACGCGTTAGCTCCTTTTTTGCGTCAAGCGATTGCAATTTTGCAAAAGTTGTGTTACAATATAGCCAACGGAGGTCGTTATGTTTGATAGAAAAAAGCTGAGCAGGGCGCTCACGGGAGTGCTGTTATCCGTCGCGTTGCTGTTTGGTGCAAGCGGTTGCGATCAAGTATTGGAAACGCTTGACGGCTTGTTGCAAGAAAGCGAAACGCCGCGTACGCCAAGCGAAGAAACCGCGCCCAAGGTGGATGAAGAGTACGAATATAATACCCTCGACGGAAATTCCGATTATTATTATAGTCTGCTTACGGAAAAGCAGAAAGGGTTTTACGAAGCGCTTCATCAAGAAATGGAGTTGTTTTTCGGCGGCGAAAAAACGTTGGAAACGCTTGACGTTCAAGGCGCTACTTATCATATCCTTGGAGATTTTTCTTATAACAAATATTCTTTGACGGCAACGCAAGCGTTGGAAGCGTTCGAAGCGTTTTATCGCGATTGCCCCGCGTTTTACGTCTTTGGGCACGTATACAATTTGTACGGTGAAACGCATTTGTATCCCGTCGTCGCGGAAGAATATCTCGATCAAGCCTATCGCACGCAATTGGACGAATCGATCGAAACTTCCGTTCGTGAAGTTGCGGCTCTGATTGGGGAAAACTATACCGATTATGATAAATTTGAAATCATCTATAATTATGTAATCGGCTGCGTGGATTACGAATGGATCGCGGACGGCGTTCCCGGCACGTCGGCGCACGCAGGTTCGCTCGTCGGCGTATTAGATAAAAATTCTGCGACGAATGCCGTTTGCGCGGGCTATTCTTCCGCAATATCCTATCTTTGCAATCTGTTCGGCGTGGAATGTATCACGGTGGGGAACGATACGCTCAATCACGCTTGGAATTATGCAAAGATCGACGGCGTTTGGTATTACGCGGACGCCACCAACGACGACGGCTCGGGCGGCAAAAATCTCTTTTTGTGCGGCGAAACGACGTATTGGGAATTTCAAAATTCCTCGATTGTCACGCCGTTGCCCGTTCCCTCGTACGACGCGGAAAACAGCGGCTCGATCTGCACGGCGAGCTACCTGCCCGAAACCTCGAAAACCGATTATTCTTATTTGACTTTTACAAAAACTACGGGCGGTTACGAGGTGTCGAGAGCGGAGCGAAACTTGGAAGAGATCCGTATTCCCGATACCTATCGCGGCTTACCCGTCGTATCGATCGGCAACGGCGCGTTTTCTTCCGCGACGAATGTAAGATCGCTTGTTATCCCTTCGACGATAAACAGTATTGCGGGCGGCTGGTTGTTTTTGTACGCAAGCGCGTTTGGGAATTGTTCTGATTTAACGAGCGTATTTATCAAGGGCGATGCCTTTACCGCAAGCGTAGGAAACGGCAATTCGAATTTTGATAAAGCCAAGAAATATTATTATAGCGAAACGCAACCGACGGCGCAAGGTGATTATTGGCATTACGACGAGGCGGGGCGGATTGCAATTTGGGCGGCGGAAGAAGCGGAAAACGCATAAAAAACGCTTGAAAACGGTAATTTTTGCAAAAAAGTCTTTACATACTCAATTTTTTGTTGTATAATGAAAAAAGAGGATAATTTATGAAATATACGTTACAGACAACAAAATACATTTTGAAAAATTTCTTTTATATTTTTCCGATTGCGCTCGTGCCCGCGTTCTTTTTATCGTTCACGATCGCGCGCGAGGATATGCTCGCCGTATGGGAAAAGGTGATCGGCGGCAACGCGCAAGCGCTCACCTTTACGGAAATTTTTCAAATGGTATCCATTTTTAATTTTGCTTCCGTCGAAACGATCGTGTTCGGTTTGGCGGGGATCGTTGCGCTCGTCGTTTGCGGCGCGCTGTTGATGGCGTTTTTGGACAAGCATATGCGCATCGGCAAACGCACCTTCAACGGTATGTTTGCGAGGCTCAACGAAAATTTTCTGCCTACGCTCGGCGTGGTAACCTTGCTCTTTTTTATCTACGAATTTTGGACGGTGCTCACCAGCGCGCTGTTCCTGTTTGCGGCAACGCTTCCCGCGCCCGTTTCGTATATAGCGGCGGCGATCGTCTATCTTGGAATGCATTTCGTGCTTCTTTCGGTGGTGGCGGCGATCTATTTGTGGCTTC
Organism: Clostridia bacterium; assembly: GCA_017462985.1. Lineage (GTDB taxonomy): Bacteria > Bacillota > Clostridia > Christensenellales > Borkfalkiaceae > Scatosoma. Next base: position 2,954 of record JAFTQB010000017.1, read on the forward strand.
CCTGTATGCAGATCACGGGCTTCAAAGCGTTTGAAGCGCTGCGGTATTCGTATATTCTTTGCGAACCAATTCGTTGGCGCATCATCATCACGCAAGCGGTCTTTTTAATGTTTGCGGAAGCGGTGATCATGGCAAGCGTGATTCTTTTGCCCGATAGCGCGATTTTGATGTGCGTGGTGGCAACGATCTTCTACGCCGTGATGATCATGCAATTTTGCGTGCGTATGCAGATCGCTTATTTCGATCGCGAGCAGATTGAACGCGCCGACTTGAAAAAATATTACCATCTTTATGATTAAGGAGAATAGTTATGCGATTTCGCAACGCCTTTCAGTTATTGTTTGAAAACTTTAAAAACGTCTATAAGGTGCTGTTTTATAAAATTGTCGTCGCCGTGATCTGCGTGGCGCTGTACAGCGCGTTGATTTTGCCCGAACTCAACGAGATCTTCTCGTCGGCACAATGGCAGACGCTGCTAAATAATATCAACGAATTTTTCACGGCGTTTTTCCCCGGGCACGAAAGCAACTTCGACGCGGTGCGCGATCAAATCGTCAATAGCTCTTTGCCCGCGTTCGGTACGCTTGTTTGGAGCAAAGCGACTGCTATTTTCTGGCGCACGATGGGGTGTCTGTTGGTATACCTTTTGCAACGCTTTGCCGATACCATGTGCTATTTCACCGTTGGCGGTATGCTCAACGACCGTATGGTTACCTACGGCGAAACGCCGTTTAAAAGCGCGTACGTCGCCAACTTGGGGAAATCGACGAAATATAGCTTGGTATACGTACCCGTTGCGTTTTTGTTCGACTTGGCAATCGTTATTCTTTGCGGTTTAATGTTCGCGTTTTTCAATATCTTTTTGGCGCTGTTTTTATGCGTAACCTTGCTTGCTGTGGGGCAGGCGCTCAAACTCACGGTTACTTCCGCGTGGATGCCCGCGATGACGGCGGACAACCTGCCTATTTCCAAGGCAATGCGCTGTATGACGAAGCAGGATCGCAAGCAAGCGTTAAAACTGTTTATGACCTATTTGGGAATCGTTTATCTGATCATCGTCGTCAACGTGATCGCGTTCCTTTTCACCTTTGCTAGCGCGTTGCTCATCACGATTCCCGCGTCCTATTTCCTGCTCGTTTGCGTGCAGTACGTCAACTATTTCACGGTGAAAGGCAAAAAATATTTCATCACCTATCAATCGATCGAAAGCAACGAATGCCGCGGCGATACCGAGCATTTCTTCCATTACGTAGACGAAACGGCGGAAACGCAAGAACCTGCGGCGCAAGAAAATCAAGAGAAAACGGAATAAATACCTTTGTTTGCGAATAATCAAAATAAAAAGGGGACATGTTTTATGAATTATCAACAAGAATATATCAATTGGCTGAACGATCCTCGCCTTTGCGAAGAAGGGAAAGCGGATCTTGCGACGATCGAAAACGACGAAAAGGAAAAAGAATACCGCTTTGCCGCCGAGCTTGAATTCGGTACGGCGGGAATGCGCGGTATTATCGGCTACGGAAAAAATATGATGAATATTTATACGGTCATGCGCGCTACGCAAGGCTTGGCTTCATTCATCAAAACGCAAGGGGCGGAAGCGATGAAACGCGGCGTGGTCATTTCCTACGATACGCGCAGAAAATCGGACGAATTTGCTTCCGCGGCGGCTGCCGTGCTTGCGAAAAACGGCGTAAAAGCGTATCTTTTCGACGACGTTCATCCTGTGCCCATGCTCTCGTACGCGGTGCGCTATTTGGGTACTTTCGCGGGGATCATGATCACGGCGAGCCATAACCCCAAAGAATATAACGGCTATAAGGTTTACGGCGCGGACGGCGCGCAAATGTCCCCCGAAGATACGGCAACGGTGGTATCGTATATCGAAAAGATCGACGATTTCCTTTCCGTAGAGGGCGACGCGGCTTCTCCGTTGATCGCGCCCGTTCCCGCAAGGCTTTTCGACGATTATATCAAGGAACTTTCCGCGCTCACCCTTTCTAAAGAAGCGGTGGAAAAATGCGGCGCGAATTTAAAATTGGTATACACGCCCGTACACGGCAGCGGCTATAAGCCCGTAACGGCGATTTTGAAAAAACTCGGCATCAACGTAACGGTGGTGGAAGAACAAACGACGAAAGATACCGAATTTTCCACCGTGAAAGTTCCCAATCCCGAATTTAAAGAAACGCTTTCGATGGGTATTGCGTTGGCGAATAAAATCAACGCCGACGTGGTATTCGGCACCGATCCCGATTCCGACCGTTTGGGCGTTGCCGTCAAGAACGAACGGGGCGAGTTCACGGCGCTTTCGGGCAATCAAGTGGGCATTTTGCTGCTCGATTATATTTTGTACCGCTTAAACGAAGATAACGCGATGCCTAAGAATGCGGCGGTCGTCAAATCGTTCGTTACCACGGGTATGGCAAAGGCGCTTTGCGACGATTACGGCGTAACCTTGTACGAAACGCCCGTCGGCTTTAAGTTTATCGGCGAAAAGATCAAGCAGTGGGAAGCGGACGGCAAGCATACCTACGTGTTCGGTTTTGAGGAAAGCTGCGGCTATCTTCGCGGTACGCACGCAAGGGATAAGGACGCCGTGGTGGCTTCCATGCTCTGCGCGGAAATGGTTTGCTATTACGCGTTCGTGGGCAAGACGGTCTATCAAAGATTGCAGGAAATTTATGCCAAATACGGCTTTGTGTTGGATAAAAATATTTCCATTCAGTATTCGGGCTTGAATGCCATGAAAGAAATGAACGGCGTGGTGAACGCCCTCAAAACGATGGATACGCAATCTCTTGGGGCGTTTAAAGTGAACGCTTTCCGCGATTATTCCGCGGCGGTCAGAAAGGACTATATCAGCGGCAAAACGGAAGCTATGGATATTCCCAAATGCAACTGCGTGTATTACGAGCTTGCGGGCGGTTCGTTCGTATGCGTGCGCCCCTCGGGTACGGAACCCAAGCTGAAAATTTATTATTCCCTTCGCGCGTGGAACGAAGCCGAGGCAAACGCCGATCTTTTGAAATTGCAAGCGGCGGTAAACGAGCTTTTGGAAAAGGCGAAATCGTAATTTTTCGATCAGCACGTACGAAGGAGAGCTTTTATGAAAATCTTGATTACGACGGACTTGTTTACGACGGCTACGAACGGCGTCGTAACGTCGATAAAAAATTTACGCGAGGCGTTGCAAGCCCGCGGGCACGAAATACGAATCCTCACCGTTTCGGATAATAAGGAAAGCCGCAAGGAAGACGGGGTATATTATATCAAGTCGATGTCGGTGGAGTTTATCTATCCCGAAGCGCGCGTTCCGCTTTCTTATAAAAACGCATACATAGACGAACTCATCGATTGGAATCCCGACGTGATACACAGTCAATGCGAGTTGTGCTCTTATCAATTCGCGCTCACGATCGCGGAAGCGACGGGCGCGCCGATCGTGCATACCTATCACACGATGTATGAAGATTATATCGGCTACGTTTTGCCTGGGAAACGCTTTGGAAAGTGGCTTGTAAAAAAATTGGTGAAAAGCCGCTTGAAGTCGGCGGACGCGATCGTCGTACCCACGCAAAAGGTAGAAAATTCCCTGCTTGATTACGGCGTTGATAAAAAGCTGTTCATCGTTCCCAGCGGGATCAGCTTGGATCAACATAGGGGCAGAGTTTCCGAGGACGAAAAACGCGAGCTTCGCGCAAAATGGGGCGTGGCGGAAAAAGATTTATTGTTGCTCTATTTGGGGCGTATGGGCACGGAAAAAAATATCGCGGAGCTGGTGCGCTTCTTTGCAAAGGGCTTGGAAAAGAACCCGAATATGACCTTTATGATCGTGGGCGGCGGCCCCGAACGGGAAAACCTTGAAAAATTGACGGCGGAACTTGGCGTTGAAAACAAAGTGGTGTTTACAGGCATGGTCCCGCCGACGGAAACGCACCGTTATTATCAGCTCGGCGACGTATTCGTCAGCGCGTCTACGAGCGAAACGCAGGGTTTGACCTACGTGGAAGCAATGGCGAACGGTCTGCCGTTGCTTTGCCGCAACGACGAGTGTTTAAACGACTTGATCATCAACGGGATCAACGGCTACACCTACGTGACGGAAGAAGAATTTTTAGACGCCTTGGATAGCATCGCGCACAACAAGGAATGGCGCGTGCAAGCGGGCAACCGAAGCGCGGATATGGCGAACGTCTACGATAAGAGCGAGTTTGCTTTAAAGCTTGAAAAGATTTACGAAGAGGTTTGCAATTCGGCTTTTGAAAACAAAACGGAAGAATAAACGCAAGAGGCGCGATCTTAATCGCGCCTCTGTCTATTTGGTCGTAATGCTTTCTTTGTATTCCCCCGGGGTCATCCCCGTCAATTTTTTGAAAACGTAATTAAAATGAGATACCGAATCGAAATACAGCTTCCCCGCAATCGCGGCAAACGAGTATTTGCGGCGTATCAGCTTTTTCGCTTCGTCCACTTTCAGCTTTAAATAGGTCTGATAAATGCTCTTTCCCGTTTTCGCTTTAAAAAACGAGCAAAGGTAGGTTTTTCCGTAGTGCAGTTGCGCGCAAATTTCATCGAGGGATAATTTATCGTATAGCTTCGAAGATAAAAAGTATACGATCTCGTCTTGCAGCGCGGTAGAGGAAGAAATTTTCGAAATAAAAAATTCGGGTTGCGCGCTTTGGTGGTATTCCCCGCGAAGCAAATAGATCAGCAATAGCTCCAAAGAATTTTTCAGCACCTGTTCCCCGCCGAGATTGGGGTTTTCTTTCAGTTCCAATTTCGTAAGATTGGGATCAAAATCGGGGATCACGAACGTTTCCGTCGCTTCCGACATGATATTTTGCAATAAATACCGATATTCTTCGGGTACGACGTATTTTTTATCGGCAAAAAAATTCATTCCCTCGCTTCGGCAATCGAAAGAAAGGATAAAGAGGTTCACCTCTTCCCCCAAACATTCCACGTGGTGCGGCTGATTGGGCTTGATAAACAGCATTTCCCCTTGCTTTAAATGGTGCTTTTCTTCGCCAAGGTATACGTAAACGTCCTTTTTGTCGGCGTAGTTGATCTCCCAAAAATCGTGCGTTTCTTCTTCCGATACGTAGTTCTTTTCAGGTTCTTGATAATGCACGGTTACGATTTTTTGCACGTTCAAAAAATTAGAGATCTTATGCTTATAAAATTGTTTGCTCGGTTTTTTCGTTTTCATACTCAGCATTATACCACAAGAATTTCCGTTTGTAAAATCTTTCACGGAATATTTTGCGAAATAATTTGTAAAAAAAAAGAAATAATTTATATTGTAATTTCAGATAAGTGCGGTATAATTAAAGTGCAAAAAATAAGAGGAAGGAGATTTTTTATTATGAAAATGCCCGTATTGGACAAAAATTTTTATCCCATGATCAAAGCGCTCAACGATTTTGACGCGCAGGTACAAAAAAGCGGCAATCCCGTGAAGGTGTCGCTCGTTGCCGAAAGAAGCGGCGGCTATAACTACGTATATCAATACGAAGCCCTTGCCGACGGCGTGAACGACGCGCTCAATTTCCGTATTGCGGAACGCCTTGCAAAAACCATTCTTTGGGTGGTTGGCGGCTTCAAAATTTCCGTCGCAGGCAGCAAATCGATTTACGAATATTTGAAACAAGCGTACACGAAAGAAGGGCTGAGAGCGTTCGACGTCGACTTTATGAGCGGCGTTTACGAAAGACCTTTCGAGGTGGAATGGCTGGAAGAAAACGAAGTGCCCGAGCAGAAGAACTGTTCCATGCAGGTGGGCGGGCATTTGGACGGCTGCCGTATCGGTTTCGACGCGGGCGGTTCGGATAGAAAGGTTTCCGCGGTGATCGACGGCGAAGTGGTATACAGCGAGGAAGTCGTTTGGAATCCGAAGATCACGGCAGACCCGCATTATCATTACGAAGAGATCAAAACGGCGATGCTCACGGCGGCTTCGAAAATGCCGCGCGTTGATACCATCGGCGTATCTTCCGCGGGCGTATACGTAGATAATAAAATCATGGTCGCTTCCCTGTTTATCAAGGTGGATAAAACGGTCTACGGCGACTACGTAAAAAATATGTATATCAATATCGCCAAGGAACTTTCTGAAGAAATGGGTCATGAAATTCCTTTGGAAGTAGCCAACGACGGCGACGTAACCGCGCTTGCGGGTGCAATCGATTTGAACGATAATTGCGTGCTTGGTATCGCAATGGGTACTTCCGAAGCGGTGGGTTATATCAACGCGCAGGGCGGTATCAACGGTTGGCTTTCCGAGCTTGCGTTCGCGCCCGTCGACTTCAACGAAGGCGCAATGGTAGACGAATGGAGCGGCGACGTCGGCGTGGGTTGCAAATACTTCTCGCAAGACGCTGTGATCAAGCTTGCGGAAGCGGGCGGCCATAAGTTTGCGGACGGTCTTACGCCCGCGCAAAAGCTCAAAGAAGTGCAAGCGATGATGGAAAAAGGCGACGCGCTTGCGGCGCACATTTACGAAGAGATCGGCGTATACCTCGCGCACACCATTCCGTTCTATGCGACATTCTACGACATTAAGCATATGCTTTTGCTCGGCAGAGTAATGGGCGGCAAAGGCGGCGATATCATTCTTGCCACCTGCAAAAAAGTCCTTGCCGAAGAATATCCCGAATTTGCTACGCTCGATATCGGTTTGCCCGATGAAAAGAACAGAAGAGTCGGTCAGTCGATCGCGGCGGCTTCCTTGCCTGCTAGCAAGAAATAAGCAAAGGAGTTTTAAATGATGAAATGCTTTAAAAACGCACTCGTCTACGTAGAGGGCGAGGGATTGAAAAACTGTACGGTGGAATTTGACGATACCATTCGTTCGATCGGTGAAAACTCGACGGCGGAAGAGATCGTGTTGCCCAAGGGCGCGATCGTCGTTCCCGGCTTCGTCGATCAGCATATCCACGGCGCGGGCGGTTCCGACGGCATGGATGCAAGCGTAAAGGATTTAGAGATCATCGCCACGACGGTCGCGGCGGAAGGCACGACGAGCTTCGTCGCAACGACGATGACGCAAAGCGTGGAAAATATCACCAACGCGATGAAAGCGGTGAAGGAATACCGCGCGGAAAAACGCGGCGGCGCAAGAGTGTCGGGATCCATTTGGAAGGCCCGTTCATTGCCCCCGCGCACAAGGGCGCGCAACCGCTCGAATACGTTGCAAAGCCGAGCGTGGAAACCTTTAAGGCTTATAATGAAGCGAGCGGCAACGCGATCAAGATCGTAACGCTTGCTCCCGAAGTAGAGGGCGCGGAAGAATTGATCGCATACCTTTCTAAAAACGGCATCGTGGCTTCTATCGGTCATACGGGCGCAAAATGCGAGGATATCAAAAAGGCGATCACGGCAGGCGCTAGCAACGTTACGCACACCTATAACGCGCAAACGGCGCTTCATCACCGCGAGATCGGTACGGTGGGCAGCGCGATGCTTTTCGACGAATTAAACTGCGAGCTGATCGCGGATACCATTCACGTATCCGTGCCCGCAATGCAGCTTTTGGTCAAGAATAAGCCCTGCGATAAGCTTTCCTTGATCACGGACGCAATGCGCGCAAAGGGGATCCCCGACGGCGTGAGCGAACTTGGCGGTCAAACGGTCTACGTGAAAAACGGCGAAGCCCGTCTTGCAGACGGCACGCTTGCGGGCAGCGTTTTAAGAATGAACCGCGCCGTGCAAAATATGGTCGAAAAAGTGGGCGTTCCGTTCACGCAAGCGATCGATTACGCAACGATCAACCCCGCAAGAATGTTGAAGATCGACGGGGAAGCAGGTTCGATCAAGGTAGGCAAACGCGCCGATTTCACCGTCCTCAACGAAAATTACGACGTTCTTTGCACCGTTTGCGGCGGCGAGATCATCTACAAGGCATAAATATTCTTTTTGTAGGCACAAAAAGCCCTGTCATTCTGAGGGCGAAGCCCGAAGAATCTCAAAACAGCTTATACTTATTTCCTCTTATTAAGGCGCGTCGGCGAAAGTCGGCGCGTCTTTTCGTGTTTTTGCAAATTACAAAAAAGAGTTGACAGGCGAAACGTAAACAACTATAATAGAAGAAACGAAAAATAGTCAGTCCGATAAAATTCATTTTAAACCAAGCATTAAATATACCGATGTGCAATTTGGTAAAAAAATAGGGAAGCACGCACAAGATTTTGGATTAGACGCAAGTAATGAAAAAGACCGAGAACAAATGAAAGTTATCATAGCTGATATTTATGAACAGGCAATTGAAATAAGAATAGGTGAATGGCGAGGATAGGATGAAGAAATTTTGTTTCATATTAAAGGAGAAGATGTTGTTATAACAAAACAAGATTTTACATTTATTACGATTTTGAAAGGCGGTTTGAATAATGAGAGGGTTAAAAACGCAAGAAAGCACAAAATTTAAAAACTTTTTTAGCATTGTTCAAAAGGCGGCGCGGCGTAGAAATGCAATATTTTTTCTTGAGGCTGGCGATGGGAGAGAACTGCAAACGGAATTATTTGAGGGGGAAGATTTACAAGGTTGGTTAATTCCCGAAGATAAAGTCGACGATTTTGAAAAAAGTTGGAAAGAGGGAAAAATTGAAGAAAAATGGGAAGAATTTTTTTGTTTTGCAGTTTGGAATAAAAACCAAGATAATATCACTATAAAATTTGAATAAATATAATAAAAATGACTTGCCATTAAAGCGAGGTTATTGAAAGATGACGGATTACGAAAAAAGGTTAGTTATGGGAGGTATTGAAATGAAAAGATTAAAAAATGGCGAGCCTGTAACAAAGGAATTTAAGGATATGACCGAAGAAGAGCTTTTTGCTGTCGATATTTTTACACTTACGATTGAAGAGCTTGAAGAACGTGATAGGTGGTTGGATATTCGAGAAAAAGAAAAATGGGAACCTGTACAAATTTAAAAAGCATTTTGCGAGTGATAGCAAAGTGCCTTTGCCACGCACCCCAAAATGGCAGAAATGTTAATCAATATTTTTCCTAAATCTTATGCAATTTATGAGGAGATTATGCAGTTGTGAACTTTGAAGAATTTGTGAAATGGCGGAACAAGATGCTTGAAGAACAATCAAAAATATTGCCAGAGGAACGAGCTAAAAATAGGGAATTTTATAGATTATTACAGGAATATAATAAAATGACAGAGATAGGTATTCCCTTTGGAATGCCGTATGATTTTGAGGATTTGAAAACGGCGGTAGAAACGAAAAAACCCTTTCAAGAATGGGAAAAATACAAGCCGTATTACGAGCCGCTTCCAGAGGGGGCTATCGTATAATAGAATAAAAGCGAGGAATAAAATCCTCGCTTTTTTCATACAATTCAATAATTTGGAACAGCGTTCGGAAACGGGCGTTGTTCTTTTTTATACCACGGCGCGGCTTTTCGTGCTGTTTCGTCATAAAAAACGAATATCGGCGGGGGAAAATTCATAACTATAAACTATGAAGTTTGCAAAAGTGCTGAAAAAATCGCTGTGGTGGATCGCAACCGTGTTCATATGCGCATATGCGCTCGTGTGGGTGTTGCCGTCCTTTTTCACCGATCGCGTGACGGCGCAGGAAAAAGAAATTATTCTTTCCCTTTGGCACGTGGATAGTTTCGAGGGCGGAAAAGGCTCGCGCGCGGCATTTTTAAACAGGATCGCCACGGCGTTCGAAAAGTCGGAAAAGGTAACCTTTTTGGTTTCTGCAAAAACAGCGGAGGGGGTGAAGGACGCCTTTCAAAAAGGGGAGCGCCCCGATCTGCTGTCATTCGGCGGCTATTTAGATTTGAGCGGCGTGAATGCGGAAGCCGAGTGTTGGTGTATGGGAAAATACGCTTTGTATTCCATGGGGCAAACGGACGAAAGCCCCACGCCGCAAAACACCGTGATCTCAAACGGCGGTTTGAATTTTCCTGCGGTCGCCGCCGCCTTGGAGGGCTTGCGCGGAGAGTTCGCGCAAGAGGAAGCGTTGACGGCGTATACCAAGTTTTTAAACGGAAAATATACTTATTTGCTCGGTACGCAGCGCGACGCTTGCCGCTTTCAATCGCGCGGCGCAGAGGTCGCCGTAAAGCCGCTTAACGCCTTTACCGATCTCAAACAGTATATCGCGGTCGTCAATGAAGAAAATCGCGAGGTTTGTCAGCGGTTTATCGGGTATTTATTATCGGAAGAAAGTCAAAAATTATTAACGGCGATCGGGATGCTGAGCGAAAAATACGATATTTACGCGCCCGATCAAGCGCTTCAAAACGCCTTGGAAGAGGTCGGGTGCAGATATAGCGTATCGCCGTATTTATCTGCCGAGGCGGCGAAGCAATTAAAAAGCGTAGCCGATCGGGTTTTGCAAGGCGAAAACGCGGAAGTTTTAAAAAAATTTTTGAAAGGCGGTTGAAACACTTTCAAAACGAAAAAAAATATGCTATAATAAAGGAGTATTTAATTTGGAAGAGTTTGCGCTTTTTTCAAAAACGAGCGAAATTCCGCTTGAAGAATACGAATTCAAAAAGGGAAGCACCATCGGTTGCGGCGGCGTGGTAAACGCCGTATTTCCCCGCAGTTTTACCGAACTGATCGAAGTGGTGGATTGGTGCGAGGAAAAGCAAAAACGCTATTGCGTGCTAGGGAACGCTTCCAACGTGTTGCCGCCCGAAGCGCAAAGCGATACGCTGTTTATTTTCACAAAGCGCCTTGTCGGCGCGACGTTCGGGAAAACGCCGCTCGTGTACGCGGGAATGACGGCGGGCGCGTTTTTAAAGGAATGCGAGGCGCACGGGAAAAGCGGCGCGGAATTTTTGGCGGGCGTGCCCTGTACGATGGGCGGCGCGGCGTACATGAACGCGGGCGCGGCGGGAAAATACCTTTCGGAAATTATCAAAAGCGTCATCGTCTATCAAAACGGCGAACTTCGTTCCTTTCCAAAATCGGAATGCGATTATTCGTATAAGCACAGCCGATTTATGGAAAAGGGCGGCGTGATCTTTGCCGTTATGCTCGATCTCACGGACGAAACGCCCGAAGCGATCGCCCGAAAAAAAGCGGAATATCTCAATCGTCGCAAAAGCCTGCCTACGGGCAGGAGTATGGGCTGCATATTCAAAAATCCCGACGGTCAGGCTGCGGGGAAACTCATCGAAGGCGCGGGGTTAAAGGGCTTGCGATTGGGGGACGCGTTCGTATCCGAAGAACACGCAAATTTTATCATCAACGGCGGCAACGCTACGGTAAAAGAGATCAAAAAACTCATAGAGATCGTCAAAAACGCCGTCTACGCGCAATACCGCGTACGGTTGGAAGAAGAAATCCGATACTTGGAATAAAGAAACGAAGGAGAAAATATGATTTTAACGGCAGATTATCACACGCATACGCCTTATTCGCACGGTAAGAATACGGTTGCCGAAAACGTTGCGGCGGCGGTGGAAAAGGGCTTGAAAGAAGTCGCTATCACCGATCACGGCTTTTCCCATCTTGCGCTTGGGATTCATCGCCGCGAAATGCCCGCGTTTATGGCGGAATGCAGAGCCGCCGAACAGCAGTACGGGATCCGCGTTTTGCGCGGGATCGAAGCGAACGTTTTGGGAATCAGAGGCAAAGCCGATTTAAAAGAAAGCGATTTTGAAAATTTCGACGTATACCTTTGCGGCTATCACGTGGCGGCGCGGTACGTGCTTCCGTCCGATTGGTTTATGAATTTCTTGGGCAACGTCTTTACGGCGCACTTGAAATTTCCAAAGACGAAAGCGCTTATAAAACGCAATACTCTTTCGTATATCCGCACCATTCAAAACAATCCCATCGATATTTTAACGCATTTAAATTTCCAATGCGTTTGCGATACCCTCGAAGTGGCGAAATGCGCCGCCGATTACGGTACTTATATCGAATTGAACAGTAAAAAAGTGCACCTTTCCGACGAACAGCTTATGGAGATCGTCGATAAAACTTCCGCGCGCTTCGTCGTCGATTCGGACGCGCACACGGCTTCCCGCGTAGGGGATACGGCGCTTGTGCAGCAGCAGCTTTCTCGGCTGAATTTCCCCATGGACAGAATTGATAATATCGACGGGCGGTTGCCTAATTTCCGTTTTACGGAATTTAAAAAACATTTATAATCGCAAATGAATTTCACTTTAGACGTCAAAAAAGAAATTATCACCCGCTCTCTTTCCTTAAAGCGCACGCGCGAGGAAGAATTGGCGGCGAAAAAAGCGGCGCTTTCCGCCTTTATCCGTACGAGCGGTCAGATCGGGTTTACCGACGGCGCTCCCAGCTTTTTTATCGTAAGCGAAACGGAAACGGTGGCGGAGTTTTTCACGGCGCTTTTTTACGACGTTTTTCAGCTTGATCTCACGGTCGTCAGCGCGCGGAAAAACCGCATGAGCGGCAAGGACAAGCTATTGCTTCGCTGCCCCGCTTCGGAAGGGAAACGGGTGTTGCAGGAGCTTGGCTTGTTGCGGGAAAAAGGGGACGGCTTTAAACAATGGATCCCTTGGACGATCGTGCAGAGCGACGAAAGCCGTATTGCGTATATCAAGGGCGCGTTTTTGGGCAGCGGCAGCTGTATACTTCCTTCCAAAGAGGGCAGTACGGGCTATCATCTTGAATTTGTATTCGACGAAGAAGCGATCGCGGAAGAATTTCAAGCGCTTTTGGAAGATTTCGAATTGCTTGCAAAATGCGCGGCGCGGAAAGATACTTTCGTGGTATACGTAAAGAGCAAAGAAGCGATTTCCGATTTTCTTTCCGTGATCGGCGCGACGAAAGCGTTGCAAAAGTTTACGGAGATCATCGAACGGCGGGACGAGGCAAATCGAAGCAATCGCGCGGCGAATTGTTTTGCGGGCAACGCCGATAAAGCGGCGCAAGCGGCGGTAAAGCAGGTGGTGGCGATACGCGCTTTCAAGGAAACTACGGGTTTTGAAGAACTGAGCGAGGAATTAAAACGGCTGGCGTTCGCTCGGCTGGAAAATCCCACGATGTCTTTGCAGGAATTGGCGGAGCTGACGGGCGTTTCCAAAAGCTGTTTAAATCACCGTATGAGGAAGCTGATGGAGCTGGCGAAAGGAACGAAAGAATTATGACGGATTTTATTCATTTACATTTGCATACGGAATACAGCCTTTTGGACGGCGCGGCAAAGGTGGACGACCTCGTTGCGTATCTTGCCGAAAACAAGATCGACGCGTGCGCCGTAACCGATCACGGCAATATGTACGCTTCCTTGTATTTTGCGGAGGAATGCGTTAAAAAAGGCATCAAATACATTATTGGTTGCGAGCTGTACGCAACGGACGATCATTTCGATAAACGCCCCGGTACGAAAACGGAGCATATCGTTTTGCTTGCCAAAAACAAAACTGGTTATAAAAATATCGTCAAGCTCGATTCCCTTTCGTATATCGACGGTTTTTACGGCAAGCCGAGGATCAGCTACGATTATATCAAAAAACACCACGAGGGCGTAATCTGTCTTTCCGCGTGCTTGGCGGGCAGAATGCCGCAGCTTTTGTTAAAGGGCGATTACGACGGCGCGAAGCAGTGGGCGCAAGAGATGAAAGATATCTTCGGCGAGGATTTTTATATCGAATTGCAAGACCACGGGATCGCGGAAGAACGCCAAGTGCTGCCCGATCTTATCAAGATCGCCCGCGAATTGGATATTCAGCTCGTGGCGACGAACGACGTGCACTATATCCATAAAGAGGATTGGGAAGCGCACGACGTCTTGCTTTGTATTCAAACGAAAAAGACGCTCGCAACGCCCAAGCGTATGAAATTCGATACGCAGGAATTTTATATGAAATCGGGCGACGAAATGTTGGAGCTTTTCAAATACGTTCCCGAAGCAATTTCCAATACGCGGGTGATCGCGGACAAGATTGAAGAACCTGTTTTCGATCTCACTCCCAAGGGCGATCCCATTCGCGATACCTCGCTCATTCCTTTGTATAAGCCCGAGGACGGCTCAACCTCTCCCGATTATCTCACGAGGCTGACGTGGGAGGGGATTCCCCGCCGTTATAAAGACGTTACGGAAGAGATCAAAAAGCGCGTGGAATACGAGCTTGGTATCATCATCAAAATGGGCTTTGCCGATTATTTCCTGATCGTATGGGATTATATCAACTGGTCGCGTTTGCACGGGATTCCCGTAGGCCCCGGGCGCGGTTCGGGCGTAGGCAGTATCGTTGCTTATTCGATCGGGATCACCGACGTAGACCCGTTGAAATACGATTTGATTTTCGAACGGTTTTTAAATCCCGACCGTGTTTCCATGCCCGACTTCGACGTGGACTTTTGCACCAAGCGCCGTTATGAAACGATCGAATACGTACGCGAAAAATACCATCCCGAAAACGTGGCGCAGATCGTTACGTTCGGTACGCTCGCTTCTCGCGCCGTTATCAAAGACGTCGGGCGCGTGATGGGCGTTCCGTATTCGGAAACGGATAAAGTGGCGAAGCTCATGGACGGGAAATCGACCATTCGCGAGCTTTTGGGGCTGAATATTCCCAAGTTGGAAGCGAAAATAGAAGCGGAAACCAACGAGGAAAAGCGCGCGGAGCTTGAAAAGAAATTAAAGGAAGAAAAAAAGAAAAAGAACGTCGAGTTTTTGGAAGTGTACGAAACGAACGAAGAGCTTCGCCGCGTCATCGATATGGGCTTGAAGCTGGAAGGGATGCCGAAAAACACTTCCGAACACGCCGCGGGCGTCGTCATCTGCAACAAGGTGCTTTCCGATAACGTACCCTTGGCGAGAAACGGCGAGGATATCGTTACGCAATTCGATATGAAAGAGGTGGAAGCCGTCGGGATGCTGAAAATGGACTTTTTGGCGCTCACGACGCTCACCGATATTGAAAATACGCTCAGTTATATTCGCGAGGGCAAGGGGATTGAAATCGATTTTAACGAGATCGGCGTGGACGTTCCCGAAGCTTATCAACTCATCTCGTCGGGAGATACCGACGCGGTGTTCCAACTCGAACAAGGCGGCATGAAGAAATTCATGAAAGACCTGCAACCAAACTGTTTGGAAGACTTGATCGCAGGAATTTCCCTCTATCGTCCCGGTCCGATGGACTTTATTCCCAAATATATCGAAAATAAACACAATCCCGAAAAGATCGTGTACGATACGCCGTATTTGGAACCGATCTTAAAAAATTCCTACGGGGTGATTATCTATCAAGAGCAGGTTATGCAGATCTTCCAACAGCTCGCGGGGTATTCGCTCGGACAAGCCGACCTCGTTCGCCGCGCCATGGCGAAAAAGAAGAAAAAAGAGCTGATGGAGCAAAAGGATAAATTTATCTACGGCGACCCTGCGAGCGGCATCACGGGCTGCGCGGCGTTGGGAATCCCCGCAGAGGTTGCGGCGAAGATTTTCGCGGATATGGAAAGCTTTGCTTCCTACGCGTTCAACAAATCGCACGCGGCGGCTTACGCGGTGGTGGCGTACAGAACGGCGTATTTAAAATATTTCTATCCCAAAGAATTTTTGGCGGGTATCTTAAACGACCGTATCGATAAGATCGAAGAAATTTCCAAGTATATCATGTATATGAAGGAAAAGAATATCGACGTTTTGCCGCCCGATATCAATCAATCGAAAACGATCTTTTGGGTGGAAGGCAACGGCTTGCGTATCGGTTTGGGCGCCCTTCGCGGCGTAGGGCAGGACGCAATCGAAGCGGTAATCAAAGAACGGGAAGAAAACGGACGATTTAAGGATTTTGCCGATTTTATTTCCCGCTGTACCAAGTACGTGAACAAACGAATCGTCGAAAGCTTGATCTACGCGGGCGCATTCGATTGCTTCGGGTATCGCCGTTCGCAATACGCGGCGGTATACGAGGAAGTAATGACGCGCGTCAGTTCGATGGATAAACAAAAGGCAGGGGCGCAAATTTCGCTCTTTGGAAGCATTTTGCAAGAACAAACGGTCGAGGTGAAGTTCCCCGATATTCCCGAATACGACACGATGGAAAAGCTTTCCAAGGAAAAATCGGTGCTCGGCGTTTACGTCAGCGGGCATCCGTTTGAAAAATTCCTGCCGCACTTTAAAAATTGCTCGTTTAATTGCTCTATGCTCAACGCATTTACAGAGGACGAGGAAACGGGCGATAAAACCTACACCGATATCGAGGACGGTCAAGCGGTTACGATGGGCGGTATGATCTCCGCGTATAAAAAATTGCAGACCCGTTCGGGGCAGTTTATGGCGTTCGTAACGGTGGAAGATCTTTACGGCACGGTGGAATGCGTCTGCTTCCCCAAGGTCTACGATAAAATCAAAGGCTTTATGGAAAACGACAAAGTCGTTTCCGTATCGGGGAAAATCAGTATCACCGACGATAAATCGCCCGCGATCATCGTGGACAGAATGACGGAATTCGTCGAGGGCGAGGAAAACCGACCCGTGCAAGAACGCGCGTACGCCGTTCCTCGCACGGAAAACGGCGCGCCGCAACGCCCCGCGCTCAAATCGCAACCCGCCGCGCCTACGAATCAAAGGCTCTGGCTGAACATCACGGCGCTGCAAGACGAGGACGTGGAAGAATTGATGGAAACGCTTTGTTATTACGAGGGCGATACTTCGGTGATCTTCGTCAAAGAAAAAACCAAGATGGTATGCTCGCAAAAAGTTACGGTGGGCAAAGCGTTAATGGCAGAACTTTTGGCGTTCTTGCCGGAAAATTGTATCAAACTTGCTTAAAATTGAAATTCTAAAATAAAAATTTCAAAAAATTATCGTAAAAAAGTTTGATTTTATCAAAAGTTTTGTTATAATATAGAGCGACAAGAGAATAACGATAGGAAAAAAGAGGATAGATTATGAAAAGAATCGGTTTGTTGACTTCGGGCGGCGACGCTCCCGGTATGAACGCGGCGATCCGCGCAGTCGTTCGTACGGCGATCTATTTCGGAATGGAAGTATACGGTATTGAGCGCGGTTATGCGGGGCTTTTGAACGACGAGATCGTTCCCATGGAAATGCGCAGCGTATCTAATATCGTACAATGCGGCGGCACGAAGCTGCGTACGGCAAGATGTTTGGAAATGCTCACCAAAGAAGGGCAGGAACGCGCCGTAGCTACTTTGAATAAGCACGGCATTGAAGGTTTGGTGGTAATCGGCGGCGACGGCTCGTTCCGCGGCGCAAGAGTATTAAGCGAACAGTACGGCGTGCCTACGATCGGGATTCCCGGTACGATTGATAACGACCTTGAATACACCGATTATACGCTCGGTTTCGATACGGCGGTGAACACCTGCCTTGATATCATCAACAAATTGCGCGACACGATGACCTCGCACGAGCGTATCTCCGTCGTGGAAGTTATGGGCAGACATTGCGGCGACATCGCGCTGTATAGCGGTATCGCTTCGGGCGCGGAGATCATCGTCGTTCCCGAGATCGCTTTCGATATCGAAGAAATCGTATCCAAGATCAATCATTCCCGCGCGAACGGTAAACATTCGAATATCATCGTTATCGCAGAGGGCGTTATGGGCGCGGAACAGTTTGCCAAGCAATTGCAATCGGTTACTTCTTATTCCGTCCGTCCTACCTGTATCGGACACGTCCAACGCGGCGGTTCGCCTTCGATGGCGGATAGAATGTTGGCGGCGCAATTCGGGAACAAAGCCGTGCGCTTGCTGGCGGAAGGAAAAGGCAACCGCGTGGTAGGGATTCGTAACAATCAAATTATCGATATGGATATTATTGAAGCCGTTTCGATGAAAAAGACCTTCAATCACGAGCTTTACGAAACCTTGCAAATGATCTCTATGTAAAAAAACGCCCGCAATCGGGCAAGTTAAAAAAAGGATTTGGTTAAGCCAAGTCCTTTTTCTTTGATCAATCACAAAAGAAAATTTTGTTTCAACCGCATTTCCCGTTGACATTATTTTGAAAATTGCGTATAATAAGTACGCTACAATCTTTAACCTTTTTTAAAAGGGCAACATTCTTTCAATATTTTAAACATCTTCAGCAATGGATATAATCTTGGTAGGATTATATCTCTTATCGTTTTTCAAAATCCGTTGTTGAAATGTATATTGAGAAAAAGGTTGTAGCAGACTTGATGAGAAAGGTATATTCTACGGTGTCGTTCTCGCAAGAGGGCGGCATTTTTTAATAATTAGGTAAAGAAACGTATGACGGTGAAAGAAAAATTAAAAATACGACGGATGGAACGCAATTGGAAAAAATACGGCAGAAAAGATATGTTTACTTACGTACACCGTTATTTGCGGTTGCATAGCGAATTGTTGCAAGATAGCGTTTATAAAGAACTGTACGATTACTGTCGCAATACGCTGATAGCATATTTCAAAAAGGATGCAAAAGATGAAAACGACGATAGGCAATCAGGCGAAGTGGTCGACGTGCTTGCGGATATTTTCAATCAAGGCGCCGAAGAGCACGTAAACAAACATAAACCGTTGGTCGACGAATTATATCGATTTTGGAAAGACACCCCGAACACGATAAAAGATATACGCGTTTAAAAAGCGGCGATTTTCTTATGAAAGTAGCATAAACGAGGTCTTTTTTTTGCCGCTCTGCATATAATACAGTATTGTAGTTCTTCGGGGCAGACCGAAGATTAGCTCATATCCGTCGGGAAAGGCGCTGTTGGGCGACGAAAGAAAAAACGGATTTGCGGCGTTTTGCAACGCCTGTTGCAAAGTCGCAAAGGCTGTAAGAGTTAAAAAAACGATATGCCGCGGCAAGAAAATTGCCGCGGCTGATTTTTTTGCAAGTAAATTATGGAAAATGAAAAATCCAGTCGAAAATTGTTGAAAAATTTTTTTAAATCGATTATAATGTAGCACGGTCGAAAATAAAATAATAAAGTAAAGAGAGGATAAATCAATGACTTTAAAAGAACAACAAATGAAATTTGATAGCGAAAAATGGTTTGACAGTATCAATGCAGGCGAGGATAGATGCGGCTCGTATTCTTTTTGCAGCGTTTGCCACAAGAGCGTTTCCTATCCTTGCGCAAGGGCGGCTAGAAGAAGCGCGGGCGGCAATATTCGCGTCGCTACGGTTCGGAAAAGAAAATAATCGGGGGTAGAAATTGAAAAAAACGGAAAAGATCATCACGGCGGTTACGGCGGTGGCGCTTGGGGTGCTGCTTGTTTCACTCAAAGGGGAAACGCTGAAAATACTCACGTCCGTTTTGGGGATCACGATCGTGTTTCTCGGCGTGCTTGATTTATTTATCGGCGATAAAAAAATTTTCTTCGTCAAGTGCGGCGTGGGCTTGCTCGTCGTCTTATTCGGTTTTTTCATTTTGGAAGCCGCGCTGTATCTGATCGCGGCGGCGTTGGTCCTGTTTGCGATTTGGCAAATTTACGGCTATTTGAAATGCGGCTTGACGCCGAAGCTCAACGCGCCGTCGATCGTGGCTTACGCGAAATCCGTTTTATGTATCCTCATCGGGTTTTTCCTGTTTTTCAATCAATGCGGCGAAGCCGAATGGGTATTCGTCGTGGCGGGGATCTTCACGGTGATCGAGGGCGGCGTGCTCCTGATAGACGCGCTTGCGGAATTTGAATAGAAAGAAAACGCTCCTTGTCGGGGCGTTTTTTAAACGCTAAAACGCAACCTTGGTTAAGTTTTATCGAAATTGATAAATTTTTATCAATTCAACGGCGAAAAAGTTTTTTCAAAGCGGGTCAAGTCCTTGTGATAAAAGCGAAATTATGATATAATACAATACGGACGAATGGGGCGATAGCGCTTTTCGTTCGTTCTTGCCCGAAGAAGAGGAACGGGCAAATAAAAGAAAGAAAAATAATTAAGTATTGGAGAGTAAGAACATGAACAACAAAATTACTATCATCGGCGCAGGTTCGGTTGGCGCGACGATCGCTTATACGCTCGTTGCGAACGGTCCCGTATCGGAAATTGTGTTGATCGATATCAACGAGGCGAAAGCTACGGCGGAAGCTCTGGATATCAGACAGGCTACCCCTTTCCTTACCTCGGCGAAAGTGTACGAAGGCACCTACGAAGACGCGGTGGGTTCGGATATCGTCATCATCACGTCGGGCGTGGGCAGAAAGCCCGGTCAGTCGCGTATCGATTTAACGCAAACGAACGTGAATATTTTGAAGTCGATTGCTCCGAAAATCGTTGAATACGTACCCGACGCGATCTATCTTTTGGTTGCAAATCCCGTCGACGTGCTCACCTACGTGTTCTGTAAGATTACGGGCGTTCCCGAAAACCGCGTGATCGGTTCGGGTACGAGCCTTGATACCATTCGTTTGAGAACCCGTCTTTCCGAATTGTACGCGGTAAACCAAAAGCAAGTGCACGCGTACGTTTTGGGCGAACACGGCGATAGTTCGTTCGTTGCTTGGTCCACGGCGGATATTTCGGGCATTCACCTCACCGATTATGAAAAATCCGTTACGGAAAAGGGCGCGCTCAACATCACTCCGTATACGAGGGAAGAAGTGGAAGAATACGTGAAAAAATCGGGCGGCAAGATCATTGCGGGCAAAGGCGCTACTTTCTACGGGATCGCGGCGTCCGTATGCCACCTTGTAAAAAATATTTATTCGGGAGCGGATACGGTGGCTACCGTTTCTACGGTCATGCACGGCGAATACGGCGTGGAGGACGTGGCTCTTTCCACCCTTTGCGTGCTCGGCACGAAGGGCGTGAAAACGACGCTCACCCCCAAACTTACCGATGAAGAAGTGGCTAAATTCCAGCATAGCGCGCAGGTACTGAAAGACGTTATCGCGCAAATCGAAATTTAAGGACGGAGAATTAAAATGGAATACCGTATTGAAAAAGACACGATGGGCGAAATGCAAGTTCCCGCCGATAGATACTGGGCGGCGCAAACGCAAAGAAGCAAGCAGAACTTCCCCATCGGGGACGAGATTATGCCTCGCGAGATCACGCATGCGTTCGGTATCTTGAAAAAGGCGGCGGCGCTTGCAAACCATAAACTCGGTAAGTTATCCGATGAAAAGCTCGCGGCGATTTGCGCGGCTTGCGACGAAGTGATTTCCGGTTCGCTCAATTCCCATTTCCCGCTTGTCGTATGGCAGACGGGCAGCGGCACGCAGTCGAATATGAACGCGAACGAAGTAATCGCCAATCGCGGCAACGAGATCGCGGGCAGCAAGCTTTTGCACCCCAACGACGATATCAACAAGAGCCAAAGCTCCAACGATACCTTCCCCACGGCAATGCACATCGCAGCCGTCATCGCGATCGAGGATAAGCTTTTCCCCGCAATGGATAAGCTGATCAAAACCCTCAAGCGTTTGGAAAGGGAAAATAAGGGGATTGTAAAGAGCGGCAGAACGCATTTGCAGGACGCCGTTCCCATCGCTTTCTCGCAAGAGATCAGCGGTTGGAGAAATATGATCGAAAAGACGAAAGGGCAATTAAAGCTCGCGCTCGGCGGCTTGAAAGAGCTTGCGCTCGGCGGCACCGCCGTCGGTACGGGGCTGAACGCGCCCAAGGGCTTTGCCGAAGAAGTGGCGGCGCAGGTCAGCGTATTGACGGGCAAGAAATTCGTTACGGCGGAAAATAAATACCACGCTCTCACGGCGAAAGACGAGCTTGTATTCGCGCACGGCGCGCTCAAAGCGCTCGCTTGCAATTTGATGAAGATTGCAAACGACGTTCGTTGGCTCGCAAGCGGTCCTCGCGACGGGCTTGGGGAAATTTTCATTCCCGAAAACGAACCGGGGTCTTCCATTATGCCCGGCAAGGTGAACCCCACGCAATGCGAATCGATGACGATGGTTGCCGTACAGGTAATGGTAAACGACGTCGCCGTCGGCTTCGGCGCGTCGCAAGGCAATTTCGAACTCAACGTATTTATGCCCGTGATCATCTATAATTTCCTGCAATCGGCAAGATTGCTTGCGGACGGGATTCTTTCCTTTGAAAAGAATTGCGTTACGGGCATCAAGGCGAACAGAGAAAAGATGAAGCACAACTTATACAATTCTTTGATGCTCGTTACCGCGCTCAACCCGTATATCGGTTATGAAAACGCGGCAAAGACGGCGAAGAAGGCTTATAAAGAAAACATTTCTTTAAAAGAAGCGTGCGTTGCGCTCGGCTTCTTGACGGCGGAGAAATTCGACGAAGTGTTCCGTCCCGAAGAAATGGCTTATCCGCAAAAATAATTGCGGACACACTAAACGAAAAGGTAGCGATATAGCGATATGAAAATTTGTTATTATCCCGGTTGTACGCTCAAAACCAAAGCCAAAGAGCTGGACGAAACGGCAAGAAGATGCGCCGCGGCTTTGGGCGTAGAAATGGAGGAAATTGAAAATTGGCAATGCTGTGGCGCGGTGTACCCGATGGGTACGGACGAGATCGCCACCAAATTGTCGGCGGTGCGCGCGCTCGAATACGCAAAACGCAACGGCGGGAAATTGCTCACCCTTTGTTCGGCTTGTCATAACGTCATCAAGCGCACGAACGAGGATATGAGAAGCAACGAGGATATTTCCTTCCGTGCAAATAACTATTGCAAATTCGAAGAAGCGTACAAAGGCGAAACGGAAGTGCTGCATTATCTCGAAATGCTCAAAACGCTCGTTGGGTTCGATAATATCAAAAAAGCCGTTGTGAAGCCCTTAAACCGTAAGGTGGCGGCGTATTACGGCTGTTTGCTGTTGCGTCCGAGCGGCGTGATGGCGTTCGATAATCCCGAAAACCCGACGATCATCGAAGATTTTATCAAGGCGGTCGGCGGCACGCCCGTCGTGTATCCGTTCCGCAACGAGTGCTGCGGCGCGTACGTATCGCTTAAAAACAGCGAATTGCCGAAAGCAAAGAGCGAAAAGATCTTGAAAAGCGCCAAGGAAAAGGGCGCGGAAGAGATCATCACCGCTTGCCCGCTTTGTTTGTATAACTTGCAGGTGAACGGCGGCGAGCTTTTGCCCGTGAAATATTTCACCGAATTGTTGGCTGAGGCTTTGGGGGTGTGAGATGACGAATCAAGAACGCGTAGAAAATATCCAAAGACTGAGCGGCACAGACGTAAGAAAGTGCATGAAATGCGGTAAATGTTCGGGGAGATGTCCTGCGTTTAAGGATATGGATATCAAGCCTCATCAATTCGTTTCGATGCTTGCGAAAGGCAAGGTGGAAGAACTGCTCGCATGCGAGGCGATCTGGAACTGCCTTTCCTGTATGGCATGCGTAGAGCGTTGCCCTCGCGGGGTCGCTCCCGCCGCCGTCGTGGACGGCGAACGCGCAAAGCT
>JAFTQB010000003.1 GCA_017462985.1 Clostridia bacterium
CAGGTATGCGGCGAACGCTTAAAACGGATATTCCCTTCGGCGGTGTCGAATTTCGTTACCGAAAAATCCGTGTTCGGGTATTTACTGCAATAGATTCCGTGACGGGATAATAAACTCGTGAGTTCGGTAATTGCTATCCCGAAAAGCTGTTTATGGAAAATATGGTCGATACGTTCCTGCAAATCGGGAAATTGCGGTGCAAGCCCTTTAATCAAGCGTTTTGCAATCTCGCGCAAGAACACGCCCGTTTTACACGCAGGGTCTAAAAACTTGGTGTCGGGGTTTTTGAACAAGTCCTGCGGTAACATATCCAGCATTTGGTTTACGATTTCGGGCGGAGTAAACACTTCATCGCTACTAAGGTTGGCAAGGCAACTCAAAACGTCGGGGTTATATACTTTATTGAATAAATTTTCATTCATTTTCTTTTTCCTTTGTAATGGTGGTGATACTATTGTTGCGAGAGCGCTACACACCGCGAGATTCTTCTCTGCGCTCAGAATGACAGGCGCGGTGTTCCGCTTGCAATGACAGGGCGCGATTAGTCGCATTCCTGCACCCTCCGATAGTGGGTTACGTATCTTTTCAAGAATTTGCCTTCTTCGCTTGGCTGTTCGTCCAAGCGCATTTGTTTTGTATCGTCGCTACGGGCAAGCAAGTCGGCAAAGGTATAATCTTGCCGTTGCATTTGAAAGCCCGTGATAAACGCCCATTCGGAAAAGACGATCGGCTCGTCCGTGTCGTTGCCGTGTTCGTCCACGCATTTTAAGGTGAGCGCGTTGCCGCAAACGATATTGCGTTTTAAGATAAAGCGCACGGCTTCGCGCGTTTGGTCGTTGCATTCCTTTTTGCAAACGGCTCTGTATGCCTTATCCCAAATGGCAAACATACGCTCTCGGCACGCAAGCACGTTGTCGATCAAAATATCCACGCCGTAAATGCTACTCGCCGCCAACACGGCGTTTTTTTCATAATCGAGCGCGCTTTTTTTATACTTGCGCTTAACGATTTCGAGCTTTCTCGTGAGTATCTCGGCAAGGAAATTTCCGTCGCCGCACGCAGGCTCTAAAAACCTACTGTCTATGCGTTCGGTTTCGTCTTTCACCAAATCGCACATTGCTTTCACTTCGCGCTCATTTGTAAAAACCTCGCCGTGTTCGCGCACCCGTTGCCTTGATTTTGTCTGTTTTCTTGCGTTTTCACTATTGTTCATATTTGAGAGCCTAATGTTTTCACTATAGTATTTTAATTATACTACTATTGAGAAAACTTGTCAAACCCTTAGAGAAAATATTTTTTACTAAAATAGAGTAAACTATTACTATAGTATATTTTTTAAGGGGAATAATCTCATGGATAAAAAAGAAATAGGGAAAAGGATAAAGAAGCTGAGAATAGCGAAAGATTGGACGCAAAATAGGCTTGCAACGGAATCGGGAGTAGCGGCAAGTTATATACCTGCATTGGAAAACGGCTTAAAATGTCCGACTGTGGAAACGCTTGATAATATTTGTTTTGCTTTGGGAGTTTCCCTTGCCGATTTTTTCACCGAAAAAAAAGAAGCGACCCTTGTGGATAGAGTTGCTTCGCTGACGGAAAAGCAAAAACAGCTTTTGAATGATTTTTTAAATAGTTTATAATCCAAAACGCCCCGAGGAGTTGCCGTTCCTCGGGGCGTGATTTTTTTCGTTAAGCCGCGCTTATCGATAGGTTTAGATTTTAAAAAGTTTTTTTTGCTTTAGGGCGTTGACTTTTTTTTTCGTTTTTGGTACAATAGTAAAAGTATAGGTTTACCGCCTTGAACGATAGGAGAAAGTTTATGATACGCATCGGATTTGATAATAAAAAATACCTGTCTTTGCAATCGGAAAAAATCGAAGAACGCATTCACGCGTTCGGGGATAAGCTGTATCTCGAATTTGGCGGTAAGCTGTTCGACGATTATCACGCTTCGCGCGTTCTGCCCGGAATCGAGCCGGACAGTAAGATTAAAATGCTGTTAAAGCTGAAAGATATCGCGGAAATTTTAGTGGTGATCAGCGCGAACGATATCGAAAAAAATAAATACCGCAGCGATCTTGGCATCACTTACGACGCCGACGTGATTCGGCTCATCGATATTTTCCAAAGCAAGGGCTTGTACGTGGGCAGCGTGGTGATGACGATGTATCAGCCCCGTCCGCGCGTGGACGCGTTTATCAAACGCTTGGAAAATCTCGGTATCAGGGTGTACAAGCATTACGCGATCGACGGGTATCCTTCCGACGTGCAAAAGATCGTCAGCGACGAGGGCTACGGAAAGAACGAATACGTGCCTACCGCCCGTCGGTTGGTGGTGGTTACTGCGCCCGGCCCCGGAAGCGGGAAAATGGCGACCTGCCTTTCGCAGCTGTATCACGAAAACAAGCGCGGCGTGAAGGCGGGGTATGCGAAGTTTGAAACTTTCCCGATTTGGAGCATTCCGCTTTCACATCCCGTGAACGTGGCTTACGAGGCGGCTACGGCGGACTTAAACGACGTGAATATGATCGACCCGTACCATTTGGAAGCGTACGGAACGCTCGCCGTTAACTATAACCGCGACGTGGAGATTTTCCCCGTGGTGAACGCGATGCTCGAAAAGATTCTCGGCAAATCCCCCTATAAATCCCCCACGGATATGGGCGTGAATATGGCGGGCTTTTGTATCGTGGACGACGAGGCGTGCAAAAAGGCTTCGGGCGAGGAGATTATTCGCCGCTACTACGCCGCTATGTGCGACGCCAGAAAGGGCAGAGTGGGCAAGGAAGTCGTTGCGAAAATCGAATTGTTGATGCGGAAAACAGGGCTTTCGTTAGAGGATCGCAAACCCGTGTTGCCCGCCTTGGAAAAAGCGGAAAAAACGGGCGCGCCTGCGGCGGCGATTGAACTGCCCGACGGAAAGATCGTAACGGGAAAAACGGGCAAACTGCTCGGCGCTTCGGCGGCTTGTTTATTAAACGCGCTCAAAGCGCTCGGCGGAATCGACGATAGCGTAGAGCTGATCTCGCCCGCCGTGATCGAGCCGATTCAAGAATTGAAAGTCAATCATATGGGGTCTTGCAATCCCCGTTTGCACACCGACGAAATTTTGCTTTCGCTTGCCGTTTGCGCCGTAACCAATCCCACGGCGAAGCTCGCTTTGGAACAGCTCGGCAAGCTGAAAGGCTGTGAATTTCATTCCACGGTTATGTTGTCGGACGTGGACGAAAAGACGTTTAAATCGCTGGGCGTTCGCATTTCTTGCGAGCCGCAAAAAGGCAGCGTTACGTTAAGAAAGGCGTAAAAACAACCAAGAAAATAAAAAAGCTCGCTACTTGGTAGCGAGCTTTTTTGCCGCAGAGGGCAATTATTCTTGTTTTTCATCCGTAGGCTGCGCTTCGGTTGCCGCAACTTCCGCTACGATCGTAGCCGCCACGGGCGTTACGGTTTTAGAAGAAGCGTTTTTGATCAGCGCGTTTACGCCGTAATAGATTCCGTATACGGCGAGTACCACCAAGAATACGGCGATCGGATTGAGGATCATCAGCGACCATTGAGGAAGGATGCCGCTTCCGACAAGCCCGATATAGAACGCGTCCTCTTGCAGGAAGAACCAGTTATTTCCAAGCATTTCGTTGCCCAGCTTTGCCCAAAGGGTGATCGCTACGAGCAATACGGCGGAGTGCCAAATATTTTTCATTTTAAATTCCACTTTTTTCGTGGTGATATTTAAAATCCCCCAAGCGAGTTCCACGCCGTGGAAAAACATTGTTTGTACCGCTTGGTAGCACCAAGGCTCGCCCTCGCCGATGCTTGCGGGATAGCAAAGATACATCAGCGGCCCGACGATCGCAACTGCCGTGATCGGTTCAAGGAATTTTTTAAAGCGTTTATTGAATTGTGCGAACGCCACCAAAGGACACATGACTGTGCAGATATGGAAAGGGAGCTTATCCATATTCATTTCCCCGTAAACGAAATCGTGCATAAAAAAATCGGAAAGATAGGAAATGACGAGCGCGTACGCGAGGATACGGAGCACTTTGTCTTTCGTTTCCATCGATTTGTTTCTAAGAATGAGACCTGCCGCTACGATCCCGCCGAAGATCAAAACGAGATACACGATATGCGGAACGGAAAACGCCGTTACTTTGATGCCCGTATTAAAATGAGACATTGCAAAAAGCTTCAAAAATAATTCTCTCATAATCGTTGTCCTTTGTGTTTATTGAATATTTTTTCGGTAAAGTGTTTGAGCTGTGAATACCAACGTTCTTCTTTGGGGAGCCGTAGCTCGTAAAGCGCCAAGCAACCGAACAGAACGAGGATCGCGCTCGCACCCAAGAGCATGGGGGAAAGCCAAGGCAGATCGGGATAGGGGCTATGCAAAAGATACATTGCGTTCACTTCGGGTAGCCCGCATTTTGCAAACAACGCGTTGACGAACGAACCTTCCAAAATGAAAAAGAGTAAACCGAGCGTAACGCTGACGACGTTGAATACGCGGATCTTGATATATTTCCCCACGAGCAAATAAAAGCAACCGAAGATCATCGTGCAGTGGTTCAATAATTCCTGCAAGAGCGCCCAATTCGTCAGATCGCCTGTTACGCGGTAGTTTTCGTTGAGGACGATGCCGAACGTGCCGCAAATGATCCCCGCCCAAAAGCAAAATTCCGCTAACACCGTGAAAAATTTGCTTGATTTATTTTTGATCATCGAGGTGATGAACAGCATCCAAAGCATGATATTGCAAGGATAAACGGGAATTAGATGATAGTTGGCAAGTCCGCTTGTACTCCCGGCGTTGCCGAAAAATTCCACCCAAATATTACTATAATACAATGCGACCGTTGCGATTGCGGCGGCTTTTAATATTAAGTTTTTCGTTTCCTGTTTTTTCACGAATTTTGCCGCTAAAATCAAAAGCACCGTGATCGTTACGGTGGCGATACTGATAAACAGGATGTGTTGTAAATTAAATAACATAACTTCATTATATCTTATCTTTTGCCGTTTGTCAAATAATGTTGTACTATGTAAGAAAAAATTATGACAATTTTAAAAAAAACAGGTTATTTCTTTTCTTTCAGTCGACGGCGATTACGAAAAGCGTTTGTTCCCTTACGCGGAAGCGGATATTAAAATCGGCAAATCGCATTCCGTATTCCCGCAAAGGATCGTCTTGATAGGACGGGCGCGGGTCTTGGGATAAACATTCGATCAAGCCCGCCCGTTTTTCATGCGGGATTTTTTCAAGTAGCGAGGGCGGAAAATCCACCTGCAAACAATCGTCTGCGTGCGCGTCCGCATAACCGCCGACGGCGGTTTCAATGCAATCGGCGTGGGGCAGGTACGGCTTGACGTCGAAAATGGGCGTGCCGTCCAAAAGATCCGCGCCCGATACGATCAACGCCGCGCCTTGGTCGCAGAATTCCACGCGCTCTAATTTTACGACGGAAAGCCCCAGCCCGTTCGGGCGAAAGGGGGAACGGCTGGCAAACACGCCCACGCGGGCGTTGCCGCCCAGCCTCGGCGGGCGCACGGTGGGGGAAAAGCCGTCCGTTTGCGCTTTGGAAAAATCGAATAAGAGCCAAAGATGGGAAAATCCCTCCAAAGCCCGAAACGCTTCCTTTTCGTTGTAGGGCGGGTAGAATACCACGCGCGAAAGCAGGTGCGCCGCCTTGCCGCTTTGGCGGGGGATCCCGAATTTTTCTTTGAAATCGTTTTGGATATGGCCGATGGGGCGAATGATCTTTTCTTTCATACGCTTATTATACAAAATTGCAAAAAAAATGTCAATCGTCGGCGCGTTTTTTCCGTTTGTATCTTGCAATCGTGAACAGTTTATGATATAATACGGAAAAAGGGGGGAAGAAGGTTATGAAAATGTTGACGGCGATCGTACAGGCGAAGGACACGGCGGACGTATGCCAAGCGCTTTCCGAAAGCGGGATCGAGTTCACCAAGATGGCGACTTCGGGAGGATTTTTGCGGAGCGGGAACACCACGCTTTTGATCGGTTTAGCCGACGAGAGAGTGGACGAGGCGATTGAAATCATTCGCAAAAATTGCCGCAAGAGAATGGAAAAAGTCCCTGCGATGATGACGACGGCGATGCCTATGGCGGTACCGCATACCGCGGAAGTAGCCGTGGGGGGTGCGATCGTGTTCGTTACCGACGTCGTACGATTTGAAAAAATGTAAAGAAAGCAATAGCAAAACAGCTCTCCGATGGGAGAGCTGTTTTCGTTTGAGAGAGAAAAACCACGCGATAGTCGCGTGGTGCGGTAGAGGTTAGCAATGGAAATATTATCGGTTATTTTTTCTATATGCAGAAGGGGAACAGGAATAGAATTTGGAGAATGCTCTGTTAAAATAGGAAATATTCCCAAAACCGGCGTTTAAGGCAATATCCAAGATAGAAAGATTGGTGTTCGTCAAAGAATAAGCGGCTGATGACAGTCGCGTTTTTAAAATGAATTCTTGAACGCTCATACCTACTTCTTTTTTAAAAAGAGAACGAAAATGAGAAACGCTATATTGAGAAATAGCGGCAAGATTTTCCTCTCGCATAGCCGCTCGATCCCAATAATTGTTTCGTATATATAAAACGATCGAATAAAGCCGCATGGATTTATTGTAGGGAAGCGTGTTTTGAGCGTCGACGTCTCCAATCGCAGATACTTCCGTGAGCAATTCTCCCGTAAGGAATAATTCGCGCCAAGGATTAAGTTTGTCCGGCTCTTTTAAGGCGCCGTAAAAGCGATAAATAATATCGGCAAGTTTTTTGTGTTCTTCGGGGTGAAACGTTCCGTTAAAGCTATTTTCTTGCATAGAAGAAAAGGCGGGTAAGTCATCTTTAAAATAAGACCCGAGAAGCCCAAGGACGTCTATCGATATCCAAATCCACTTGCTGATGACGCCTTTATCGGATTGCGCAAGGTGGGGAACGTAGGCAGATACGTATTGCAAATCCCCCGTTTGAAATCGGTAAATGCGGTTTTCAATATAATTGTATCCGTGCCCCTCCAAACATATACCGATTTCGGCGTGCTTATGACAATGCAAAGAAATAAAATCGTAAGGGTATAATTGATGTTCAACGTAAGAAACGTAAGGCGGCGTTCGATTGTCTTGTTCATAAAAAGGCGGGAAAGTAGGATTGATTGAAAATTTCATTGCATAACTCCTTTTAGCAGAGTGTACCATAGTTGGAAAAAAAATTCAAGATTAAAAAAGAAAGTTCAGCGAATAAGTCAAATTTTCCGTTGTTCACGCGTTGAAGAGGCGGGAAAGTAGTGATAAAATGATAATACCTAAAAAATAAATTATAGAGGTGTATCATGTTTAAATTTAATCGCGAAGAATTGAGAGACAAGATTTACGCTTGTTGGATCGGTAAGAATATGGGCGGTACGATCGGCGGCCCTTACGAAGGCGTAAAAGAAATGTTGGATATTCAAGGGTTTTCTACGAAAAAGGGCGAGCCGTTGCCTAACGACGACTTGGATCTGCAGCTCGTATGGCTGCTTGCGGCGGAACAGCACGGACCTTTCCAACTGAACGCAGAAGTATTAGCGGAATATTGGCTGATGATGATTCCGCCGAGTTGGTCGGAATATGGGGTGGCGAAAGCGAATTTGCGCAGAGGTTTTGCGCCTCCTATCAGCGGCGAAGCAGACAATGACAGATGGAAGACTTCTAACGGTGCGTGGATTCGTTCGGAAATTTGGGCGTGCATGGCTCCCGGTTATTCGGGAATTGCCAGAAAATACGCTTTTTATGACGCGTGCGTAGATCATGGCGTAAGCGAGGGTACGATCGCGGAAGTATTCACCGCGACCATGGAATGCGAAGCGTTCGTTAATTCCGATATTCGTTCGATCATCGATATTGCTTTGGCGAATATTCCTGCGGAAAGCCGTGTGGCAAAAGCGGTAAAATTGGTCATTGATTGCTACGAAAAGGGCGTTGCTTACAGAAAGACGAGAGACTTGCTTGTAGAGCAAAGCGCAGACATCGGAATGTTCCAAGCGCCCGCCAACGTTGGTTTTACCGTGCTCGGCTTATTATACGGCGAGGGCGATTTTAAGAAATCCATTATTTATGCGGTAAATTGCGGCGACGATACCGACTGTACTGCGGGTACGGTAGGCGCAACGCTGGGTATTTTAAAGGGAACGGCAGGCATCCCCAAAGATTGGATGGAGTATTTGGGCGACGATATCAACACCCTTTGCATCAACGGGCACGTTGCTAGGAGAATTCCCAAAACTTGCACGGAATTGACGGACAGAGTATTGGATATGATTCCCGTTATGCTTGCGGCAAACCGTGAAAACGCGCATGAAACGACGGGTAAAACGGAGTGGCCCGAAGATCGGCTTTTGCATGGTGATAAATGGTGCTTCTGGGGCAGCGAGTCGCCTCATTCTCCCATGTTGGGCAAGGCTTTGTTGGATACAGCGCCGTATTCTTACGACTTTTCTAATTATATCTATTTATACGGCCGTTGCGCTTTTGACCGTAAACCTGCTCTCGGCGAAGGGGAAAGCATTGATTTGCGATTCGATTGGATTATCGACTATTGCTCTGCAAGCTGTGATATTAAAGTATTCGCGCCTGAGGGCTTAAAAGTGGAATATGATAAAAATTTATTGGTACACGGCACGCACATCACCGATTTTACGATGAAATTTACCGCAGTAAAACGTTTGGAAGCACGCAACGATATTTGTATAGCAGTATATTTCCCCGATCATATTAAACCCGTATTCATCCCCTTGATGATCGCGGGAAAATAATCTTTGTGAAAACGGATAATACACCAACGCAATATAAAAACTGCAAGCGGTTTCTGTTTGCAGAAATTTGCGTTTTTCATAACAACGCAAAACAAATAAGTATAAGGAGCGAACAATGACAGGGAAAATTAGAAAATTTCTGATAGCGGTTTGTCTTGGCGTGCTTTGCGCAACGTCGAGCGCGATTGCCGTTTCTTGTTCTAACGATTCGAATTCGGACAATTCGAATAATACCAAATACGTTTTAACGTTAAAGGAGAATACGACTACGATCGGCGTAGGAGAGCAAATTGCGTTGCTCGTCGATTCCTATAACGGAGAAAGAGACGTGGAATGGAGCAGTTCCGACGAATCCGTAGCAACCGTAAAAGACGGCGTGGTAACGGGCGTTTCCGCAGGTTCGGCTATCATAACGGCAAAGGCGGGGTCGGCGCAAGCAACTTGCAGAATTTTCGTGAAAGAAGTTGTTTCTAAGGAGGAAAATCCAACCGTTTCGTTGGCTTTGGATAAATCCGACTTGTACATAGGGGAAACCGTAGCGTTAGAAGCCCGCGTATTGAAAGGCGCAACGGATTTGACGGGCGTTTCTTACGAATACGTCGTATCGGACGAAAACGTTATCAGCTTAAGCAATAGCGGCAACGTTACGGCGAAAGCGGAAGGAAAAGCTACGATCACCGTGCACGCTACGTGGAAGAACGAGATTTATTCCAAGGCGATCACCGTTGTCGTCAAACCCGATTACGAGGTCGTGTTGGATCAAAAAACGGTTACGATAGACGCGATTGAACAATGGAACGATCAGACGTATACGAATACCGCAACGGTGACGGCGAGCGTATTATATCGCGGACAGGCGCAAGAAAACGAAACAGTCGTATGGACGAGTTCGGAGCAAGATATCGTTTCGGTAAACAATGGCTTGATTAAAGGCGAAAAGGCAGGCGCAGCGACGGTTTTGGCGAGCTATACGAAAGACGGTAGAACGTATACGGCCGAGTTATCCGTTACGGTGCAAGTTGCCCAGTTGGGCACGATTAGCGATACCGACTACGAAATGCCGATAGCCACGAGCTGTTCATTAAACGATATAGACGGCTATGATCAAATCCCCGGCGTTTTGCAAAGCGTATCCATTCAAATCAACGGAGCAAAGTATCCCATTGCTAGCGGCAATGCAAGTTCGTTTATTATCCCCGAAAGATTTTCGGGCGTAGGAACGGAGCTTGTAGTGGAAACGGATAAAGCGACGGCAAGCTTTTTCGTCAGCGCGTATAGTTCCATTGAAAATTATGACGATCTGACGGCGTTGCAGGGAAAAAACAGCGGTTATTATAAATTGACGGCTGATATCGATATGACGGGCAAAGAATGGGCTTACGAAAATAAGACCGTTTTCAGCGGCACGTTCGACGGCGGCGGGCGCGAGATCAAGGGCTTGCGGCTTACAGGCGCGCACGGACTGTTTTACGGAGTAGAAAACGAATTCGTCGTTACCGATTTGATATTGTCCGACGTGATGATCGATAGCCAAGCGACCGTAGGCGCGTTGTTTGGTTCGGATGAGGGCGAAGGAACGAAAATTACGGTGAAAAACGTGGAAGCGAACGTTATTTTATCCGATACAGGGGTAAGCGGCGGCTTATTCGGAACGGTAAACGGAGCGGTAGAGCTTGAAAACGTTACCGTCCACGCCTATCAAGCGGCGCACGATACCACGCGCGGCGGTTCGATATTTGCTTCGACGTCGGGTGCGTTGACGGCGAAAAACGTTACGGTGTATTCCGCTCTTTGGCATACCGTATCGAAAAATCAGCCGATTACGCCTGCGGGCATAACGTTAGTTGCGCCCAAGATATTGACGGACGAGGGCGATGAAGTGCGTTTGAACTTCTTATCTAATTCGGATACGTACGGATTGCAGGTGCAAGGCAGTGCGGCAACGTCTTCGCAAATTTATTATCCGAGCAAAATCGAAAACGGCGGCGCGGAATTGACGATCAATGAAGAACGCTTGATGCAGCTTGGCGGAAAGAATATCGAGATTGTAGCGAGGAACGGAAACAATATCGGATATTATTACGTTCCCGTTGACGAAAAGGGATATTTGAGGCAATCGAACTTCCAAAAACTCCCTTACGTTACGAGCGGCGAAGTATTCTTGGAAGAGGATATCGATTTCACCAAGGTAACCGATTGGCCGGAGCAAAATCTGAGAGGCGTTACGTTTAAAGGGGTATTCGACGGTCAAAACCATAAAATCTCCAATTTTAACGATAGAATGTTCGGTGATTTTTGCGGCACGGCGAAAAACTTCGATCTTGTCAATGCAACGACGAAAGCAGCCGCAGGCTACGCCTTGGTTGCCGACCTGATGCGCGCGGGCTGCAAGATCGAAAACGTTTCGATCGACGCAAAAGTTTCCTACTATGAAAAATCGGGCGTTCTTGCTCGGTATCTGACGGACGGAGTAAATTTGACGAACGTAAACATTTTCGCCGTTTCTACGAGAACGAGCGATACGGGCTTCCTCGGCGGTTTTGCCACGAAAGGCGCTTACGTAAATTGTAAGGATTGTTTATTCGTCGTTACAAACGAAAACAACAGCTTTGCGCCTTACGGAATCCGAGACGGCGCGTTTATGAATTCGTTTGACGAAATGGGAGAAAATTATAGCAAAGTACTCAGAGGTACGTTCGCTTTGTATAACAGTCCTCAAGAATTTATCAAAGCGTACGAGGAAAATACCCTGGGCGAAAACTATAAAAAGGTATACGAAGAAAAATTCCAAACGGTTGTGCAAAAAGAGGTTAAAGAAATCAAAACCGCGGCGGATCTCACCGAGATGTTAAAGGGCGAAGCTTCCTATTATTATCTGACGGCGGACCTTGATTGTACGAATTTGGATTGGAGCGGCGTACAGCGCGATACGGCGACGTGCTTCCAAGTGATCTTGGAAGGAAACGAGCATTGTATCAAAGGCTTGCCCGACTATCTTTTCTATAATTTCCAAGGCAGATTGCAAAACGTAGCGTTTACGGATATGCAAGAGAACGCGTCTATTTGCCGCATCGCAAGAGGCGGCGCGCTCAGCAACGTGTTCCTGCATGGCGCGGGCGCAAAGGATCAGGACGGCGGTTTGTTCGCGCAGGAAATCAACGCCAAAAACGCAGCGGGGATTCCTTATAAAGGGAGCGGCTTGTATCACGTATTCTTCGATAACGTAACGATCGTAACGACGAATACGTCGCAATCGAATTATTATCAGGGCTTTGTGGCGGGATATGCGACGAGCGGACAAACGGTTGACTGCAATAACGCCGTGTTTATTTCCAAGTATCTTCCGATAAAGCCCAGAACGGATAAGAACGATAAAGGCGCGTTCCTGTACGTATCCGATTTGACGAACTTCCTGAGCGGCGCGTACAACCGTTATACTTCTGCAAATAAATTCGAAGCAGGATATACGGGCACGCTGACGGCGCTCAATCAAAAATATTACGAGCTGACGAAGGTTTTGGAAGAGGAAGCTCCGCCCGATACAAGATACGACGGCGACGGGCTTGTATACGACGGCGTTTGGACGAAAGAAAATTGAAAAGTTTAGGCGCATTGAGGAAGCGCTTGAAAAATGGAACGACAGCACAAAAAAATAAACGTTGAGGAGAAAAAACGATGAGATGTAGAGGAAGCCCAAAACAAATGAGAAGCCATAAGGAAAAATCGAATAAAAAATATGAAAAGGAGATAGAAGATGAAAAAAATTTATCAACCAACGGAAATTTCGATCACCTTATTTGAAAACACCGATCTTATCACAAGCTCGGTAGATGACGCAATTGTCAAAGATAGCAGCTGGAAAAGCTCTTGGATCAGTTAATAAGGAGGTAAAAAAATTATGACGAAATCAATGAAAAGAAAAATGATAGCAGGTTTGTTTGTTGCAACGATGCTCACCGCAGGGGTTGCGGTAGGCGGCGTGATTAACGCTTCGGCGGAAACTTGCGCGATCACTATGCGCGCGGGCGCAGGCGTTCGTATCAGCGAAGGAAGCGGCACGGGTATTCGCTTCACCGCGGATATTCCTGTAAACCTTGTGAATGAGGAAACCGTAGAAGGCGTTAAAGAATATTCGGTGAAGTATACCGAAGGCGAATTGGAAGAAGTGGGGATGGTGATCGTGCCTGCTTTCACGCTTGAAAATTATACTACGGGCAACGTGTTCGAGTATTTGCAAACGAACTACAATAAAACGCAAAAGGAAGTATCCGCCGTTTGCAATAAGGTTTATCTGGATGAGGACGGCTACTACGTTGCGGGCGCGATCGTAGATATTTTAGACGAAAATTTATCGTATAGTTATCAAGCGATCCCCTATACCTACGACGGCACGGATTACACCTTCGGTGCGAAAAGCGACGAGAGAACGATCCATGACGTATTCAACGCGGCGTTGGAAGACCAAGAAATGGAAACGGAAGATCGCGCCGACCTTTTGAACAAGGTCGTAGAAATGCAAGACAAGTTAAAATTGGAAGAACTCTTTATTTCCAACTTCGACGGCTACGATCTTTCCAACTTCACCATAGCGGATAATGCAGATTGGGAAATCGTTTCGGCTGGCGTCGGTTCTTATACGGCAACGCCCGTAGACGGAAAATTGGCTTCCATGGCGCTGCCCGGCGCTGCCACGCGAAAGGAAGAAGCGCAAGATTTTACGATCACGTACGCAAACAGTGAAACCTTGACGTTGCCTGCAAAGGTATGGATGAAAAAGGTAAGCACGTTTGCCGATTTGCAAGCAATGGTCAGCCTTACGACGGACGATAGTTCGATCGGTTACGTGGGCTTGACCAACGATATCGCGTGCGATATCAATACCGAATTGAAGATGAATACGATTAACTCTGATACGGCGCGTTACATTTTCGACGGTAACGGGTATACGATCTCCAATTTCTACGGCGCGTTAGGTCATACTACGCTGATGACCTGCAAGGACGTGAATTTTATTAATTGCCAAAGTCCCGCGGGCAGAGGTCTTTTGGGGATAGCATTGAAAGGAAATTCCTTTGTGGAGAACGTAAATATTACTACTACGTTATATAAGTGGGACGTTTCCAGCGCGATTTGTAACAACGTTTTTGCGGGTGCGTTGAATATGAACAACGTAAATATCGTCGTATTGGATACCCTTACGGACGCCAGCTATACGGCAGGAACCAGACACGGCGTGATTTTCGGCAGAGTTCCTGTAAGTAGCGATCCGAAATATGCCACTGTCAGCCTCACCGATTGTACGTTCGTCAGCGCGAATACGGGAAAAACGGAGGGGCTGCCTTTGATCGGCGCGCCTGAGACGAAGGAAACTAATTATCACGGAACCTCCCATATCGGTACGGAGGCATACAACGCTCGTATTTCTGGTACGTATAAGCATTATGCGTATACGCAGCTTGGTCAAGCGCAACTGGATTTAACGGACGAAACGAAATCGACGGCTTCGTTCAGAGAATTCGTTTCGAAGAACAATCTTACGAGCGGTTGGGGCCCCTTTGGCGTTACGCTTACGGCAGTGAGCGATATGGAAGATTTGGCGGCAATGGTCGTGTTAACCGACGGCTATTGGTATCTCACCAACGATATCGTTTGGGACGCGACGAAATGGACGGTTGATAATAGCAAAGAAATTCTTACGACGGGCGTTTTGGACGGAAACGGCTTTGCCATCGACGGGATGACGGATTATTTGTTCCGCGGCTTTAAGGGCGTATGCCAGAATATCGCGTTTACGAATATTAAAGCCACGATGGGTTCTATTTCGCACCGCGCGCAAGAAGGTATGACGTTGAACAACGTATTCTTCCATGGCGAAATCATGGCGAACAGCGGCGCGGTATCGGGCGGTAACACCTCGGGGCTGATCGCCGGCGTTTCCTCTATGCCGTTTACGGCGAAGGACGTCGTCGTGTATACGACCAACAATATCGAGAACGCAACGGTTTACCGCGGTGCGGTTGCGGGCTTGACCGCTAAGGGAAGCTCGTTGACCGGCGATAACTTGGTGATCGTTTCCAAGACGAAGCCCGTTTGCAAATACCTTCTTACTGATACTACTCAAACGCTGTGGATGACGGAAGCGGAAATGGAAGGCGATACCGTTGACGGCGTTTACGACGGTTATTTGCAGGGAACGTATCATTTGTTTGACGATCAAACGGCGTTTGAAACAAACTATACGGGTACGTTGAGCGCGCAAAACCTTGCGTATTATCAAAAGCTTATCAATAGCGGTTACGGCGTTGCAAGCGTTTAACAAAATTCGCTTGCTTGATTGCGGGCGTGAAATTTTTGCGCTCGCAATCGGCGTAGGCGTTAAGAACGAAAAGGAGTATTTTATATGAAAAAAACAATCGCATTGATTTTGGCAATGGGGATCTTGGGCGGCACGTTGGCGGCGACGGGGTGCAAACCCGAGCTTGTCGATTCGTTCGATCCCACGAAAACGGGCGTGCTTGTTGCAAACTATAACGGCGGCGTAGGCGAAAAATGGTTGGAAGAAATGGCGGTTCGCTTTGAAGAAGAATATAAAGACGTGTCTTTTGAAGAAGGGAAAACGGGCGTAGATATCGTTTGGGATCACAGCAAAGGGCACGGCGGGAAAGAGATCGTAAATACGCTGCGCGCGGATACGAAAAACCACGTTTTCTTCACCCAAGCCGTAGATTACCAAATGATGACGGATAGCAATCTGTTTGCGGATATCACCGATTTGGTGACGGAAACGGTGGGGAGCGACGGCAAAAAGATCGAGAAGAAATTGACGGACGATAAAAAGGACTTTTTATTGAAGGACGGAAAATATTACGCGATCCCCCATTACGAATTGTATAACGGGATTCAATACGACGCGGGCGTATTCCTTACCAAAAAACTGTATTTTGCCGACGCGTTCAATCCCGACGGCACGCGCGCGTTTATTTTAAACGACAAAACGAAAAAATCCTGCGGGCCTGACGGAAAGTATAATACCTACGACGACGGTTTGCCTTCCAGCTACGAGGAATTTTACAGGGTGATAGAAAGAATGACGTCGAACGGCGTAATTCCTTTCGTTTGGACGGGAAAATCCACGCACTATACGAATATGTTGCTCAGCGTTCTGTTCCAAGAATATATCGGCGCGGACGGCTTCGACGTGCTTTTGAATTTTGAAGAAAAGGAAATTGAAGTAGTAACCAATCACGCAGGCGGCGTGGTGCAGACGGAAAATCAGACGTTGACGAAAGATACCGCGTACAAAGTAAAATCGTCTGCGGCGATGTATTACGCGCTTGAATTTTGCGAAAAGATCTTCAAGAAAGATTCAGGCAACTATCCCACGGAGTGCGTCGGCGCGGAATACACGCATTTGGACGCGCAGGAAAAATTATGGAATAGCGGCTTGGACGGCGGAGATTACGTAGCGATGCTCATCGACGGCAATTATTCGTATAACGAAGCGTTGGCGGACGGCATTTTCGATCGGTTGAAGGAAGATTATCCCGAAACCTATCAAAAGAAGGATATCCGTTATATGCCTCTGCCGCAACAGTATTCGGGTACGGTAACGGAGGGCAACGGCAGCAGCCCCGTGCTTTTGGATACGTATATGTCGTATGCGTTCATCAACGCGAATACGACGGGGGCGCAATTGGAAGCGGCGAAAGCGTTTTTAAGCTTTGCGTATACCGACGAGGAGCTGAAGAACTTTACGTTGACGACGAACGGGATCGTCAAGGGCGTTTCCTACGATCTGACGGAGATCGCCAAGGACGAAAATCTTTGCTCCAACGGCAAGAATATGCTGCAAATTCGGCAAGCGGCGGTAGAGGGAAATTCACTGATATTCCCCTTTAATTCCAGCAGAACGTTCCGTTTGAATTCTTCGCTTTTCGATTTTAGAACGGGCGGCGCGTTCTGGAATTCAAAACAGGCAACCATCGTTTATAATGCGTTCAGCGGCAATTTGACGGCGGCTACGTATTTTGACGAAATGCAATGGACGGAAACGGAATGGAGTGCGATTATCAATAAGTAGTAAATTATCCGTCTATGGAGGTGTATAATGAATAAAAACAAATATGCCTTAGAGAGCGGCGTGCAAGATTCTCCCTCTGCGGAGGGAGAAATCATTGCCCCTCGAAAGGCGGGAATTAAGAAAATTTTCGGGATGCAGAAAAGTCATTTCTTTTTCTATTTATCGATCGTGGCATTCCCCGTTTTGCAATTCCTCGTATTTTACGTATATATGAATTTGAATTCCTTTATGCTGTCTTTTCAAAGGTACGATATCGACGCAAGGGGATTTGTTTGGAACGGTTTAGAAAATTTTCAAAGGATTTTTCAGGATTTTACGTCGGACGAGGCTTTGAGCGCTTCCGTCGGCAATTCGATCAATTTATTTTTGCTGAATTTGGTTTTTTCCAATTTCGGCACGATCGTGTTTTCCTATTATATTTATAAAGATTATCCCGGCTCTAAAATTTTTAAAGTCATTTTGTATGCGCCGCATATTATATCCAATATCATCGTCGTTATTATGTTTAAATTTTTCGTGGATACGACGATTCCGAAAATTTGGTTGGATTTATTCGGGCAAGAAATTTACGGCTTGCTTGCCAATAAAGATACGCAATACGTAACCGTATTATTTTTCAGTATTTGGATCAGCTTCGGTACGCAAGTGTTGGTATATAGCGGAACGATGAGCAGTATTTCCGATTCTGTGATCGAATCTGCAAAATTAGACGGCATTACGCCCGTGAAAGAGCTGTTCTATATCGTCATTCCAATGGTTTGGCCTACGACGGTTACGTTCTTGATCTCTGCGTTTGCGGGAATTTTTACCAATCAAATGCAACTATTCTCGTTCTTTGGCTCCGGCGCCGATCCAAGCTTGCAAACGTTTGGCTACTTATTGTATGCAAAAGTGCAGCAAGGCGGTATGACGGACTATCCTTATTTATCGGCGCTTGGTTTATTGATGACTTGCATTGCGGCTCCGCTTACGCTGTTGGTGCGTTGGGCTTTGGAAAAATACGGCCCGTCGACGACTTGAGGTGAGGAAATGAAAAAGAATGCTTCCTTAAAAGATAAAAAGAGTGTGTTCATCATCTTGATCGGCATACTTTTGGCGATTTATGCGTTGACGTTTATTGCGTTGTTCGCTTGGGGCGTGTTTACCTCATTGAAGGACCGTTCAGATTTTTACGTAAACAAAGTCTGGTTGCCCAACGGCTGGCCTTGGGAATGGGAGTGGGGAAATTATCCTTACGTGCTTGAAAACTTTTTCGTCCTTCTCGTAGACGAGCAGGGGAACAAGTATAAATACGGGATAGATTTTCAAGTGATGTACACGTTGATCTATGCGATCGGCGGGGCATTTTTGCAAGCGATCGTACCTTGCTTGGTGGCGTACGTGGCGCAAAAATGGGATAATTTGTTCAGTAAGATCTTGTATACGGCGGTAATCGTTACGATGATTATTCCCATCATCGGCAGCAACGCTTCGATGATGGTTTTGATGAAACAGTTGGGCTTATACGATAACTTTTTCGGCGTATATTTGATGCAATCCAGCTTTACGGGCTTTTATTTCCTAACCTATTACGGCGTGTTTAAAGGAATGGCAAAGGAATATTCGGAGGCGGCGGTCATTGACGGCGCGAACGAATACAGAGTGCTGTTCTCGATTATGTTGCCGTTGATAAAATCCACGTTCGCAACGATCTTTTTGATCAAGTTTATCGAGCTTTGGAACGATTATCAAACGCCGCTGCTGTGGTTGCCTATGCACCCGACGTTGGCGTTCGGCGTGTATAATATGAGCCTCAGTACCGAACAGGGATTGAGCTCTACGCCTATGCGTTTGGCTTGCTGTATGATCACGGCGTTGCCGATCTTGGCGCTGTTTATTGCGTTCCGCAACCAGATCATGGGCAATTTGACGATGGGCGGCGTAAAAGAATAAAAAGAAGAGGAGTAAAAATGAAAAGAAAACAGATATTTAAAAAAATAGCCTTGTGGGCGGCGGGCGTCAGCGCGTTTTGCGCCTTGGGCTTCGTCGTGCCGACGATCATTCGTTCCGTAGGCGAGGCAACGCAATCGTCCGAAAAAAATACGGCTGCGCCTCAAATTACGATCGATAGCGAAGGATACGATTTAAATCAAGCTCCCCAAGCCGTCGCGGGAAAAGAGTACCGTATTTTTAACGCAACGGCAAAGGACAGCTACGGGAATGATTTGAAGGTCGCCAAAAAAGTTTGGCTCTATTATTATTCTACCACGAAATCTCGTGTGTCTGTAACGGACGGAATTTTTACTCCTCAACAAGCGGGCGAATACGTCGTGGAATATACCGCGATCGATCGCGACGGGAATAAAGGTTCGGCGGTTTACGAAGTTGATTGCGTGGGAAATAACGGTCTTTCTTTCTCGCTTGGGGAAAAAGTTGAAACGGGCGTGGCAGGAATAGAAATGCAGCTTGCTTCGGCGGCCGTTGAAAACGCTTCGGGAAATTGTAGCGTAAATATTCAAGCGAAGCTCAAAGACGGCGACGACGTACAAAGCGTGGGGGAAGATCTTCGGTTTTGTCCTATGTATGCGGGTACTTACGTAATAGAATATTTCGTTTCCGATTACGTTTCCGAGGCGAGCGCGTCTTATGAAATCACGGTGGAAAAGAACGAAACGCCCGTCTTTTTCGGGAACGTAAATGTTCCTGCGTATTTCGTGCAAGACAGGGCGTATCAATTGGACGTTCCCAAGGCGTATCATTTTGCATTGGGCGTTCCCGTCGAAATCGAGCCTGTGCTTACCGTTCAAGATAAACAGGGCAATACCGTTACGTTGGAAAACGGTGAGTTTACGCCTGCGGCGGCGGGCGACGTTACGATAAAATATACCGCTTCTTACGGCGAACGGATA
The DNA here is from genome assembly GCA_017462985.1 of Clostridia bacterium. GTDB lineage: Bacteria > Bacillota > Clostridia > Christensenellales > Borkfalkiaceae > Scatosoma. The sequence goes on from JAFTQB010000003.1 coordinate 19,776, forward strand.
GAGGAATTGGTATATAACGCGACGGTCGTCAACGTGGACTACGGACTTTTAAACAGTTATCATAAATATTTTTATTCGAACGATTACACCGCGAGTTTGACCAAATCTTGCGTAGAGCTGTTCACCATGACGGATAACGCGCAAGTGGATTTCATCAATCCCGTTCTTGCAAGGGATGCGAAAGTCGTGTTTACGGCGAACACGAAATATAAAAATTTCGGCGCGCTGGAAGTGTATTTTACCGATAGCTTGGATTCTTCGATTCAAGTGAAGTTTACGCTTCGAAACAAGCAAGGGGGCGGAACGAACTATACGTTGAACGACGCGGATACCTATGGCGCGCAAATCTCTCTTTTCAACGGCGAAAAATTGGAATTGGGATATAATAACGGAGAGCACACCTTTAACTTGAACGCGTCTTTGAACGTTTTGATCAAAGAAACCTTATCGGGCGAACCGTTTAACGGTTTCCCCAGCGAAAGGATCAACGTTTCTTTCCGTCTGGTGGGCGTAGAAGGTCCTGCCGGATTGTTGATGTATAAAATCAACAATCAAAACTTTAATTTTAACGCGTCGGACGCCGAACCGGGGATCGTTTTCTTCAAGCACGAGGGCGGTGAAATGAACGTGGGCGACGTTGTTCCGTTAAACCGTTTTTACGTGGGCGACGTTTTGGATTACGATAGCGTCGTGAAATATTACGTGAAAGCTCCCAACGGAGAATTTGTTACGGCGTTGGACGGTACGCTGTTAGACGGAAACGGCGTAGACTATTTGAAACAATACTCCATTTTTATGGAAATGGAGGGAACGTATAGCGTGTGTATGGAAGTCTCCGATTCCATGGGGAATCAAGAGCTGTACGCATACGGGATCAAAGTGGTGGACAGAACGCCGCCGACGATTGTTTTAACGCAAGGGAAAACGACTTGCAAGGTTGGCGAAAGCGTAGAAATCTGGTCGGCTGACGCAACCGACGCTTCGGGTGGAAAAGTGGAAGTATACGTATACGTTACCAAACCCGACGGTAAGGTAGAAGCGATCACAAACGGCCGCTTCTATGCGGAAAAAGCGGGAACGTATACGATCTATTATCAGGCGTTTGACGCAAAAGGCAATGCGACTATGCAAAGCTACGAGATCGTCGTTTCATAAGGAGGAGAGAGCATGAAAAAGCATCATATGAAAAAATGCGCGATTTTGTTGCTGGCAGGGGTGTTCCTTTTTGGCGGTTGCGCGAATCCGTCTGAAAACGGACAAAACTCCGATACGGGCAATTCTAACGTAGCAACGAACGTAAACCGCGAGGTTTTCAACGACGGCGTACATCAATATAATTATACGGAAACGTCGCAAGTTTTGGCTGAAAACGGCACGACTGATTATAAAATCATCGTAGAAAAGGACGCTCCCGAAGAAATAGAGCTTGCGGCGGCAGAATTGCAGGAATTGTTTGCCGAGGCGACGAACGCAACGCTCCCTATTATCGATGAAGAGAGCGTGGAATATTCCGAAAACGGGAAATTTATCGTGCTGGGGCAAAACGAGCTGTTTGAAGCGGCAGGGCTTTCCACGGAAGGCTTGAATCTTGGATTAAACGGATATATTATTCAAACGAAAGGGAAAAGCGTTTTCATCGCAGGCGACGACGTATACGGCACTCTTTTTGGAGTATATCAATTTTTAACGCTGGAATATAATTTCGATTGCTTCGCCAACGATCTGTATCTCATCGATAAAAAGGCAACGACAACGTTGAAAAATTTTGACGTATTGGATATTCCCGATATTGACGCACGTTCTATCGGAGAAACTTCTTTGCAGGGGAAGGACGCGGAAAAAAGAATGAGGTTTATGCCCCGCGGCGAGGAACTTTTTGCCGGTACGATCGGGGTACATTCTACGTTTGAGTGCTTCCCGAAAGCCACTTATTTAAAAGATCATCCCGAATGGTATAACGCGCAAGAAAACGAGCTTTGCTATACGGCGGGCGGCGACGCGGACTCTTTGGAGAAAATGAAGGAAATTGCGCTCAAATACGTGCAGGATAATTTTATCGCGAATACGAGGGCGCATATGATTACGTTTTCGCATCAAGATACGATGTCGTGGTGCTATTGTAAAGGCTGCCTCGCGGTGAAAGAAACGTACAAAGCGAACTCGGCAACGGCGATCCTTTTTATCAACGATTTGGCAGATCGCGTAGAGGCGTGGATGGAAACGCCCGAGGGCAAGCCTTACGCGCGGGATTTCAAGATTACTTTCTTGGCGTATACGACGACGGAGGAGGCGCCCGTTACGTACGACGAAAAGACGGATACCTTTGCGCCCATTGACGACAGCGTGATTTGCGGACCTCACGTACAGGTTATGTTTGCGCCTATCAATATGGACTATCAAAGCTCGATTTACGAAGAGATCAATAGCTCGTATTATAAAAACTTTCGCGCTTGGAGAGTGCTTTGCGATCAATTTAATATCTATACCTATCATTCAAATTATATAGACTTTTTGAGCTTTTTCGATACGTTTGAACAGTTGCAGGAATTTTATATTTTCGCAGCGAACAGCAACACGCATTGGCTGTACGATTTGGGGCAAAGTCAACAAACGGGCGGCGCAACGGGTTGGAATACTTTGAAGGTGTATTTGTCGTCGAAATTCGGTTGGAACGTTAATTATAATTTTAGCGAATTGGTCGATAAATTTTTCAAGGCTTATTACGGGCCTGCAGCCGACGTTATGTTGGATATCTTTAACCAACAGCGGGTAAGGTATGCCTATAATATGGAACACGAAGGTCTTACGGTAGCACGTTCCTGTTACGTTAGCTTGACAAAGGAAAACTATTGGCCGAAGAATTTATTGGAAAGCTGGGTTGCGATGTACGACGAAGCGTTGAACAGCATCAATTCTTTGCAATATACAGATCCCGACAAATATGAATTATATTCCAAAAACATAAGAATGGAAAGATTGTCTGTCTATTACAGTATGGTGGCAATTTACGAAAACGATTATTCAAAAGAATATATGTTGGAAGTGAAAAACGAGTGTCGCGATATAAGCGAGCTGAGCGGTATCATAAAGCTTGCGGAGGGCGATAGCAATACGCTCGTGGCTTTGTGGACAAAATGGGGCATTTTATAAGGAGGCGGCAATATGAAAAAATGGATATGTATCATACTTGCGGCGAGCAATCTTTTTGCGATGACGGCGTGCGCGCAAGAAAACAACGCCAACGGCAACGTAATGCTTTTTGAAAAACCGTCGAAAACGCAGATGAGTTTGTATACGGAAATGGAATTGGAGCTACTCGATAACGTCAAAGATTCCGAAATCGTTTGGGAAACGTCCGATTCAACTGTTTTGGAAGTTTCCGAAGGGATGATTTTTGCCAAATCACAAGGCACAGCCACCGTTTCCGCGCGTTATCAAGGGAAAGAACAATCGTTGGAATTTACCGTTGCGGCGGCGGAGCAAACGCCTTTTGTCGACGAGGCGGAAATCAGCTTGATTTTAGAAAGTGAATTTACGGTTGCTCCTTATTTATACGTAAACGGTATTGCTTACGATAATGCGGAATATGCGGTGATCAGTGAAGATTCTTCTATCGTGTCTGTGAAAGACGGGAATGTATTGAAAGCGAACGATCGGGGTGAAACGACATTATCCGTATCCGCTTCTTGGCGCGGGATACCGAATATTGCCACGGCTACGATAACCTGTAAAGTCAACGGCAACGAGGGAATTGTTCCGCAAAAAAAGAATATCGTTTTGTACGATTTGGATAAATCGTTTCGAGGACAAAGCTTTTCTAATTCCGAGGAATTGAACGCAGAGGTCTTTTTGGACGGTAAGACGGCGGAGAACGCCGAGATCGTGTGGGAAAGCAAAAACGAAGAGATAGCCATCGTGTCGGGCGGTCGGGTACAAGCCCGTTCCGTAGGGGAAACCGAATTGACGGGCACTTATATGAAAGCGAACGGGGAAGAAATACAAACTTCCGTTACGGTGTCCGTCGAATATGCACGCTTAGATTTTAACGACGATCTTTTGATAGGATTAAACGAAGTAAATAATGCGATTGACGCATGCGTATATTTTGGGGAAGGATACAAGGTTGAGAAGATTGAGGTTGAACGGCTTAAAAGCGAATATACGGTAATTGACAATATGATCTCGGGGAAAAGTTTTGGCGAGGCTACTTCTGGCGAATACGCCTGCCGAATTTATTGTGCCGAAGAAAAAATATATTGTACGGCAACACTGATTCTTGCGGACCGTGTTATACACGATGCGGAAGACTTGTTTAATGCCGCGAAATATCTTACGGCTTATATTGCTTTGGCGAATGATATCGATGATATTGGTGAGAGAACGACCAATATCGGCGCGCCCAATAAATACGGCTTTCCCGTAATCGGCAGTCCCGGAAACTTCACGGGTACGTTTAACGGCATGGGGCATACGTTGAGTGATTTTATTATCAACACGGCAAACGCGGGGATTTTTGAAGGGGCGGACGGCGGTGCGGTATTTAAAAATTTCGCAATGAAAAACGTAACGTTTGCAAAAACAGGCGAATGCACCGCTCCGTTATTTTACAGATTGAACGGCGTATGCTTCATCGAAAATGTTTATATTGAAGTAAACGATTTCGGCACGACCAACAGTTCGGGCGGCGTTGCGGCATTCTTATATATGGGCGGATTGAATGTCAAAAACTGTATTTTTGTGATAAACGGTCTTACGCCACAGGCGAATAACGGCGCCATTTGCGGACGATCGTTTAGAAGTTCGTTGGCTATGGAAAATACTTATGTGATTACCGAAGGAAAGCTCTGCTCTACTCATCCTGACGCGTATAATACTACTTCGGACGCAGTCAACGCATACTCTGCGTGTCTCTATTCGAGTGAAGAAGAATTTATTGCCGTTGCTTCCAACGGACTTCTCGATTTTTCCGAATTTAATAAATATTGGAACTTGAATAAAGAAATTCCCGATATGAGTAAAATCAATTAAATAAGTACGAAATGAAAAAGGTTATCTTTAAAAACGGGAACTTATTATTGCACGTAGACGGAAAGGACGTTGCGCCCGTGGCGTATACGTCCTATCTTCCTGCGCGCGCCGATTACGCAACGTTTCGTGAAATGGGCTACGAGCTATTTAGCGCGTGTATTTATATGGGCGATATGCCGATCAACGAGATTGCGGGCGCGCCGCCCTTTGACGAAGCGATCTGGAAAGATAGAGATACCTTTGATTTTTCCGTGTTGGACCGATTGATTGCACAAACTTTGGGGGAAATCCCGACGGGATATCTTTTGCTTCGGATCAACCTAAACGTTCCAAGTTGGTGGCGCAAGGAAAACCCCGACGAGTTAGTGAAGCTCAGCAACGGAAAAACGCTTATGCAATCTTCCTTTTCCGAAAAATGGATTTTGGACGCACAGTTGTTTTTTTCAAAGCTGAAAGAACATATCGACAATTCCGTATACAAGAAAAACGTCATCGCATGGCAGATTGCGGCGATGAATACGGAGGAGTGGATCGCGCCGATTGACGGCGGCGCCGAGCCTGATTTTTCCATATGCGCGCAAAAAGCGTTTTCTCGTTGGTGCGCGCAAAAATACAAGGATATTTCCTCGCTTAACGCGGCTTGGGGAACGGCATTGAGCGATTTTGCGGAAGTGGAAGTTCCCACGGCGCAACAGCGCGCGGCGTACAACGAAAAGGATATCGTAGAGATAGAAAAACACGCGCAAACGATTGATTTTTACCGTTGTTTTAATCATTCCTACGCGGCGGCGATAGAGCGTTTAAGCGCATACGTAAAACAGCTTTTCCAAGGGGATATCTTGGTGGGAACGTTCTACGGTTATATCGGTCAACTTGGCTGTAATTCGGGTCATTGCGCATTGCAAGAATTGCTTCATAGCAAGCATATTGATTTTTTTGCTTCGCCCTTTACCTATACGGCAGCCCGTAAAACCGCCAACGATTGGTTTTATCATAGCGCTATGCAATCTTGTAAAAATGCGGGAAAGCTTTGGTTTCACGAAGCGGACGTGCGCACGTGTAATACAAAATCTTTATATGAAAGTATGCCCTCGGCAATCGGAGAAAAAAACGAGCGAATGTTCCTCCCCGTTTGGTTTGGACCGCCTACGTAGCCACTTGCAATCTTCCTTCTGCGCTGCTTCGAGAGATTGCAAGAATATCGGGCGCATTCGTATATAGCGAAAACGAACGCGTGTACGTATATCCAAACTCCGCGTCGATAGGCGTATATAATGCAAGCGAGGAGAACGCGATTATAAGCGTGCGTGAAGACGGGATATACGAAGACTTAATCGAGGGCGGGATCTACGAAAGTAAAAACGGGGTACTGAACTTACCGAAAAAGGAAATCAACGCTTTCTTGTTGATAGGAAAAGTATAAAAAAGAGGACGCAAACATGTTGGAAAAGCATCTAATAGCACAAACGTTTCCCTTGGCGAAAAAAGAGAATATCGTACGTTGGAAAAATTACCGCGTAACGGTATTGCAAGATAGATTGTTCCGTGTGGAACAGAGTGAAAATAAATGTTTCCGAGACGAAGCTACGCAATCGGTGTGGTTTCGAAATATGGAAAATCAAGCGTTTACCGTGGAAATTCGCGGCGATGAGTTGCTCATCAAAACGGAGCGGTGTTCGCTTATTTTGCGTGAAGAACGCACCGAGTGTGAGATTGAATTTACGGACGGTAAACGGGTAAAAGCAGATAACCGCGAAAATCTTTTGGGAACGTACAGAACGCTCGATTTGTGCAACGGCGGGCGTTTTTATGAAAATTGGGAAGATAATGCGAAAGAACATCCGTATACGCCCGTAGACTTGTGCATGGGCGTGTGCGCGAAAAACGGAGTGGCGGTGCTCGACGATTCCCTCTCTTTAACGCTCGGCGCGGACGGGGAGATCAAGCCTGAACGTGCGGACGGAACGGACGAATACGTATTTGCGTACGGGAACGATTATCGCGACGCCGTCAAGGCATTGTATCTTATCACGGGGAAAACGCCTATTGTTCCGCGCTTTGCGCTTGGGAATTGGTGGAGTAGATACCACGCGTACACGCAGGATGAATATATGACGTTAGTGCAACGGTTTGAAGATAGAGAGATTCCTTTGACGGTTGCAACTGTGGATATGGATTGGCATTGGACGACGCGAACGCTGGAAGAGGCAAAACAAATTACCGCATTGGGCAGAAATACGCCCTATTACGGCGGAAAAAGCGGTTGGACGGGATATAGCTGGGATACGAATCTTTTTCCCGATCATAAAGCCTTTTTGCATGATTTGCAAAAGAAAAATTTAAAAATCACTTTAAATTTACATCCTGCGGACGGCGTGCGTTGGTGGGAAGATCAGTATGAAGACATGGCAAACGCCATGGGCAGGGATGCGGCGAGTTTGGAAAAGATCCCTTTCGATATGACGAATACGGACTTTATCAACGCTTATTTTTCCGTGTTGCATAAGCCTATGGAGAAGGAAGGCGTGAACTTTTGGTGGATGGATTGGCAACAGGGAACGACTTCTGCCATGGACGGACTTGATCCCTTGTGGATGCTGAATCATTATCATTATTTGGATAATGCAAAAGAAAATGCAACCCCGCTTTTATTATCCCGTTACAGCGGAATTGGCTCGCACCGTTATCCGCTCGGTTTTTCGGGTGATACGTTCGTTTCTTTTGATACGCTCGCGTATTTGCCGTATTTCACCGCAACGGCGTCGAACGTTGGCTATACTTGGTGGAGCCACGATATCGGCGGGCATCTTAGGGGCGAGAAAAACGACGAATTATACGTTCGTTTTGTACAGCTTGGAGTGTTCAGCCCGATCAATCGGTTGCACTGTTCAGATGAACAAACGGCAACGAAAGAGCCTTGGTTTTATCAAAACGGCGCGGGAAAAATTGCAGAGGAGTTTTTGCGACTTCGGCATCAATTGATTCCGTATTTATATACCGCGTCCGTCAAGACGCACGAGGAAGGCCGAGCGCTCATCGAGCCGTTGTATTACGAATGGAAACAGCCTAAGGCTTATGAATACGGGCAGGAATATTTGTTTGGGGATCAATTGCTCGTTGTGCCTGTAACAGTCAAGCGTTCGGAAAACGGTTATGCGCGCTCAAAGGCATGGTTGCCCGAGGGCGTTTGGACAGATATCTTTACAAACGATCAATATACGGTTAAAAAAGGCGGCGAAGAACGCGAATTATGGCGTACGTTGGATTCTATTCCCGTACTTATCCGCGCGGGCGGTATTTTGCCTCTTTCCGCCGATCGTGGAAACTCCGTTCGTAATCCTCAGCGGTTAGATATTCTTGTCTGGAACGGTACGGGCGAGTTTGCGCTTCGCGAGGACGGAAGAGAAGAAGGAAACACGGCGGAATACCGAACGCAATTTATCAACGAATACGCCGAAGAAAACGGCTGCGCTACGCAAACGCTGAAAATATTCGGATCGGGAAATACTTCGGTGCTTCCAAAAGGCAGAAAACTCCGCGTACTGTTTAAAGATGTTTCACCGACGGTAAAAGTAAGCGTTACAAAAAACGGCGTAGAAATTTCAACGGAAAAATTGTATCAAGACCACGCCTCGGCGGAATTTGTTTTTGAGCCTAACGCAAAATACGTTGTAAAAGTGAATTTTCCGCTTTGCAACGCATTGGAAAGATTAAAAGCTCGCGCGAAAATGATTCTTACGAAAGCGGAAGACGTTGCTTTAAAGAGGGAATTCTTTTTGAAAAAACTCCGTACGGCGCAAAGCGGAGAGGAATATGCTGCGTTTGTGAAAGAATCCGATTTTTCGGAAGATATAAAAGGAAGATTGATAGAAACTTTGTAAGGGGGGTGGATTGTGAAAATCAAAATAGAGAAAAAATATCTCGTTCTGCCTACGAACGTAAATGCGAAACAAAAAGATATTCGCTTTTTTGAAAACGGAAAAGAGCGTTATTTTCTGAATATGCGCTTGGATACGGTCGATCCTGATTTTTACGCATATATCGAAATGTCGAGGTTTTTAGGTAAGGAATTGGACGTTGAAATTTTTCCTCAAATGGATTTACCGTTTTTACAAGCGGACGAGATCGAATTTGACGGAGAAGACGCGTTAAGGCCCGATATTCATTTTACGGCAAAACGAGGTTGGATCAACGATCCAAACGGTTTAATATACTTAAACGGCGAATATCATTTGTTTTATCAATATAATCCAGCGGCGAGAGAATGGTACAACGCGCATTGGGGGCATGCCGTCAGCAAAGATTTGTTGCATTGGGAAGATCGCCCGATTGCATTATATCCCGACGAATTGGGATTTGCATTTTCAGGTACGGCGATCGTGGACGAGAACAATTTGCTTGGTTTGCAAACGGGGGAAGAAAAAACCGTATTGCTGTATTATACGGCGGCAGGAAATTACGCGCCGAACCCTAAACCTTATACGCAATGTTTGGCGTATTCGACGGACGGATTGCAAACCGTTGAAAAATATACGGGAAATCCGATTCTTGGAAAGCTTGAAACGGAGAGCCGCGATCCGAGCGTGCATTGGTGCGAAGAAAGAAATCAGTACGTTATGGCGTTGTATCTTGATAACGACGTTTACGGCTTATTCGTTAGCGACGATTTGGTTTCTTGGACGGAATTACAGAGATTTAAAATTGAAGGCGAAAACGAGTGCCCGAATTTCTTTCCGATGAAAGACGAAGAGGGAAATAAGAAATGGGTGTTTATCGGCGCGCACGATATATATTTGATAGGCGAATTTCGCGGCGGGGAGTTTTGTCCGTTGCAAGAGCCTAAAAGTCTTTGCAAGGAAACGGACGCTTACGCGTCGCAAGTGTTTGCCAATATGCCGAATGATAGGATCGTTCGTATGGCGTGGGGAAGATGGAACAGATTAAAGGCGAAAACGTTTTCGGGGCAGCTTACGATCCCGTGCGACGTGAAGTTGGAAAAAAGCAACGGAGAATATTACCTTTCTACTTTGCCCATTCCCGAATTGGAAAGATTGATTAAGAACAAACAGTCTTTTGAGAAAACCGAATTTCACGGGAAAAAGGAAATTGTATTCTCGATCGAAAACGCGGCTACGGAAATTCGCGTTAACGGAAATTATCAAAAAACAAGCAATTTTACGCTCTCGATTTTCGGGGTAACTTTATCTTTTGATTTCGATAAAAACGAATGTAAGCCTATATATTACAGCGTTGTTTCAAAAGAATGGCAGGAAGGTGAGCATAAAAATCTTTTGTCGATCAATCAAGAAAATTTTGACGTTAGGATCATTGCCGATCATTCGGGCGTAGAGGTATTTTGCGATAACGGAAAAATTTCGTTTATGATCATTGAAAGGGCTGTATGCGACGGGAATTTCCCTTACGTGAAGTTTAATATGGAAGACCCGTCGCGCCCTTTTGAAAGCGTAACGCTTATAACGTACGATCGCACGTGGAGGAAGAATCAATGATATTGTCGATAGGTGAAATTTTAGCCGATATGATTGGAACGGAAAAGGATGGAAAAAGCACGTATCAAGCTTTTTGCGGCGGCGCGCCGTTTAACTTGGCGGTGAATGCTTGTCTTGCGGGCGCAAAAGTTGGATTTATAGGTCGGGTTGGCAACGATCCAATGGGTAGATTTTTGCAAGAGAGAGCGGCAAAAGCGAGCTTATCTTATCTGGATATTCAAGTAGACGAGGTTCGAAATACGACGTTGGCGTTCGTTTCGTTGAAAGATGGGGAGCGGGATTTTGCTTTTCATCGCCACGATACCGCCGATTATCATATCCAAACTTCTAAAATCAACTTTTGCGATCAAAACTTGTCAATCGTGCATTTGGGATCTTTGATGCTATCGGAACAAGAAGGGAGAGCCGTTGCCGAGGAGATTGCAAACAGGACGAGAAGCGCAGGGAAAAAATTAAGCTTCGACGTAAATTTCCGCAAGGATATTTACAGGGATTTTCAAGAGGCGGTAACGATCTATCAACTGTTTATTGAAAAAGCCGATATCGTAAAGTTTTCCGAAGAGGAAATTATGGAGTACACGGGTGAAAGCGATTTAATTTCCGCTATGCAAAGCGTATATAGAAAGGATATGTTGCTCATCGTTACGTTGGGGGCAAAAGGCTGTATGTATCGCTTGAACGAATTGCAAGGGATTATTCCTTCCGAGAAAGTTAAGCCTATCGATACGACAGGCGCAGGCGACGCATTTTTTGGAACTTTTCTGGCATGTATCGAAAATAAAGAATGGAAGAAAGACAATATAGAAAATGCGTTAAGTCTAGCGAATAAGGCAGGCGCTTTGACAACGCAATTTTTGGGAGCGATACAGTTATAATAATAAGAATGATTAAACGATTTTTATAAAAATCGTTTAATCATTTTTGCGTGTTTAACAGGCGAAAGCATGGCATAACGCGAAAATTTTATAAGAAAATTTATCGACCTGGTTTAATAAAATAAAAAGGAGAGAGAAAATATGAAAGTATTTGACGGACATTTACATACGTTTCGGTTTAAAGTGCCGATGCGGGAATCGATCGATTTATTCAAACGGCAATTCGAGCGTTTTCACGTGGAGAAGATGACGTTTTTGGCGTTGCCTTTGGACGCGTTGCCGGGGAAAGTAGAGTTTGATAAAACCGACCGCATAGATAATCTGCGCGTAATGTATTTCAAATCGGTATTTTCGCCCAACGCGTACGCATACGCGGGGTTGGAATATATCGGTTTGGATAGTAAGGATAAAAAAGCGGTGGCGCAATCGCTTTTAGAGCAAGTGAAAGAATATAAAAGAGTTGGCTACGATGGAATGAAGATGTACGAGGGTCATCCCAATCACAGGAAGCTTTTGGGGTATCCTTTATACGACGAGATATTCGACGAATATTATAATTATTGCGAAAAAGAAAACTTCCCGATAATCATGCACCTTGCAAATCCTGCGTATATGTGGGAGGAGGATAAGGTTTCAGATTACTGGAAAGCGAGAGGTTGCTATTTCGACGAAACGTATCCTACGTTTGCACAGTTCCACGAAGAGATATTAAAGCGACTCGAAAAAAATCCCAAGCTGAACTTTACGCTAGCGCATTGGGGCTTTTTGACGTATAATAAAACAGCCGCGGAAAAGTTTATGAGCTACGAAAACACGAAATTGGATGTTTGCCCGGGCGGGGATAATTTCTTTAATATTCTTGCCGATAAAGAATATTGGCTTCCGTTCCTTGAAAAATATGCCGATAGAATTACCTACGGTACGGATAGTTATAATTTCGAATACGACAACGAAGAAAACTGGTTGAGAGCGACGGGAAACAGACCGCTTTTGGTGCAAAATTTTTTAACGGGAAAGCTTACCGACGAGTTTGATTATCTTGGAAGAAAATATAATGGAGCGGGTTTAACCAAGGAAACGCAAGAAAAGATCTTGTATGAGAACTTAAATAAAATGCTGGGCGAGCCGAAAGAAATCGATTATGATTACTTGATAGCCAAGTGCGAAAAAATGATTCAAACGGTTGACGAAAATTCGCTTGATCGATATAATCTTTGGTGTATGAAAAACGATTTTGAAAGCATGAAAAAAGGAGCGTTCGCATATGATAAAGAATTTTAAGGAAAAGAAAGGAGTAATCTATAATCCGTACATAGGCTTTACGAGCTTTCAGCACTTCCGAGATGAAGCGTTGTATTCGGACTGTATCACGGGCAGAAGCAGCGGCGTAGCGAGCTGCGAAACGGAAAATTACGAATGTTATCCCGTCCCCGAAGGCGTAGAGGAAAAGGGTAGAGAGCAGGGCTATTATCCCGATACTACGGTGGCGTATATTCGTATTTTGTGGAAAGAATTTGAACCGAAACGGGGAGAATATAACTACGCGTTCATCGAGGATATTTTACAAAAAGCCAAGGCAAAGGGGCAAACGGTGATGTTTCGATTGATGCCGCACAGCACTTGCGAACGGGACGACGTGCCCGATTGGCTGAAAGAGCTGATGCCTTGTCCTGCGCGGCCTGCGGGAATGAGAGTGAAGGATTCGCCGACCGATCCTCGGTATTTGCAATTATTCGGGGAAGCGATTGAAAAATTGGGCGAGCGGTTCGATAGCAACGAAACGCTCGATTGCGTAGACGTATCCTTGGGCGGCGCCTGGGGAGAAGGTTCGCAGGATTTTGCAAAAGAAGATATGCGCGCCTTAATGGATATTTATATCCGCGTATTCCCGAATACAAAGCTGATGGGTCAATTTGTTAATGTGGATATGTTGAATTACATAAGCCAAATAAGAAATATCGGTTGGCGCGCAGACGGCTTGGGAAGCCCGAAGCATATGAACGAGATCTATCCCGCGCGGTTTCCGTTGATCAAAAAGGAGCTTTGGAAAACGGCGCCGATCTCGTTTGAAAGCTATTGGTGGATTTCGGAATGGTACCGCCAGGGTTGGGATATCGACGCGATCATCGAGTGTACCCTTTCGCATCATATCAGCACGTTTAATACGAAGTCGTTCCCTATCCAGTACGAATTAAAAGATAAAATCGAGGCATGGTTGGAAAAGATGGGGTATCGGTTTGTCATTCGCGAAGCGGAATATCCCGAAACCGTAAAAGCGGGAGAAAGGGTGAAAATTCGTTTAAAAATTGAAAACAAGGGAGTTGCGCCGATCTACAACAAATTGCCGCTCAAATTACGCTTAAAAGGCGGAAGAACGCAAGAATATGTAACGGATATAGATATAACGAAATGGCTGCCAGGGGAATACGAAGAAAATACTTCGATAGAGCTTCCAAGCGGATTTGAAAACGGCGAATACGAATTGCAAATTGCAATCGGCGGTGTGGAATATCCAGTAGTACAGTTTGCGAACGACGGTGAATGGAATGGGAACTATTTCGTCATGACAAAAATAATGATAGAAAAGTAGAGATTATGGATATTACGGAAATTGATAAAAACTTAAAATTAAGTTCAGTGAAGGATTTGGATGCTGAATGGAGAAATGTTAGGGAAGGTGTATTTTCTGGACACGGAGTATTCTATTCGGAAGAGGAGAATCTTTATCGGCGTATGCCGAAGAAAATTGCGGATAACATAATGCGTGCGAGTATTGTCTACCTGTTCAACTGGTGGAAGAATAAGATTTGTTACAGATTCTCTGTACGTTGCAGTTAAGGCGGTGGTTGCGGATACGCTCGTGTCGTCCAATATGTCGTTGGGGGCGCAAAGCGGTTTTTCGGTGTATGTAGACGGCGTGTTTGAGGGGAATTTACGTCCTGAATTTGTTAATATAAAAAGTGCAAAAGATGGGAAATGCGTTTTTGACAGTATGGCGAATGCATGAACCGAAAGATTACGAAATATAGAAATTTATATGCCGCTTTATAATTGTGTGTATGAAGTATATATCGGGGTGAAAATAGGTAGCCGTTTGGAAAAAGCGAAACCGTAACAAAGGAGAGCAAGCTCCCATCGGTTGGTCGTTTTTATTTTCCGCCATGACGATCGCTTCTTATTTTATCGTTAATTTCGGGATACTAAAAACGGCGAAACCGCTTGATATTCTTTGTTTGTCGGCTTTGGTAATGTATGCTTTCATTTTTCGAATAAGGAACTTAAAAATCGTTCGTTTTACTATGTTAATACCGACGGTTTTATCCATTTTATTTAACGTATTGATAAACGCGGCGGTTTTCGCAACGTTGACTTACGTATTCGAACTTAGTGCAAACGTTATATCCATATTCAAATACCACGTTTTTGGTGAGAAAGAAAAGTAATTGGAAGATCAACAATAGGGGTTACAAGTTTTCTTGAGTGATCAGTGAGTCAAACGGATAAAAATTATAATTGGAGTTAGAAAATAATATCATGAAACTTAACAATATATGGGGCTATGGCCAGTTGTTTGGATATTCGGGCTTGGACGGAAAAAACCGATATTATAACGATTTTATCGGTACGCTTACGCGCAGAAAAATCGAAATTCGATTTGAGCTGAAAGAATGGGTAAAGGTATATTTCCCCGTCAAAGGTCGCGTGAAATTTAACGCGATCACGGGGGATATGATCGACGCGAAAACGCAAGACGGGGATTTCTTTATTACGTTTGCGGATATGGATACGCTGGTGGGCTACTCGCCTATACAGCCAAAAATCATTTTTCAAAAGAAATTCAATTATCGAAAGTCTTTTGGAGCGGATATTTATTGGAATAGCGACGATGCGATCGCAGTGTTTTGTAAACAAAGAGAGGATGGATTATATCAGTTTTCGATCGCGCACTCTACGCCCTCGTATTCTTTTGCGAGGGGTGGAGCGATTCGCGGAATGGATACGGATATCGAAGCTTTGAAAAAGTCGCGTTACGATTATTTCAAGAAAATGCCGAAGTGCAAAAATAAGAAATACGAGCAACTGTATTATAAAGCGTTGTCTGTACAAAAGGTGAACGTACATACGCCAGAGGGGAATATTCCTTGTATGTGGACGACGCCCGATAGAGTTCCGCATAGACAAATGTGGCTTTGGGACAGCGTATTTCACGCGCTCGCATTCGTAAACTATAACCAAGAGCTTGCAAAGGACTGTATTCGTTCGGTGTTATCGCAACAACGCAAAGACGGTTTTATTTCGGCAATGATGAATCCGTATTCATACATGGATCAAACGCAACCGCAGGTACTTGCGTGGGGAACTTGGGAAGTCTACAAAAAGACGGGAGATAAGGCGTTTTTAAGAGAATGCGTGGAAGCGTTGGACAAGTACCTGATATGGGATAAAGAGCATAGAGATAAAAACAATAACGGACTTTTGGAATGGCTTGTAGAACCCGAATATACGGAATGTAAATCGAGTGAATCGGGGCAAGATAATTCTCCTCGTTTTGAATTTCACGAAGAAATGGACGCAATGGACTTTTCTGCATTCCAAGCGCAGGATAGCGAGTATTTGTCAAAGATTTACGCAGAGCTTGGGAACGAGCAAAAGAGCAAAGAATGGAAAGAATACAGCGATTATATAAAATCGCAAATGAACGCGTTACTTTGGGACGAAGAAGACGGCACGTATTACGATAGATTGATGAGCGGAAAATTCACGAAGGTGTTAACGCCTGCGAACTTTTTCCCGTTGATGGCAGGCGTGCCTACGCCCGAACAAGCGGCGAAAATGGTAAAAACGCTGACAAATCCCGACCTGCTTTGGACGAAGTTGCCGCTTTCAACGGTATCAAAGAGCCACCCCATGTACGGAACGGATATGTGGAGAGGTGGCGTTTGGCTGAATTTGAATTACTTTATTATTAAAGGCCTGTATAAATACGGCTACGACGAAATCGCGGAAGAATTGAAGACGAAAACGCTGGAAGCGGTGAATAAATGGTATAAAAAGACGGGCGCGATATTTGAATTTTTCGATTCGCGCGACGAGGTGTATCCTTACGAGTGCGAAAGAAAGGGCAAGCCGACGACTCCGCCCGATTGGAGGAAGCAGGTACATTCAATTATCGACTTTAACTGGTCGTCTTGCTTTACGTTAATGTTTATTCAAGACGAGTTGTATTTAGAATGAAACAACGAAATTTAGCAAAAGCGAAAGAAGGTGCTCAGTCGTTCAATTATCGCATTTGCGGCGAATTCCATTGACAAAAATGAAGCGGTGTGATATAATTCAGCTATAAACGATTTTTCGAGGAGAGAAAAATGTTTCTTTGCTTTGTTTTGTTTATCAGTATGTTTGTGTTCGTGTTCGGGATCGGTTTACTCGTATTGGTTCCCAGTGCAATGAATGTGATCTTCTTCGATATGATTCCGCTTCCCATGGGGATCATGACCGTAGGATTTTTGCTTTCGCTTATCTTATTGCTGATGATACGCTCCTTAGGCGACGTATTGATCAATGCGGAAGAAAAAACGTTCTGTTCGGTAGCCAGAGGGGCAATGTGGTTGGGGC
Organism: Clostridia bacterium; assembly: GCA_017462985.1. Taxonomy (GTDB): domain Bacteria; phylum Bacillota; class Clostridia; order Christensenellales; family Borkfalkiaceae; genus Scatosoma. Next base: position 36,805 of record JAFTQB010000003.1, read on the forward strand.
TGATTGCAGGCGTTGCCATTTGTGCAATCCAAGTTTATTTGCGTATCCAATACGGCGAATGGGGCTTCTTTGCGACGGGTGATAATTTGATGAAAGCCTTGCGTGGAACGGACTTTACCGCGCAGGATAGTTTGCTCGTCTTTATCGGCGTTGCTCTTTCATTTTTTCTTGGTTTGTTCCCGTTCTTATTCATTTGCTTCGGCGGCGATTTCAGCCGCTACGTAACGGTAACCTATACCCATTTATCCGACGGCAGCAGTTACGAAAGCAACCGTAGCGAATCGTACGTTTCTATCGCGCAATTCGTGATCGGCGGCTTACTTCTCACCATACCGTTCATTTTTTTGAGTATGAGTATGCTCGGCTATTTTTTTGCGGCGGCTTACGGCGTGTTCGTGTTCGGGCTCCGTTCGAAAAAATTCATTATCACGACTTCGATTATTTTCGGCGCGATTGCGCTTGCGCTCACCGTATTTTCGTTGTTGCCGAATTTGGGAATCGTTTATTAACAACGAGGGAAAAATCTGTTCGAAAGAGGATAATTTTATGCTCCATAAAGGTACGGTTCAATTAGAAACGGAACGATTGATTTTGAGAAAATTCAACGCAAACGATATATCTTCAATGTTTCATAATTGGGCTTCGAACGGTAACGTAACGAAATATTTAACTTGGCCTGCACATACGAGTATTGATACGACTCGATCGATCGTTGAGGAATGGGTGAGCCGATATTCCGAAACGGACTTTTATCAATGGGCGATCGAATTGAAAGCAATCGGGCAACCGATAGGCTCTATCTCCGTTGTCCGCATCAAAGAAAGCGTTTGTGAATGCGAAATTGGTTATTGCATTGGCGAACAGTGGTGGAAGCAAGGGATAACAACGGAAGCGTTTCGGCGGGTGATAAAATATTTATTGGAAGAAGTGTGCGTCAACCGTATCTCCGCAAAACACGATACGAATAATCCGTATTCGGGGAAGGTGATGCTCAAATGTGGTTTGCAGTACGAAGGGACGCTTCGAAAAGCAGGCAAAAACAGCAACGGGATTTGCGATTTGGCTGTGTATGCAACGGTGAAATAAACTGATATAGAATTGATTAAGCCATAGGAACGCGGCGCGCTTTTTAAGCGCGCCGCTTAATTTTTGTTTATGGCAAAATTTTATACGAGTTTTTGAGCGAGGCAAGTTCATAGGAAATAAGACATGATTGAATATTTGCCAAGAAAAAACGTATACATTATATAACGCGAACATTATATAATGTATACGTAAATAAGGGCTTGTAAAAATAGAATTTTAAGAAAAAATTTTAATCGTTGGCGATTTTTTCTTTTTCTTCTTGCGGCGTGTTAGTCGTTTCTGACTTGCGCTTTTTTTTCGGCGCGTATTCTTTGAAAAGGTCGTTAGGGGTACATTCGAAAATATCGCAAAGAGCTTTTAAATTTTCGAATTTAATCCCGCTTGTTTCGTTGTTCACAAGACGATTAAAGTTTTGATAACTCAATCCAAGTTGCATATACAGCCAATATTTCGTCTTTTGTTTCTCTTTGAGCAGTTCCAATATCCTTAATTGCATTGTATCTCACCTCCGCATTATCTATTGTATACATTATATCTTGAAAAAACACTTGACAAATAGACTTTTACATTATATAATGCATACATTAGATAGTTGAAAGGAGGTTTCAATAATGGAACAAAATGGCGCTTATAATACAGAGAGCAAATTTACAGGCGGGGAATTTTGTGGGTTTGCAAAGCGGTTTTTAAAAAATTTTCCTGCATAGGAAAGAATTTATAGATAGGGCTTGACAATTGACGAAAAATGCGGTAAAATGAAATAAATTTTCAAAAACAGGCAAATTATGTATAAAGAATTTTATCCTTTGAATCAATTCGTAGCCATCAAAAAACGCCGTTATCGCAAAGACGGAGCGCTTCCCCCCGACGGGTTCACCGTAGAAGTGAAAAGCTCGGGCGAGTGCTTGATCACCTATCAAAGCGTTCGCGCGAAGTCTTACGCCCGTGCCGCGCTCAAAAGCCAAACGATAGGCGGAAAAGCGCCCGTAATGAGGCTGAAAGATTATCCGTCGTTTCCCTTGCGCGGCGTGGTGGAGGGGTTCTACGGCAAGCCGTACACGCACGAGCAAAGAGCGGCGTTGATGCCGTTATTGAAAAAGCTGAAAATGAACGCGTATATCTATGCGCCGAAAGACGACGAATATCATCGCGCGCGTTGGCGCGAGGATTATCCGCAAGCGGAAGCGGAAAAGCTGAAAGAGCTTTTTGAAAGCGCGAAGAAAAACGAGATTGATTTCTTTTTCGCGATCAGCCCCGGCAACGATTTTGATTTTGCAAACGGGCGCGATTATGAAATTTTATTGCAAAAACTCAAAAAAGTGAAGGCGATGGGCGTAACCAAATTTGCGCTGTTGATGGACGATATCGAACCGAAGCTTTCGGAAGAAGCGAAAAAATCCTTTTCCTCGCCCGCGGCGGCGCACGCGTATCTTGCCAATTATTTATTGGAAAACCTTTGCCCCGCTTCGCCGTTCCTGTTCTGCCCGACGGACTATATGCAAAATTTCGATACGCCGTACCGCGAAGAGCTTCGCAAAACGTTGGATAAAAAAATCGAAGTATTCTGGACGGGTTATAATACGGTGGCGGAAGCGATCACGGAAGAGGACGGCGAAACCGTAACCCGCGCGTTTGATCGAAAGCCCGTGCTTTGGGATAATTACCCCGTGAACGATTTCAACCCCAAGCGCAGAGTGTATTTCGGAGCGATTGCAGGCAGGGGCAGGAAGCTGCACGAAAGCCATATCGGGTACATAGCCAATCTTTCCGAATTATACGAATGTAATAAGATCCCGCTTGCCACCATGGCGGATTACGCTTGGGACTGCGAGGGCTACGACGCGGAACAGTCGTTGGAAAGCGCCGTGCGTGAATATTTCAAGGGCTGTGTGAACGCGGGGCGGGTCTTTGTGAAAGAAAACGCCGCGAATATCATGCGCGCGCCCCTGCGCCGAACGAAGCTGTTTGAAACGCCGAATTTCAAAGCGCTCAACCGCCATTATTTGCGTGTGTACGCCGCATTAATTACTTTGCAAGAAAAAGCGCCCGAGGCGTTTAGAGAAGAAGCGAAAGAGCTGATCGGCTTTATGAAAACGGAATGCGAATTGTATTTCAGATACCAAGGCGGCGGAAAAAAGGAAACCATGCAAGCGTACGCAGAACCGCTCAACGGCAGCAGATACGCGCCGTACGATTTGAGCTTTTTGAAGCATTTAAACGAAACTTATTCTTTCGAAACGCCGTTTACGGTGGACGAAGATCGAGTGATATACAGAAATTGGGAGAAATAAATTATGATCGGAAAAGTATTTGATAGGATTGAAAGCTTGAAATCTTTGGCGACGAAAACGGAATTGAAAATGATCGAACGGATCAAGACGATTCCCAGAGAAGAGATCATTTATATGTCGATCACCGAGCTTGCGGCGCGGCTCAAAGTGGCGGAAGCGACCTTTTTGCGGTTTTGCCGTAAGCTTGAATACCGCGGATTTCAAGATTTTAAGCTCTCGCTCAGTCAAGAGCTTGGTTCGGAGGATAAGGGCGTAACGGCGAGCCCGTCCAAGCGGATCGCCACGAGCATGGTGGACGCGATTATGGAAACCTATAAACAGTTTAACGAAGAGGATTGCCGCCGCGCGGCGTCGTATATCTTCCACGCAAACAAGGTGTGCGTGTTCGGTGTGGGAACTTCTTCGATCGTGCCGCAGATGATGAAAAACAGGTTGGTGAGAACGGGGCTGCCTGTGGAAAGCTGTTCCGATCCGCACATGCAGACGATCATCGCTTCCAACTTGGGGGAAAAAGACGTGATGATCTTGGTGAGCGTTTCGGGCGCGACGAAAGATATCATCAACTTGGCGGAGATCGCCAAGCGCAACGGCACGCCGCTCATCGTTTTGACCAATTACAGCAAATCGCCCTTGGCGAAATATGCGGATATACCGTTCTTTACCTGTCGCAAAGAGGTGGCGTACGAGGGCGGTTCGCTCGCGTCGGTGGTGGCGCAGGCGTACATAGCGGATATGCTTTGCGCGTTCGTGTTCGAATTGCAAGGCGAGGAATCGGGCAAGCGTTCTTTGAACGCGGCGCTTGCCGTTTCGGATAAATCCATTTAAGGGGGCGCGTTATGGTCAACTTGAAACAGCTCGATCGGTTGGTATTGAAGATCGTTCGGCTCAAAGATTTTTACGCGGAGTATTTGATTGAAAGCGAAGAGGAGCTTTCGGTGCTTTTGGACGGAAAGCCCATTTCCAAAGGGGAAACATGGGGGGAAGATTTTTCGTACGGGAATTTTACTTTCACCTATTCCACGGCAGCGAAAAATCCCTATCTTTACGTGGAAAACGGCGCGGTGGAAAACCTTTTGAAAGCGGACGGGAAGCCGTTTGGAATGACGGATTATCTCCCCAACGGCAAAGACGCGATCTTCCGTTGCCATAAATTCGTATCGCTGAAAAATATTCCCCAAGGCGCGCAGATCACGGTGGAAGGGTACGCTTCGCATACCTTTTACGGCACGATGCCGTTTGAAAAGAAGCAGACCTTTTCCGTTAACGGCTACCGCCCCGAACGGGTATACAATAAAATTTCTATCGTGGATATCAATCCCACGGTGAAGGCGTTTTTGGATAATTCCGAGTTGCTCGTTTCGTATTTCCGTTGTATGAAAGAAGGGGATAGCCGCAAAATTGCGGCGTATCGCGTTTACGAGGAGCTGTTTGAAATTTTGACGGTGCTTCCGCACCACCGCCCCAACGGGGAAGAGCTTGCAAGGGCGAACGCGGCGATGGAAGCGTTTTTCCTTTCGCTCAAAGATTGCGGCGAGGAAAAAACGCCGTTTGCGGGCGTGATCGGGCACAGCCATTTGGATACCGCTTGGCTTTGGACGGTGGAAGAAAGCAGACACAAAGCGGCGCGCACCGCCGCCAACGCCGTAACCCTTTTAAAAGAGTATCCGCAGTATCGGTTTATCATGTCGTCGGCGGTGTATCTCGATTGGCTGAAAAAGGATTATCCCGAGCTTTTTGAAGAGATCAAAACGCTCGTCAAAGAGGGGCGCTTCGAGCCGAACGGCGGCACTTGGGTGGAATGTGAATGTAATTTGACGGACGGCGAATCGATTATCCGTCAATTCTTGCGCGGCAAGCGGTTTTTGAAAGAAAATTTCGGCTACGAAGCGGACGTGTTTTGGTTGCCCGATACCTTTGGGTACAGCGCGGCGTTGCCGCAAATTCTGCAAGGTTGCCGCGTGCCCTATTTCCTCACGACCAAGCTGAGCTGGAACGATACGAATAAATTCCCGTACGAATCGTTTGTGTGGCAGGGGATCGACGGGAGCGAAGTGTTGGTGCATTTCAATACCATTCAAAGCAAAGCCGACCCGGAATTTGTCACGCAACGGTTGGAAAAGCGTATGAACAAGCACCTGACGCAGAACGTGCTGATCGCTTACGGCTACGGCGACGGCGGGGGCGGACCTACGCGCGAGATGGTGGAAGCGGGAATCAAGACGGAGCAAACCTATCCGTATGCGGAAGTGAAGCATACCGCCGTGTCCGAGTTTATGGCGCGGCTTGCGGGCGAACGGTTGCCTACTTATGCGGGCGAATTATATTTGGAATTGCACCGCGGTACGCTGACGACCAATCACGAAATCAAGCGTTTAAATCGCAGGTTGGAGGGTGCGCTCAAAGACGCGGAGCTGTTGTCGGTGGGTTGGAACGACCGTTCGTTGAAAGCGGTTACGGACGAATGTTACGATACCTTGATGCTCAACCAATTCCACGATATTTTGCCGGGAACTTGTATTCACGAAGTACACGAAAAGGCGATTGCGGAAAATGCGGCGGCGCTGGAAAGATTGAACGGGTTATTCGCAGGCGATCGGTATTTCAACACCCTTGCATTTGAAAGAAAGGAAGCGTTGGAAAGCGCGACGGGCGTGCAGAGTTATTTGGATTTGGACGGCAACGAAAAGCGTATTGCGCTGTACGAATTTGCTCCGTATGCTTTCGGCAAAGAAATTCAGCCGACGGGCGAGTTCATTGTGGACGGCGACTGGATCGTTACGCCGTACTACGAAGCCGTCGTTCGCGAGGGAAAAATCGTTTCCTTAAAATCGGGCGGCAGAGAGCTTGCGAAAGGCGCGCTCAACGAAATTTGCGTATACGAGGACGTTCCTTATCTTTGGGATAATTGGGACGTGGACGCGGATTATCGCAAAAAGCCTTGCGAAGTGAAAGTGGAAAGTAGCGAGATCGTCGCTTGCGGCGCGTTGGAGCTTCGTATCCGCACGGTGTATTTGCTTGCGGGCAAGAGCCGACTCACGCAGGATACCGTGTTCTATACCTTTAAAAAAGAGATCGCGTTCGAAAGCAAGTTGGATTTTTGCGACGAACACAAATTTATTCGCGCGGAGTTCGATACCACGCTCGCCGCGTCGCAATATAAGAGCGAGATCCAGTTTGGGTATATCGAACGCCCGACGACGCGCAACACCTCGGAAGAGCAAGCGAAATACGAGGTTTGCAATCATAAGTGGACGGATCTTTCCGAACCCCGTTTCGGGCTTGCGATCCTCAACGACGGAAAATACGGCGTGAGCGTAGAGGGCGGCAAAATGGGCTTATCTCTTTTAAAGAGCGGCAAGCGCCCCGATACCGTGGGCGAGGCGGGCGTGAAGTATTTTTCGTATGCGATCCTCCCGCACGAGGGCGGTTTTACAGCGGAAGCGGTTACTTTGCCCGCGTATGCGTTCAACCGCAAACCCGTCAAGGCGGGCGTGCCTGTTTCGCTGCCCATACAGGGCGTAACCGCGCCGAATATCGTTTTGGAAACGGTGAAATTCGCCGAGGACGGCGACGGGATCGTCTTGCGACTTTACGAATGTGAGCGTTCGCTGACGAATTGCGAGCTGACGTTAAACGGCGAGTACGAGATTTTCGAAAGCGATATGTTGGAAGAGAATTTGCGATTGCTCGGAAAAGGTCGAAACTTGTCGCTTGGTTTCCGTCAATTCGAAATTAAGACGCTGATTTTGAAAAAAATTTCATAAAAACAAGCTTTTCAAGGTAAAAACGCCCCCGAAACGAGGAAATTTCGGGGGCGTTACTTTTTTATATCGCAAATTAAAATCAAGAAAAAATTTCCAAAAATGAAAAAATTTTTCAAAATATCCAAACATAAAAATGAAAATATTTTTTCTTTTTATAAAAATTTGTGAAAAAATATTGACAATGTAAAAAAGCTATGATATAATCGTAAAAGAGAAAGTACAATAATACCAGAGGTGTTTTTGGCAAAGGCGCGCCTTTCTTTGTTTGCTCAACGCAAACAAAGAAAAAAACGATTGATAGCTTCGGGCGCGGGCGCCCGAAAAACACCCAAACGATACGCGGCGTAAAAATGGAGGGATCGAATATGTTAAAACGCGGATTGATCGTATCTTGTCAAGCGGGAGTTGGCGAGCCGTTACACGGCTTAAATATTATGAGATATATGGCGAAAGCGGCGGTAGCGGGCGGCGCTTGCGGGATACGCGCGCTGTATTACGACGTAGACCCGATCAAAAGCGAGGTAGACGTACCCGTGATCGGCTTGGTGAAGCAGGATTACGACGATAGCGAGATCTACATAACCCCCACGAAAACAGAGATCGATTTGGTGCTTGCCACGAAAGCCGACTGCGTAGCGATCGACGCGACGCTTCGTATCCGTCCGAACGGGGAAACGTTGGAAGAATTGGTGGCGTACGCAAGAAAAAAAGCGCCGAGCGTGGAGCTGATGGCGGATATCGCCACGGTAGAGGAAGCGATCAACGCCGAAAGGCTTGGTTTTGATTATATTTCCACGACGCTTCGCGGCTATACTGCGGAAAGCAAGAACGCCGTATTGCCCGACGTAAATTTCGTTGCGGAAGTTTTGAAAGCGGTGAAAAACACCAAGGTCGTTGCCGAGGGCGGCATTTACGAAGTTGGGCAGCTTGAACAGATCGGCGCGTTAAATCCTTACGCCGTCGTGATCGGTTCTGCAATCACTCGCCCCGCGTTGGTTACGGAACGCTTTAACAAAGTGCTGAAATTAAAATAAAAAATCGAGAACATCTCTATGAAAAAGATCGTATATCTTCCTTTGGACGAAAGACCTTGCAATTATTCCTTTGCCGCGTTTTTAAGCGAGCAAAACCCCGATTTTTGCTTGGTTCGTCCCGAACAAGGACTTTTGGGCGAAAAGAAACGCCCTGCGGAATTTGACGGCGTTGCGGCGTTTTTAAAAAGGGAATGTGCGGGCGCGTACGCGTTGGTGCTTTCGGTGGATATGCTGCTTTACGGGGGAATCGTTCCCTCGCGTTTGCACCAAAGCACGGAAGACGAGCTTCTTTCCCGCCTTTCGTTGTTGGAAACGCTCAAAAAGGAAAATCCCGCGCTCAAAATCTACGCATTCGCGCTGATTATGCGCTGTCCGTCCTATTCTTCTTCCGACGAAGAACCCGATTATTACGAAACCTGCGGCAAAGAAATTTTTTTGCGCGGTCAGGCAGAGCATAAATACGCCTTGGGGTTGATCGACGAAGCGGACTACGCGCAAACGGTCGCCGCGCTCGATGAAAAGATCGGCGGGCATTTAGCCGACTTTTTAAACCGCAGAAAAACCAATCTTTCCGCGCTGAAAAAGGCGATTTCGTACGTGGGAAATATCATCGATAAATTCGTAATTCCCCAAGACGATTCCTCGCCGTACGGCTATACGGCGATCGATCAGCAATCGGTGAAAGAATATTTGCAAAACGAAAACAAGCAAGTGGATATCTATCCCGGCGCGGACGAAGTGGGTATGACGCTTTTGGCGGCGGCGGTGAACGGCTTGAAGGGCGGCGCGCCTAAAATCTGCCCCGTTTATCCCTGCGAGGACTGCAAAAAAGTAGTGCCCTTATACGAGGACCGAGAGGTGCAAAGAAGCGTCGCGGCGCAGATTAAAAACGCGGGCTGTATTTTGGCGGAATGCGAAGCGGACGCGGATATTTTGCTCTTTTGCAATCTGCCCGTGGGCAAGATGAAAAATATCTCGGAAAAGGGCGGCGAGCAATACGAAAAGAGAAATCTGCCCGCCTTTACGCAGAAGATGAAAGAAGCGATAGAAAGCGGCAAGCGGGTCGCGGCGGCGGATATCGCCTATTGCAACGGCGGCGACGAGGAATGGGCGCGGCTGATCGAAGCGGAACTTGGGATGTTCTCGCTTTGCGGTTATGCGGGCTGGAATACCTCGTCGAATACCCTCGGCACGGCGATCTGCCAATCGGTATTGCATTATTATTACGGCGATACGCAAACTCACAGGGCGTTCACGGCGGAGCGCATATACGAGGATATCGGCTATTGCGCGTTCGTTCGGAAATACGTCTGCGACGAGGTACTCCCCAAGATCGACGGCTTGGATTATTTCCACGCCGACGGCAAAAACGGCGAGGTGGCAAGGCTCGTCAAATCGCTTTTACATAATTACGTAGCGGAAAAATTCCCGAATATCGCCAAGGCGTACGAGATCGAAACTTGCGAGATGCCTTGGAGCAGAATGTTCGAGGTAGGCTTAACGGTAAAAGAAAAATAATAGAAGGAATATAGAGAGGGAAAAGTATGCAAATCAAACGGAAAAACATTTTCTTTGCGGGGCTTTTATCGCTCGCGACGGCGCTTTGCGTTACGCTCGGCGTTGCCGCGCTTCCTACGGCGACGGGCTATGCCGCTGACGAATCCGATACGGGTACGTTCTCGCAAACGGGGTTGACGGTAACGGTGGACGGCGCGAGCCTTACGGGCGTTTATACCGATCCCGTAAGTTTCGTAGATATCGCTGCGAGCGGCGTGCTCGTTAACGCTTCGGAAACCGTAGATACGGCGAAGCTGCAAAGCGCGGACGCAATTGTCTTTACGGCGGAATATCCTACGACTACGACGGGCAGAACGGGCGAATATACCGAATATACCGTAGAATACTTAAATAAAAAATACGTCGTTACGCAGGTGAATAGTGCGGGCGACGGCGCGACGTATATCCCCGTGGGCGGCTACGTGCTTTCCCTTTCGAACGCTTCCGCGTTTGAAGTAGCGGTAGGCGACGAGGTATCGGTAACGGGCGAAAACGGCTTCAAGGTCGTGGATAAAGCGGTGGAATCCTCGTCGGGCGCGCGTATTGCCGTTGATTCCTTAAACGGGAACCGTACAGGAAGAATGACCGTTTATTACGATTACGATTTCGGCGCAAAGACGGGACAAAACGAATGGGGCAGCGAAATGGCGGCTGTATTCGACGCGGAAAGCGGCGCGTTTAAGGTAACGGGCTTCCTTCCCGTGGGCGCGGGCGACGGCTCTGGTATGGAGATTCCCGATAACGGCTTCGTGCTTTCTTCCTACGGCAAAGGCACGCGCGGCAGATTGGTGGAAAACTTGCGGTTTGGCATAGGCGACGAGCTTTCCTTGAAAGGCTTTGAATATATCCGCTTCGGCGGCGAGCCGGTAACGTACACTTACGATTACGTATACCGTAACGCGGACGATCCCAACGACGAATTTAACCAAAACGACGGCAGATTCGGCGTAGGTGAACCCGACGGCGTATACGCGGCGTATCGCGGGGAAGATCAAACGATCGTCTACCGCTACGGCTGGTCGTATAAAGAATCGAGCGGCACGGGCACGAACGTACACGGTTACGAAGCGGCGGTGGACAGCAACGGAAACGTTGTGGAACGCGGCGTGAACGTTTCCTCTATTCCCGTGGGCGGCTACGTGATCAGCGGCCACGGCGTGGGCAGAGATTTTATCCGCTCGTCTATACCTTTGGGCGCCGCAGTTTCGATCGACGAAAGTAAAAAACAAATTTCCATTACGACGAGCTTGCACAGCTTCTTTATCAACGTACAAACGACGGTGAAAGGGATCACGGCGCAAGCGCAAGCCAAGATCGATCAGCTTTACGACGTAGACGGCACGGCGTTATCGGAGAAGATCACGCGCGTAAACGAATTGCTTGCCTCGTTGGAAAGCGTGAAGGAAACGATCGAAACGCAGCTTGAAAAGAACGAATGGACGGAGCTTGAAAAGACCCGTTCAATGATGAGCTACAACGCGCAAAAGCTGGAGGTGGAAGACCTCGCTTACGAGATCCTTGCGATGAGCGCGGAAAGCAAGCCCGTAGCGGCGCGCGCGGTTTGGCACAGACCCACGGAAAAAACGTTGGCGGCGTTGACGGAAACGCTTGATACCTATCAAGAGATCGGTATGAACCTCATTTTCGTGGAAGCGTTCTACAACGGCTATTCCCTGTTCAAATCGGAGTACGTGGATTATCATAAGGATTTTGAAAGCGCGTCCTACGGCGACTATCCCGATTATCTTTCGGCGTTCGTCGCTTTGGCGAAGGAACGCGGCATCGAGGTGCACGCTTGGGTGGAAGATTTCTACGTGGGCTTGGACGAAAATATCCGCATTTTAAGCGAACATTCCGATTGGCTGATGTATAATGCGGACGGCACGAAAACGCAGAAAAACGAGGGCGGCGAGTATCTTTTTATCGATCCCGTCAATCCCGAGGTGCAGGATTTCTTAATTACTTATTATAAAGAGCTGTTAACGAAAAATCCCGATATCGCGGGGCTGAACCTCGACTATATCCGTTATCCCGTTTCGAGCAAAACGGAAGATACGGGCTTCACCGAATACGCGATGAAGGCGTTTGCAAAATCCCTCGGCAGAGAAAACGAATTGACCAAGACGGACCTGCAAGAGCTGATCAAGCAATTCCGTTCGAAATTTATCATATCCAGTAACGCGACCTACAATAAATGGTGCGAGTTCCGTATGCAAGCGGTAACCGACTTTGTGGAACGCGTATATAAAGAGATCAAGCTGGAAAAGGATATTATTCTTTCGACGGCGGTGTTCAGCTCGATCACGCAAAACAAGGAACAAAAGAAACAGGATTGGCAGACTTGGTTTAAAAACGGTTGGATCGACATTGCAACGCCGATGGCGTACTTCACTTCCGATACGGAAGTATTGAGCGGCGTGAGCCAAATGATCGTGGCGGCGGGGTCGAAGTGCTACTATTATACGGGGATTGCTTCTTCTTACAGCGGCTTGCCTGCGTATGAAAACTGCTATCAGATCGAAGCTTCGTATAAGGGCGGCGCGAACGGCTACGTGATCTTCTGTTCCACGCAAGTCATCGGGCATCAAGACGTGCAAGACGTCTTAAAGGCGGGCGTGAACAAAAACGCCGCGGTGCTTCCCCACGACGATACGGCAAAGGTGTTAAAGGCGTATTTCGATACCGTTTTGGATCGTGCGAACCGCATCTATCTGCCCGCGGGCGGTACGACGGCGGAAAAGATCGCCGCGTTACAGGCTCGCTTCGAAGAAATTCTGGCGATGCCCGACGGTACGGCGGATGAGCTGGACGCGATCTACGACGAAGTGAATAAGCTCACGAAGGAATCGGGCGTTCGCAAATTCGTTACGGGCTATTCGGGAACGCGTGTGAACGAAACGATGAAGGAGCTTTGCTCGCTGTTGGATACCAAGATTCAAATTTTGGAAGAACCGAAGGCTGAAACGCCTCCCGCAGGCGACGAACCCTCTGGCGGTACGCCCGCGCTTCCCACAACGCCCGATAACGGCAATGAAAGCTCGTCGGGTTGCGGCGGCGTGATCGGCGGCGTAAGCGTTGCGCTTTGCGCGCTCGGCGCGGCGGTGATCGTTTGCATGCGCAAAAAGAAGGAATAACGTACGCGAGTACTTTATTGGATAAGGAATAAAAATATATTAGGAGGATGAAAGGATGAAAAAACTTTTATTGGCAATTTTGGCGCTTACGATGTCGTTTGCGATGATCGGCGGCGCGGTGGCTTGCGACACGACGGAGCAACCCGACAACGGCACCGAGCAAGGCGGCGAACAGGGTGGTGAACAAGGCGGTGAGCAAGGTGGCGAACAGGGCGGCGAAGAAACGCAATACAGCGCGCCCGTGCTTACAGTGGGAGAGCCTACGATGGAATTGTATCCTAGCGACGCGCTTGACTATGCCGACGATTGGGCGTTCGACGTTACGGTAGAGGACGAATACGATACGGACTTGGAAGAAGCAATCGAAATCAGCTTTGGAGAATTCGATCCGCTTGAACCCGTTGCAGGTACTTATACGATCACGTACAGCGTAACCAACAGCAAGGGCAAAACGGGCACGGCGACGAGAACGCTCATTATTGAAGAAGCGTTGCCTCAGATCATCGTGGAAGTACAAAAAGACAACAACTATAACGACAACGCGGACGGCGTGGTAACTCTTGCGTTTGAAGGGCAATACTATTGCGAATACAGCGAAAGCCCTGCGGAAGCGTTGAAGGAAGGCGCGTACGTTATTAAAAATACGGGCGCGGCGGCGATCACCGTCAGCGTAAACGGCAGCTACGGCGAAGCGGTCATCGTTACGGCGAACGGCGTTGCGATCGAAGGTCGCGACGGCGCGAACGGGCAAGTGATGAACGAAGCAAATCCCGTAAGAACGAACTCTTCTCTCTATATCGACAGATCGGAATATGCGAAAGATATGGTGATTCCCGTAGGCGGTTTTGCCATCGTTGTTTGCAACGATTATCTTGGTACGAACAACTTCAATACGGACGGCAGAGGCTTCCTTTTGAAGAACGTCGGTGAAAACTACGGCTCGCTCGTACGCATTAAATCGTCCGATACGAACGTGGGCGCGTTGACGGCGTACGCAGATCAAGCGCCCGTCGTAATCTCTGCCACTGCGCTCACCGTTTATACGGGTACGACGCTTGACGAGGTAAAAACACAGCTTGTTGCGGGCGTTGGTTATACCGACGATAACGGAACGTTTGAAATTTCCGACGACGTAGCGAGCGGTTTGACGATCAATATTACGGGCGGCGAAAGCGATTATGCAACGACGACGGGAACGTATACGTTCAATTTGGAAGTTGTAGATGCGAACAACAACAAAACGGCGTTTACCCGTGAAGTGAACGTTTCGGAAGGTTTATTCACGCTCAGCTTCACCTATCCCACGACGAGCGAAACAAAGTCGCAACAGGTAGACGAACAAAACGACGTATGTATCGTTGACGGTACGACGGCTTGTCCTACGGCAAACAACACCTATAAATACGTGATCTTCACGCCTGATTATAAAGGCACGCTTTCCAGCGGTATGGCAGCTGATACCAAGGGCGTTGCGATCATTTTGAATAAATACGGCGAGATCAGAATGATGTATGACGGCACCAGCGGATATACGTATAGCTCTACTACGTTCTCTGAAAGAGTTGTTGGGGCGAATACGTGGAAAGAATATGATACGATGGCGTTTACGGAATGGAAACCTGCCGACGGCGAGTATTTGATCATCGCAACCGGGCGCGGTGCAGATGGTACTAATTCCGACGCGACGAGCTTCTTGCTTTCGATGCGTTGGGCTAAACTTGAAGGCGATGGGTATGTAAATACGCACGTTAATATCGGTATGAAGGTAAACCTTACGGGCTTAAAGAAGACGATTACGTTTGCAACGAAGACGGAAGAATAATTCCTTGCAAAGAATTGTAAAGCAACAAAAAAACTGAACGCGCGGCGGCGGTTTAACGGAGTTTGTTAAACCGCCCGACGCGGCGTTATACGGAGAAAAAAATGAAACGAGTTTATGAAAACTTGCAAATAGAAATTCTTTTTCTTCTCTCGGAAGATATCGTAACGGTGAGTTATACTTACGGCTCGTCGGATACGGAAGAGGGTTCGCAAAAAGACCCGTTCTTCTTTGGTTGATAGGGGGATAGAGAAATGAAAGGAATGAAAAAAATCGCAATCGCCGCATTGGCGGCGGGCATTTCGCTTTGTACGGGTTTTGGCGCGACGGCTTTAACGGCGAGCGCGGAAACCCTTGCCGATCACGCTGACGGTATTAAAATGAACGTCGGCGCTTCCGTGCGTTATCTCGACGCGGCGACGGAAAGCTCGTCCGTCAATCCCGAAGATAACGGCTTACGCTTCGAATTATTGATTTCTACAGATGCGTATACGGCGGCGCAAACGATCGGCGGCAACGCTACGTTCGGGGTGCTGATCGCGCCTGCGGAATACGAAAAAACCGCGCCGTTAACGCAAGAATACGTTTTTGGCGATAAAAAGGCGTACGATTGGGCAACTTGGAGCGAAGAAAAACAACAATACGAATATACCGAAACGGATAATGATAACGACGGCGAGAGCGATTACACGCGTATCATCAACGTTTCGACGACGGTTGATTTTACAAATACGAATTTGAAAACGACGACGATAAAAGAAACGGTAGACGGAACGGAAACAGACGTTACGTATTATCATTATTACGGCTCGATTACGGGGATCAGAGAGGAAAACCTTGCGCGGGAATTTATCGGCGTAGGGTACGTGCAAGCGGGAGACGATACGCAATTTGCCGTTCGTAACGATAACGTTCGTTCGATCGCGTACGTGGCGCAAATGGCGATAGCGGATACGGCTTCCGACGCGCCTTCGCCTACGGCGAAAACTTGGCTGGAAACGAACTACGTAACCCCCGTTTTAGACGAAGAAACCACTTATACGGTAGAATACCGCGTGGGCACGAACGTTTCGGGCGGCGAAACGGTGATTAAGTCGAAGCCGATCAAAGCGACGATCGGTTCGAAGATCGAATTGGGAACGCCTACGCTTGACGGTTATAATTGCGTGGCGGCGGAAGATAACGCAACGACGGTGCTTGCCAACGGCAAAACTACGGTCGTGGTTGATTGTACATACGCAAACCCGCTCAAAGTAGAATTGCAAAGTGATAGCTCGCAATATTATAACTACGACGGAGGAGTAATGTTCTATTTGACGAAAGATACTTCTTCGACGTTTGGTGCTGTTAGCGGTATTTTCTATAATACGACGAGTGAAGAACATACGGTTAGCGTTGGCGGTGGTTACGGCGATGCAGTGATTGTAGATAAAAACGGGATTGTTGTAGAAGGCCGCGACGGTCAAAACAATAAACTTGTTAATGCGGAAAATCCTACGCGTGCAGGAAGTACGACAACCATTGCTACGGGTGCAACGGGGTTTGCTCAAAATATGCAGGTTCCTGCTGGTGGTTTTGCTATCGTGGTGCAACAGTCGAGCAATTATCTTTCGTATGGCGTAACAACAGAAGATAATATCCGTTCTTTTATGCATAATAAGATCATTTCCAATTATGGAAACTGCGTTCAGATTTCATTGACGGAAAACACGGCGTTTACTACCTATCAAAACGCCGCGCCTATCGTATCTACGCCGGAAACGATTTCTTTGAACGTGAAGTATAACGGTACGTTTGATAACCAAACCTTGCTTGAAAATATTACCGTTACCGATGATAATGGTACTTTTGAAACGTCGGATAATAATGGGGATAAAGTAACGATGGCTGTCAAATCGGCTAATGTTAAATGGAATACTGCGGGCACTTATAATTGTACGCTTACAGCTACAGATGAAAATGGTGCAATAACGGAATTTACTCGTTCCGTAGTAGTCAATGATGAAATTACCGTTACGATTGGTACAACTGAAATAAAAATGGCATCGGGAGCGCAAGCACAATTTAGCGTAGATCAAAAACATCAAGGCGGGCAATCAGGCTTCCAGTCTATTGCGATGAGGTTGCATACGTCTGCTAGTACTTTGAATATTTCTACGACGAGCGATGGCAATACGACGGGATATACTGCGGCAATTGTTATTAACAAGAATACAAAATGCGTTGTAAAAAGTTATGGGGCTTTGGGTACAGCGTATACAGAAAAGGGAGAAGAAACAATTGCTAATCATACTTCCTCGTTTTACAATGCACTTGTCGATTATCAAACCAATTACGGAGACGGGGATTATTATTTGCTTATTATGCCTAATGGAAATGCTACAGTTGATGCAAATGATACCTCTAGCCCGCAAAAAACGGTTAGACAATCATTACACGGAATTGCTTCTACGGCAGTAGGTCAAAAAGTTACGATTTCTTATTACGATTTTTAAAGAAGAATAATTTCCTATTTGTCATTCTGAGGAGCGAAGCGACGAAGAATCTCAAAAAAGGGATCTTTCTCTACGCTCAGAATGACAAATGAGGCTGAAATTGATACGAGATTGCCACGGCGGACTATGCCGCCTCGCAATGACGGTAAGGTCATATGCGGGAGCGGCTGAAAACCGCAACGAAAAACGACCGCTTGGGAGCGCAGGCTCTGCGCGCGCGGCAATCCCGTGGGAAAGCCTTGCAATCACAATAACGAAACAATCAAAAAAATAAAGAGGTGGAAGAATGAAGAAGAAAATTTTGACGGCTTTGGCGGCGCTTATGCTCTTAACGCCGATGACCGTCAATCAAGTGGCTTCCGCGGCAACGATCGCTGATTTCGGAACACCCGATTCACAGGCGACGGCGGCATACGGTACTTATAAATATTATAATTATACGGAAAACGGCAACGGTCAAAAGCTTTTCTACACCGAATTCAAGCCCACGGCGGATAGCGATTACGAATTCGTCGTGCACGACGTGAGAAACAGTAGCGGCGGCGTAACGCTTTCGACTGTTTCCGCGATTGCGGCGGACTTCGAAGCGGACACGGGCAGACAGGTGCTTTTTGCCACCAACGGCGACTTTTTCGACGGAACGGGTTATTCGATCGACAGCTTGGTGCAAAAAGGCGAAGTTATCAAAGTCGGTCAGTTTGCGAATAAGAACGCATTCGGTTTTGATAATAACGGCAACGCCGTGGTGGGCAGACTGACGGAAACGAAGGACGTTTTAGAATTTTCCTGCGAGGGAAAATCCTATCGTCTGGATATTGCGGGTTTAAACGTAAAGCCCACGGGCGACGAAATTTCCATTTATACTACGGCGCAAAATCTGGCGGTGAACGGCTGTATTAAATACAAAGCCTCGCTCAAAGATGAGAATTCCACTTTAACGACGGTGCGACCCTTGGAGCTTATCTGTAAAGCTTCGGTGAAAGCGGATAAACTGCTCACGCTCTCTTCGGGGCAGATCGCGATCGTTGCGGAAGAGGGAAGCAAAGCGCAGGAATTGCTTTCCAAAGCCCTTAAATACGGCGTGGAATTCCGCGTGATCAACGCGCCCGACGGCAATTTTGCGGGAATGGATTACGTGGTAGGCGGCTGGGAAATTCTCGTCAACAACGGCGTGATCCCTACGCTTTCCTCGCATACGGACGCGAGCGACGCAAACGGCGGCGGCGTGAACCGCGCGAGAACGATGATCGGGATCAAGCCCGACGGAACGATGTTCCTTGCTGTGATCGACGAAAGAAATTCGAGTACGGGCTGTACGGTAAAAGAGGAAGCCGATCTTGCGTTGGCGCTCGGCGCGAAATACGCGTTGGAGCTTGACGGCGGCGGTTCTTCTACCTTCCTGCGTTCGCAGGACGGAAGCGATTTGATTTTGTGCAATTCGCCCTCCGACGGTTCGCAACGGCGCGTTTCCAATGCCGTGTTGATCGTGGAAAAGGACAAGAACGCACCCGATTATCTCGGCCTTGACGATTATACCGCCGACGCGGACGAACCTGTTACGGACGGCGACGGTAGCGGTGAAAACGGCGGCAACCAAAGTGGCGAAAACGGTGAAAACAACGGCAACCAATCGAGCGGCGGTTCGACGGGCTCGGTTTTGGCGGGTTGCGGCGGTACGCTCGGCGGCGTTAGCGTGATCGCGGGCGCGGCGGCGATCGCGGCGATAACTTTGATAAAAAAACACAGAGGTGATAATGATGAAGAAAGCAACTAAATTTTTCAGCGGCGCGCTTGCCGCACTCATGGCGTTTTCGGCATTGACGGCTTGCGATTTCGGCGGGGGCGATTCGGAAGTTAACATGGATATCGATTTAAATCAAAAGATCGATCTGAACGTTTTGATGCCCAGCTCGGGGCGGGATATCAGCGCGGTCAATGCAGACCCTAACGCGCTCAGGATCGAGGAATTGACGGGCTACGACGTGCAATATTATCAGCTTCCCGGAAGCGACGCGAGCACTTCGCTCAGAAACGATTTGACGGCGCGCGCGCCTTATCATGCGATGAAATTGACTTCCGCGCAATTTGCCGATCAGATTGCGGAAGAAATGCTGTTGCCCTTGGACGAGGTACTTGATAAATTTGGACCTGAAATCAAAAGAGTGATCAGCGACGGTTCTTGGGACGTGGTAACGGTAGACGGAAAAATTTACGGGATCCCCGAAAAGGCTTCTTCGGATAATATCGAAAACCCCATTATCTTCAATAAATTTATTTTGAACGAATTGAACTTATCCGTTCCCATGACGAAAGAGGAACTTAAGACGGTGCTGCAAACGATCAAAACGCAAAAGGGGATCACGCCGTTAACGTTTGATAAAAACCAAACGCTGATCTATCCGATTTCGGCGGCGTTCGGCATTTACAGCGAATGGCAGGAATACACGATTGACGGACAAACGGAAGTCCGCTTCTATATGGACGCGCCCGGTTATACCGATTACGTAGACTATATGCACGATTTGTTCTCGTCAGGCTTAATTAAGCAAGACGTACAGGATAAAGACGCCTCTAAGGCGTTGCAGGAATTCGGTTCGGGTCAAGCCGCCGCATTGGCGACCTCGCTTTGGTCTGTCGGCTCGGTCGTAAACATTATGGAAGAAAACGCATTGATCAGCGAGCAGGACACTTTGGCTCCCGACGGCGTGCCTAACGCTCTTTCCTATCTTCGTTCGTTAGAAAACGCCGACGGTGAAGAAAAGGTGTACCGTACGAGCGGCTATACCTATATTATGGCGATTCCGTTCTACATGGCGGAAAACGCGGGCTACGTGATCGATTGGATCAATTCCAAATTGACGGATACCGACGAGGCGCATAATTTCCGCGAGAGCGTGATCGGGGAAGAAGGCGTGCATTGGACGTATACCGCACGCGACGGTTATCAGCCCTTGATGGAAAATTTTGACGAGATGAATACCGCGGACTATTATTTGACGGGCAGCAACGAAGAGGTGTATACCGAATATTGGAAGGCGCGTATCCGTAAAACGCCCGAAATGTACCGCGCTTGGGACGAATTGATGACGGATGCGGACGAAGTGGGCGTATATAACGTAGCAGACGCGTTGCCTCCCATCACCGAATATTCGAAAAACCGTTCGTATATCGAGCAATACGCGCAAAGACAATTCTATTTGATGATGAGAGACGGCACTGGCTCGTTCTCGGAGCTGTTGGCGCATTTCAAGGCGAACGGCGGTACGACGGCGACCAACGCGATCAATAATTGGTATTTAAACAAATAAGCTTTTGGGGGCGGAAAATGAAAAAACACGAAAAAGTTCTTTTCCAACGATATAAATCGCTGTATCTCTTTCTGATCCCCGCCGTGGTATTGGCGTTGGTCTTTTCCTATCTGCCGATGGTCGGTTTGCTGATGGGCTTTAAGGGGGAAATGCTGATCGGTCGTTACGGACCGATCGAGGCGTTCCTCAGAGCGGATTGGACGTTCGAGCACTTCATTAAGATCTTTTCCGATCCCACGATCGGAAAATACATTCTCAATACGCTGTATATTAGTATTTTGAAGATCGTGATCCTGTTCCCGTTGCCCGTCTTTTTGGCGGTGTTGATCGCCGACGTAAGAAACAAAGGCTTTTCCACCTTCGTGCAAAGCATGGTGTTCTTGCCGCACTTTTTATCGTGGGTAGTTATCACGGGTATTTTCAAGGATCTGCTCGCCGTCGACGGACCGATTAACTCTTTGTTCGGGATCGACGTATATTGGTTTGGCGAGCCTGCGATCTTCCCTTGGTTGGTCGTTGCGCTCAACGGCTGGAAAGAGATCGGGTATAGCTCGATCGTTTACGTGGCGGCGATTCTTTCTATCGACGTAAGCCTTTACGAGGCGGCGAGAATGGACGGCGCTTCGAAAACGCGCCAAGCGTTCAGCATCACCATTCCCATGATCGCGTCCACGATCATCACCATGCTCATCATTCGTTTGGGTTATTTGATGGAAGCGGGCTTTGAACAGGTATATACGATGATCACGCCGTACACCTACGATTCGGGGCAGATCATCGGTACTTACGTTTATGAAATCAGTTTGGGCGAAATGGGCGGTCAGTACGGGCTGTCCACGGCAGTGGGGCTGTTTAACGGGATCATTTCCTTGATCATGATCGTTTCGGCAAACTATATTTCGAAGAAAGTGGCGCAGGAGGGTATTTGGTAATGAGAAATCCTTTCAAAAAATCCATCGAAAACGAATCTCCTGCTTGGAATATTTCCGTTTATACCATTTTAACGATCGTTGCGCTCGTCAGCCTGTTTCCGATCTTGAACGTTGTATCGAAATCCTTTTCGACGGTCGGAAAAGAGGTCGTGTTTCTGCCGCAAGGGATCACTTGGTTTAATTGGGGCTACGTTCTTGCCGAGAGCGCTTTTTATCGCGCATTCGGCGTATCGGTGCTCGTAACCCTGTTCGGTACGCTTCTTTCCGTCGGCTTTATGTTTATGGCTGCGTACCCTTTGAGCAAAAAAGACTTGCCGTTCAGAAAGGGCTTTATGATGTTCTTTATGGTCGTGATGCTCTTTAGCGGCGGTATCGTCCCCAATTTCGTCGTAATGACAATGCTAGGGTTAACGAATACGCCGTTCGCGCTCGTCATTCCTTCCCTGGTACAGGTTTATAATATGATCCTTCTGAAAAATAATTTGGAAGGCGTGCCTGCGGAAATCGAAGAATCGGCGCGTATCGACGGCGCGGGGAATATGGTGATCTTGGTGCAAATTTTGTTGCCTATCTGTATTCCGTCTATCGCTTCCGTCGCTCTCTTTACGGCGGTTACCTATTGGAATAACTATTTCAATGCGTTGCTCTATATCAGCCCTATGGCGGAAGAACTGTATCCTTTGGCAATGTACATTTTGAACCGTATCAAGACGGCTGCAGACGTGGACGATATGACCGTTCTCAATCAAAAGACTTATATCGACGCGGCGATGATCGTAATCAGCATGCTTCCCATCGTCTGCGCATATCCGTTCGTGTTGAAGTTCTTCGTGGGCGGCTTGACGGTAGGCAGCGTAAAGGGTTAAGATTTATGAAAGTGTGTGTGGATTTGGGCGCAACGAATATCAAGAGCGGGCTTGTAAAGGGCGAGACGCTTTTGAAGGTTGCTTCGACGCCCACCGATACCTCGCACGGTTTACAGGGGATCGTCGCGTCTTTGAAAGGCGCGATCGATCCTTTTATGAGCGAAGAGGTTCGTGCGGTGTGTGTGTCCTCGGCGGGAAAGATCGACGAAAAAACGGGCAAAGTGATCTTTGCTACGGAAAATTTGCCCGAATATACGGGCTTCGATATTTGCGGCTTTATCAAGCAGACCTACGGTTTGCCGTCCGTTGCGATCAACGACGGGCTTGCCGCGCTTCTTGGCGAGATCGCGATCACGGAAGAATATAAGACCAAGCGTATGGTGATGCTCACCTTCGGCTCGGGCGTGGGCGGCGCGTATGCCGTGAACGGCGAGATTAAAGCGGACGAAAGCAACGATCACGCGCATTTCGGGCATTATATCATCGAAGAAAACGGGCTTGCTTGCAATTGCGGCAAGCGCGGCTGTGCGGAACAATATCTTTCGGGCAGAGCGATCAACCGTTTCGCCGCGGAAGCGGGCATTGAAAAAGATCGAATTTTTGCGTATGTGGCGGCGGGCGACGAACGCGCGCAAGCGATCTTTTTGCGGCTGAAAGGCTATCTTGTAAAAACACTTGCAAAGATCCAAGAGACGAGTCCGTTTGATATTTGCTTGCTCGGAGGCGGCGTTGTGGACGGCATGGGCGATACCCTTGAAGAATTTGCGGCGGGTCTTGGCTATGACGTGCGGCGGGCAAAGGCGGGAAACGCCGCGGGAATGCTCGGCGCGAACTATTTTGGACGGAGTTTATTATGAAAAATATCACGGTGGATATCGCAATTTTCGGCGGTAGTTTAGGCGGCGTTTTGGCGGCGTATTCGGCGGCGAAATCGGGCAAAAAAACCGCGCTGTTTTCGCGCGAGGATTGGATCGGCGGTCAGCTCACCTCGCAAGCCGTACCCCCGGACGAACATAAATGGATCGAGGAAACGGGTTGCACGGCGACCTATCGCGCCTATCGAAACAAGGTGCGCGATTATTATCGCAATCATCCGTTCATCATCGACGAATTGAAAACGAAAGACTTTTTCTGCCCCGGCGGCTCGTCGGTGAGCAGACTTTCCCACCCGCCCCGTTTGGCGCTTTCTCTGTTGACGGAAATGCTGCAGCCGTATCTGGATAGCGGTATTTTGACGGTGTATTACGGGTACGAATTGGATAGCGCGCCCGTGAACGGTACGGAAATTCAGAAGCTGAACTTGAAAAAGGACGGCGAGTATACGGAAGTGGTGGCGAAGTATTATTTGGACGGCACGGACGAGGGCGATCTGATCGCAAAGAGCGGTTGCGAATACGTTACGGGCGCGGAAAGTAAAGCGATGACGGGCGAACCGTCGGCGTTGGATTGCTTTTTGCCCGAGGACCGTCAGCCCGTTACTTGGTCGATGGCGTTCGAGAACCGAAAGACGGGGGATTACGTCATTGAAAAGCCCGCCGATTACGAGCGTTTTAAAAAGCTGATGACGCCGTACGATCGGTATCCCGTATTCAGTATGTACGGTCCCGATTCGTCCACGGGCAAGGCGAAGCTGTTCGGTATGTACAACGGCGAAACGGACGAAAAAGGGAACAAGCTTTTCGGGCTGTATACCTATCGCAGGATCGTCAATTCCTATCATTTCAAAGAGGGCGTGCCGTTCGACGTTACGATGCTCAATTGGCCGCAAAACGATTATTTTATGGGCAATACCTTCGATTGCGAGCACGCGGAAGAAAACCGCGAGGAAGCGCGGCAGTTCACGCTTTCGTTCTTCTATTGGTTGCAAACGGAAGCCCCGAACGGGGATAAAAAAGGGTATCCGTTCTTTGCGGCTTGCCCCGAAGCGGTGGGCACGAAGGACGGCGCAACGCAAACCTATTACGTGCGCGAAAGCCGCCGTATCAAGGCGCTGTTCACGGTTACGGAAAATCACGTGGGCTTGGGCGGAAATCCCAATTTCTACGATAGCGTGGGCGTGGGTAGCTATTCGATCGACCTGCATATCACCACGAAAACGCACAGCTTTTTCTATAAGCCGAGCGAACGCTTCACCATTCCTTTGGGCGCGATGATCCCCGTGAGAATGACGAATTTATTGCCCTCGTGCAAGAATATCGGCACGACGCATTTAACGGGCGGCTGCTACCGTTTGCACCCCGTGGAATGGAACGTCGGGGACGTGGCGGGCTTGCTCGCGGCATATTCGCTCGATCAACGCGTTTCGCCTAAGGAAATCCGCGAAAACGAAACGGAGCTGAAACGCTTCCAAGAGCATTTGCAAGCAAACGGCATACAATTGTATTGGTAAAAAGAAAAATCCACCTCGCGGTGGATTTTTTTAAGCTATAAGTAATAGTGAAAAGTAAACAGGTGCGGAAAGATGATACGGGATTGCGCTGTATCCGCTCAATCGAAATACCCCTTGTATTCCACCTTTTTCGTGCTCTTGGGGAATAAATAGTTGTAAAGATCGATAAAATAATCGTCCGTCATGCTCGCCAGATAGTCCACGACGACCTGATTGGCTTCTTCGTCGCGGTAGCTGTTCGCGCGGCGGTAATAGGGCTTTTCCAAATCGGCGAAATGGTGGGTGAAAAGCGGCGAGGAAGCGTTCCCGTCTTTGAAATCTTTCAGTAGTCTTTCGTAAAGCTCCTCCATCATTTGCCGTATCGTTTCGTCCGCTTGCTTCACGGCGGAATGTTTGTAGATCAGCTCGTAATTTTCTTTCTTCGCCGCTTGCAACAGGGCGAAATGCTCGCCGTCCATTCGAATATACGGCTTGCCGTAGCTATGCTCGATGATATTCACCATCAAATTGTTTACGATCTCGGCATTGATCTTCCCGATCGCGCTGTCCTCGAAATCTTCGGGCGTGAACAGCTTGCTCTTTTCCGCGTCGTGGCGGTCTTTGCCAAGATATGCGATAATATCCGAAATGCGCACCACGCACCCCTCCAAGGTGGACGGAACGAGCCGTTTCACGGCTTCGATATCCGTATAACAGCTTTCAATCGCCGTATCGAACGCCTGAAAACTATCCAGCGGTTGGGGGCGGTATTCGCTCATTTCCAACTCCCCGTTGTGCGCGGCGATCCCGTCCAGCGTTTGCAGAGTGATATTTAACGGGAAAATACGGTCGAGCACGCGCACCGAATGGATATTGTGGCTGAATCTTCGCCCTGTATGCGCGCGGTACAGCTCGTCCAAGAACCGTTCCCCCGTGTGCCCGAACGGCGTGTGCCCGATATCGTGCCCAAGAGCGATCGCTTCGATCAGATCTAAATTGAGGTGCAACGCCCTGCCGATCGTGCGCGCGATCCGCGATACGAGTTGTACGTGCAAGCTCCTGTGCGTGATGTCGTCGTTTTTGTAAAGGGAAAATACCTGCGTTTTATCCGAATAGCGGTTATAATACGGGCAGTTTAAAATTTTATCCACGTCGCGGATGAAAGCGGGGCGCAGGATCGTTGCGCCGTCGTGCGTTTTCGTGTTTCTTCTTAACGCGTGTTCTTCCAAACAAGCCACGCGCGCAAAATTTCCGTCCGAAAATTCCCGTTCCATTTGTTGCGTTCGCTCCGCAGAGAGCGTTTCGTAATTTGCCATAGCGTTTACTCCTTGCGTTGATTATACCACAAAAAAGCGGAAAAATCAAGCGGGAGAGGCGCGGCTTTGTTGACAAACGCGCGGCGAGGGAGTATAATAAACGGTAGAAAAGCCAAGAGGAAACAGGTATGCAAAGACGAACGCCGCGAAAAAACAACGAACGGAAGGCGCAAAAAACGCCCGCATTGCAAATTTCCGCGATCTATAAAGTCAACCGCAGCGACGAGCTATTGGAATTTTTGCTGAAAAAATGCAACACCTCGCGCAATAACGTGAAGTCGCTTTTAACGCGCAGACAGGTGCTCGTCAACGGAAGCGTGGTTACGCAGTATAATTTCGCGCTCGCCAAGGACGACGAGGTGAAAATTGCCAAAAACCCCGTTGCGGGCGGCGAGAAAACGCAAAATACGCGGGGCAAGGGCGCGCCGAGCGTAAAATTGCCGCGTTTGAAAATTTTGTACGAGGACGACGATTTTATCGCCGTGGATAAGCCCGTGGGCTTGCTTTCTGTCGAAAGCGACAAGGAGCGCGAAAGCGCGTTTGCCGCCGTGCTCGCGACGTTGCAAAGCCGCGATAAAACGGCGCGGCCGTTCATTTTGCACCGTATCGATAAAGAAACTTCGGGCGTTTTGCTGTTTGCAAAAAATATCAAGCTTCATTCCATGCTGAAAATGAAATGGAACGAGTTGGTTACTTTGCGGCAATACTACGCCGTTTGCGAGGGCGCGCCCGAAAATAAGCAGGATACCATCGTATCCTATTTAAAGGAAACGGCGACGAACCTCGTGTATTCTACGCAAGATCCGTCGGGACAAAAGGCGATCACTCGGTATAGCGTTTGCAAAGAAAACGGCGAATACGCGCTTTTGAAAGTGGAAATAGATACGGGCAGAAAAAATCAGATCCGCGTACATTTGAAAAGTATCGGGCACGGCGTGGTGGGCGATGAAAAATACGGCTCGGCGAAAGACCCGTTGGGGCGGCTTGGCTTGCACGCTTCTGCGCTCGCGTTCCGTCATCCCGTAACGGGCGAAGAAATTTTGATTTCCGCGCCTCTGCCCGAAGCGTTTCGAAAGCTGTTTTAAGCGTTGGAAGCGCACGAAAGCAAAAAAACATACACGCAAAAAAAACGAGGACGAACAGCCCTCGTTTTTTTGCGTGTTCTCAATCGATAAAATTGATTGAAGGGTGAAAAAATATTGACAAAATCGAAAAATATATATTCTTTAAATAAAAAAGGTTGACAAAGAGGGAAAATAACTTTATAATAATAAAGTGGAAAATGGGCGTAAAATGTCCGTTGGGAAACGAACGGGCGTTTTACCAAAACAGGAAAAATCGGGAAAATCCGTCTTTTATTGCTATCGGCGGTTTTTCGGAGGGTATATGACGAAACGGTTTAGACGAATTTTATGTACGGGCTTGGCAACGCTGATGACGGCGTCGCTTGTGCTCGAACACAATTTGCGCGCGGAAACGGACGCGGCGGTCGACGCGAACGCGCAAACGAATTCGGCGGCGTCTTTTACGGACGTTACGGGAAAATTTGATACGACGGGTGTCGTAACGGGGAATTTTAATTCTTCCGTTCTTGAAAATATTTCTGCGGGCGCTTCCACGCGCACGGTGATCGTGAGCTTGAAAGGGAATTCGATTCTCGAATACGCAAAGGGCGAGGACGTAGGAACGTATTTGGAAACGAGAAGCGGTAAATCGGCGCAATCTGCAATCTTGGCGCAACAAAACGAGCTGTTTGCAAAATTGAACGCGGCGAAGATCAATTATACGGTGCAAGATCGTTACAGTGCGGTGGATAACGCCGTGGCGATCGAAGTGAATACCAAGTATATTTCTCAAATTAAGAAATTTTCCATGGTGGATACCGTCGTGGTGGCGGAAACGTACGCTTATCCGCAAACGGCTGCGGACGATGTGGCTACGGGCAACGCCGCGCAGATGAACGAAACGAAAGTACACGCGACGGGCGTTTACGATACTTCGGTATTTTATGAAAAATACCAAAACTACGGCGAGGGAACGATGGTTGCCGTTTTGGATACGGGCTTGGATTATACGCACGGCGCTTTCCAAAGATTTTACAGCGAAACCGTCGATCTCGCGTTCCCGAAATCTCGGATAGAAACGATCTTTGCGGATCAGGAACTGAGTGCGGAGAAGAAATCCCTTGATACGGCGAATTATACGCTGAAAGCTTCGGACGTATACATAAGCGATAAGATCCCGTTCGCATACGACTACGCGGACGACGATTTCGACGTGTATCCTTCCTATTCCAACCACGGCGCGCACGTTGCGGGGATCGTGGGCGGCTATGATCCGAACGGCTACGAGGATAAAGACGGCGTGCATCACGACGAAGCGTTCATGGGCGCGGCGCCCGACGCGCAGCTGATGATCTGCAAGGTATTCACCGACGATTTGGACGATAAAGACCTTGGCGGCGCGGTAACCAACGATATTCTCGCGGCGTTGGAGGACTGTATCATTTTGGGCGTGGACGTAATTAATATGAGTTTGGGTACGTCCGCGGGCTTCTCGTCGACGGGCTTTGGCGAGGACGACGAGGGCGATTATTTGCAAACGGTTTACAATGCGATCCGCGACGTAGGGATCTCCCTCGTTTGCGCGGCTTCCAACGATTATTCTTCCGCGTACGGCGGTACGTTCGGTACCAACCTTGCGTCCAATCCCGATTCGGGTACGGTCGGCTCTCCTGGTACTTATCAAGCCGCGCTTGCCGTGGCGAGTATCAGCGGTCAGCTTTCCCTGTATATGATCGCCAACCAAGGCACGGACGATCAGATTGCCGTGTACTACGAGGAATCCAACGACGAAAACAACAACCCGTTCGATTTTGCCGAGCGAATGCTTTCGATGAATATCGACGGGCTTGCCGCGGGCGCGACGAAATTCGAATTTGAATACGTCGTGGCGGGCAAAGGCACGACGACCGATCTTTCGAGCGTACGCAGTCTGTTTATGGAAAAACCCTATCAGCGTATCGCGCTCATCGAACGCGGCGGCAATACTTTCCAAGAAAAGGTGGAAAACGCCATTCGCGCGGGCGCGGGCGCGGTCATCGTCTATAATAACGTAGCGGGTACGATCCGTATGTCGCTGGGCGAGATCGACGATCCGTTCGTAACGCCTACCAACGTGGAAGTTCCCGTGCGCGCCGTATCTATCAATATGGCGGCGGGCGAAAAAATGGTAGCGGGCGCGGGCAATGATAAACTCGGTAAGATCACCGTAGATACTTCTTTGGAAGCGGGGCCTTTCATGAGCGATTTCTCGTCGTGGGGGGCTACGCCCGATTTGAAATTGAAGCCGGAAATTACGGCGCACGGCGGCGAGATCACCTCTACCGTTCCCGGCGGCTACGACGAACAGAGCGGTACGAGTATGGCTTCGCCCAACATGGCGGGCGTAACGGCGCTCGTAAGAAGCTATATCAAATACGAGCTGCAAGAGAACCTTGGAATTTCGAATGCAGTAGAGATTAACCGATTGACCAATCAACTTATTATGAGCACGGCGACGATCGCGTACGATCGCGAGAGCCTGCCGTATTCCCCTAGAAAACAGGGCGCGGGGCTTGCGAGCTTGGAAAATATCCTCAATACGGGCGCGTATCTTTCCACGAGCGTAGCGGAAAACGATTACCGACCGAAATACGAGCTGTACGATCAGCTGGAAAGAAACCGCGATTTAGAGGATCGCGTGTATTTTGAAGTGCCGTTTGAAGTAACCAACTTTTCTGCGGAGGATATTTATTTTACGACTTCCGCGCTCAAAATGACGGAAACGCTTGGCGTCGACGGGCTTGCCGTGGCGGAAAAGGCGTATCTTTTGGACGAAGTAGCTACGAAATGGCGGATTACGGGCGAGGGGTACGAAACGCTTACGCTGACGGACGGCGAACGCTTTAAAGTGCCTGCGGGGAAAACCTTGCAGATCGTGGCGACGATGACGGTTTCCGCAAGTGAAGAAAAGTATATCAAAGATACCTTCGTCAACGGTATGTACGTGGAAGGCTTTATCGAGCTGATCGCCGATAAGGAAAGCGCGCAATGCAACCTCGTGTTGCCGTATTTGGGCTTCTACGGCGATTGGACGCAAGCGCCGATGCTCGATTATACGGTGTTCGAGCTTGCCGAATACGAGCAGGACGGTTCGATCGACGACGAAAACAAACCGAAAGAACGGGTATGGGCGACGCAGCCCTACGCTTCCTATTACGGCGAAAAATATATCGTGCCGATGGGCAGCTACGTATACACGCTTCCCGAATACACTTCCGATCCCGTCTTTGAAAAAATGTACGCAAACGAGGATTATTGCGCCGTATCTTGCTATTCGATCGAGGGCGACGAGGACGGCATCGGGGAATATATGACGGCGAACGCCATCAAAGCGGTGTACGCGGGGCTTTTGCGCAACGCTCGCGAGGTGAATTATTCGCTGTATAACGAAGATACGGGCGAGCTGTTAAAGAACGATACCCTTTATCGCGTAGGCAAGGCTTACACGGCGGGCGGCAGCGCGATCCCCGCGAACGTAGAACTCAATTTAAGCCCGATTGAACAGGAATTTGCTTCCGGCACGAAATACCGCATGTATTTCGAATTTTTCCTTGATTATAACGGCGGCGAGGGTTCGAATAAGAATACCTACGAATTTACATTCACGGTAGATTACGAAGCCCCCGTGTTGCAGGATCTTCGCGTTAGCTACGAGGATTACGAAGAAAACAATATCGATAAACAGCGCGTGAAGTTGGAATTGGATATTTACGATAATCATTACGCGCAATCGGTGATGCTGTTGTATTTGGATAAGGACGAGGCGCAAGACGCTGAAAGCGACGTATTGCAGCTCAATCTTGCCACCGATTATATTATTCCCGTACGCGATCCCGTGAAGAACGGCGTGAAAACGGTGAAAATCGATATCACCGATTTTTACGACGATTATAAAACGGGCTTGTACGTGCAAATTGACGACTACGCGCTCAACCATACGCTGTATAAGCTGAATATGGGTTCGGCGGACGTTGCGGATCTTCCCGACGAATTCGAGCTTGTGGAAGGGAACGGCTTGACGGTAGACGAGGACGGAAACGGTCATATCACGATCGGCGTGAACGAGGCAGTCAAGATCGGGCTTGCCTACGAGGGCGACGCGCACCTTGCGAATTTCTCTTGGTCTTCGGCGTCTTCGCGCGTAAAGGTTTCTCGCGGGGAAATTTTCGGCGCGCAAACGACTTCTTCGCCCGTTCGCGTAAGAGTGAGCGGAAAGACGGCTTCTAACAGTAAATATATTTACGTTACGGTGATCGACAAGGGCTTGACCTTGGGCTATCCGTCGGTATCGTTCGGGCTTGTGAAAAAGGAAATGCAATCGATCGCGAAAGCCGTGGGCACGGTGGACGTTAACCCCGGCGAAACGTTCGCGCTCAAAGTGATCGTCGAGCCTTGGTATTTTGACGTAAGCAATTATAAATTCCGTTGGAATTCCACCAATCCCGCCGTGGCTTCGGTGGACGAAAACGGGAATATCACCACGCACAAGCGCGGTTCTGCGACGATTTCCGCCACCTTGCTCCGCGAGGACGGCGTTACGGCGACGAGCTACGGCGCGACGGTAACGCTCGCCGTGCAGGATCCGTTCAAGGTGAGCAATTTCACCTTGACCGATTATCAAGGCCCCGCCTACAACGAAACGATCGAGCTGAGCGGCGGCGAAAGCGTGCAGGCGCTCGTCGTGCCGTTGGATAAAAATATTATGTATATCGGAGAGGACGCGTTTAAGGACAATACCGATATCGAATATATCGTGTTGCCAAAGACGGTTACGGAAATCCAAGAAAGCGCGTTCGAGGGCTGTACCAGCCTCAAAGCCGTATACTTTATCGACGCGCAAGAGCAAGCGATCGCGGACGCGAATTTGAAGCTGATTCATAAATGGGCGTTCAAGGATTGCACGGCGCTTGAAACGGTGGATTTCAGCAACGTAAAAACGTTCACGGTGGCGGCGGAAGTCTTTAAAAACTGTACTTCCCTTTCGAATATCGTGGATTTTGAAAAGATCGGCACTCTTCACGACCGCGCGTTTGAAAATTGCGTTTCGCTTACGGGCGTAAACCTTTCGGGCTTGCATTTGAGCGGCGAAGAGGTGTTTAAGGGCTGTGAAAAACTGCAAACGGTGATCACCGCGCAATATACCGCAATCGGGGAGAAAATGTTCGCGGGGCTTGAAAAATTGGAAAGCGTCGTCATTCATTCGCCGAAAGTTGGTGCGGGCGCGTTCGAAAACTGTACGGGGCTGAAATCTGTAACCTTCGTTGCGGAAGAAAATACCGACGTGGTATTCGAGATCGGCGCGAACGCGTTTAAAAACTGCGCCGCGCTCGCCTCTGTGGTTTGGACGAACGAACGGGTGCGCGTGATCGGCGGCGGCGCGTTCGAGGGCTGTTCCGCGCTCGCGGCGTTTACGATGCCGAACGGCTTGGAAGAGCTGGGAAGCGATATTTTGAAAAATACGGGCGTAACGACCGTTGAGATCGGCGCGGACTTTGAATTTGCGGCGCTCAGAAGAACGGGGCTTTTGTTCTCGGATATTTCCGTAACGCTGAAAAACGACGAAGCGACGGCGAAAAAATACCAAAAGGGTACGGACGGCGTGATCTACGCTTTGGACGAGGGCACGCAAGAAAGAGTGAAGATCTTGCTTGCCAACGAAGCGACGGGCGCGTATATCGTTCCCGATACGGTGCGGGAAATTTTGGCGTACGCGTTTGCGGGCAGCCAAATCAATTCGATCAAGTGGAACGCGGCGCTTTCGCAAATCGGCGTGGGCGCGTTTGAAAATTCTTCGCTTTCTTCCATCGATTGGAACGGTAACACGAATATTACGGAGCTTCCTGCATACGCGTTTGCGGGCACGAAGCTTGCGAGCGTATCGCTCGGCGAGTCGGTAGAAAAGATCGGCGCGTATGCGTTCGCTTCTTCTTCGCTTGCCGCGATCGAAATGCCGAAAGTTACGGCGGTGGAAGATTACGCGTTCAGAGCAACGCAATTCGTTGCCGTCGATTGGTCGGCAAGCGCGGTGATCGAGATGGGCAACGGCGTGTTTGGTTATTGCGAGCTTTTGCAAACGGCGAAGCTTCCCGCATTGAAAACGCTCGGCGCGTTTACGTTCGTCGGTTCGCAGGTAAAAACCGTCGAATTTGCCGAGGAAGCGAAAACGACGGGTACGGCGACCTTTGCTCGCACGCCCGTACAAAGCGTAACGCTCGGAAAGGTTGCGTCCGTTGGGGAATATCTGTTCAACGGCTGTACGGGCTTGACGGAGATCTCACTTCCCGAAACGGTAACGGCGATCGGCGCGTATGCTTTTGCGGGTTGTGAAAATCTTGTTGCAGTCTACGGGCTTTCTTCGGTGCAAACGATCGGGGATTACGCGTTTTTGAACGCTTCCAAGCTCGCGACGAGCATGGAAGGGCAAGAAACGCTCGATCTTTCGGGCGCGGTGAGTATCGGCAGAGGCGCGTTTGCAACGGCGGACGAAAAAACGAACGGGGATATTTTCACCTTTGAAATTTTGGATACGGTAGCGGCGTATAAAACGGTGAAGTTCGGCGGCAGCTTGAAGTCGGTGGGCGTACAGGCGTTTTATAACGGCGGTATGACGGCGATCTCGTTGCCCGCTTCGGTGCAAACGGTGGGCTACGGTGCGTTTGCTTCCGCGGATAATTTGACGGCGATCACGATCGAGGAAAACGAAAATTATTTTGCCGAGGACGGCGTATTATACAGGAACGTGGCGGACGCGTACGAGCTTGCGGCGTATCCCGCGGCGAAAACGGCGGCGAGCTATACGGTGAAAGAGGGCACGGTGAGCGTGCTTGCGTATGCGTTCAACGGTTTGAACGGCGCGTTAGAGGAAGTGGAATTGCCGTACAGCGTGAAGCTGATCGGCGACAGCGCGTTTTATAATAGCGGCGTGGAAAAGTATATTTTCCATTCGATGACGGCGCCTACGCTGGAAACGGAGGTAAGGCAAGAAATTATCGACGCGCTCGCGGCGGACGCGAATTTCGGAAAGCTCAACGAACAACAGCAGTTCTTCGGCTTCTATTACGCGAATTTCCAAACGCTGTTCGTGCGTTACACGGCGTACAACCCGGGCGTAACAAGCCCGCTTGCTATCGCTTATCCTTCCAACGCGACGGGCTATAATAATTATCTTTATAAACATTATTTCGGAACGGTTTCTTCGCTTGGCGTCGAGCTTTCCGACGAAGCGCGAGCGGTGAAGGCGCTCATCGACGGCTTGCAGCCGCTTTCCGTTGTGCAAAGTTGGAAAACGGCGGCGGTGAACGAGGAAAATCTTGCGAAAGTGCGCGCATGTATCGAGGCGGTTTCGGCGGCGAGAACGCAATACAGTACCATTAAAGACGCGGCGCAGTTAGAGCTGATCAAGACGGAAGCGGAAACGCTTTCCGCAATCGAGGACGAACTTCGAGCGGTGCGCGAGCATTTCGGGATCGCGGCGCGCGTGGTATCCCTTTCGTACGAGGGAACGTGCAAAAAGGATTATTTGGTGGGCGAAGTGTTCGATCCCACGGGATTGACCTTCTATATCACCTACGACGACGGTTCGAAAGCGGTGGCGGATTGGAGCGCGCTCACCTTTCCGACCGAACAAATGACTCTTGCTACGGGTCGGGTAACGATCAAGGGCTACGGCGTATCGGCGCGTATCACCGTGAACGTACAAGCGGCGGCGGAAGCTCCCGCGCCCACGCCCGACGAAGAAACGCCGAGCGGCGGTTGCGGCGGCAGCGTGGCTTTCGGCGGCGTTTTGGCGGGGCTTACGATCGTAGGCGCGGCGATGATGATAAAAAAGCGTAAGGAACAATAAGGAAGAACGGTATGACGAAGAAAATCAAAAATATAATTCTTTCCGCCTTGGTTTGCCTATTTACGGGCGCGTTGTTGACGGCGTGTAATTCGGCGCAAACCAAGCAAGATATTATGGACGAGTACGATTTGACGACGACGGTAACCTATTACGCAAACGGCGGCGATTTAGGCATGGGCAGCACGCAAAAAACGCTGTATTACGCAGGCTCGCAGTTGGCGCTCAATATCGGGGAACAAACAACGTCGAGCGGCACGGTGCAGATTTCGCGAGGGAATTACGAGTTTTTGGGCTGGTACTTGATCGCTACGAACGAGGACGGCTCGCTTAAAACGCAGGTCAATCCCGAAAGCAACCAAACGGAATACGTGCTGACGGACGAAAAAATGGATTTTTCTTCCCCCGTCGGCGAGCATAGAACCTACTGTATCGGCGCGAAATGGCAACGGATCGAAGTGGTGAAAGTGTATATGCTTTGCGGCGAAAGCGAAACCATTCAAGCGGAAGTATGGGAAACGAACGACGACGGCGAGGCTCAGGCGGTTTTAAAGAGCTATCAAAACGGTTCGCATATTTTGGATTATTCCTACGATAAGGGCAAGGACGTAATGACGGAGATCACGGCGGGTCCTTTGGAAAATTCCATGTATTTAACGTTCGTAGCCTACTATGCGGACGCGGCGGGGACAACGCCCGTTTCGTGGCCGATCGAAAAGCGCGGCGACGGCACTTCCGTGGAAATTTACGCGAAATATCTGCCTGAAGTTTGGTCGATCTTAAAAACGAAAGAGGACGTAAAAAACAACTTGTTCCTTTCTACCTTTGCGGGGAAAGCGTATCTTTTGAACGATATCGATTGCAGCGGCTTGACCGTTTCGAGAATTTCCAAATTCAGCGGCACGCTGGAAGGGAATCGGCATACGATCAGTAATTTGAACGTTTCCTATTCGCTGACCGTTCAAAACGATAAACTTTCAAGTAAAGTGGCGGCGTTCGGCGCATTCACCGAAAAAGCGGTGATGCGGGATATCAAAATCGAAAATATGACGGTGCAGTTCACCGTGGCGAGTTCTTCGATACAGTTGCCCGAAGCATACTATTTCGCTTCGGAAATTGCCTCGGCGGAAAGCTTTGAAAATGTAACGATCGAAGGGGGCGGCTTGACGATGCTCCAACAATCGGACGGCGCGTTCAATAACGCGCAGGCGACGGAAAAATATCTCTTTGGCGGCACGCACGAAACGGACGAAGCGTTCTTGGCATCCTGTGCGGGCAAGATCACGGTAACGGACGGCAAACAGCCGACCTTCACCGTACAGTAAAGGAAAAAATCAACCAACCATATGGAGGTAATGTATGAATAAATTTTGGCATAAAGCGATCAGCATAGCCCTTGGCTCTACGATGCTCGTAGGTTTTTTGGCGGGCTGCGCGCCCGAAACGCAAACGCAAAAGGGCGATCCCGAAAAAGACCCCCTCGTTTTCGCGCTCGGTCAGCCCGACGGCAACTTCAATCCCTTCTTTTCCACCTCGGCGGTAGACGTGGAAGTGCTTGGAATGACGCAAGTGGGGATGATGACGACGGACGAAAGCGGCAACCTCGTTTGCGGCGAGGACGAAGCGACGGTGGCGCTTGCTTATAACGTCATCGACGGCGTAACCCTGCCCGGGAAAACGGAAAAGGGCACGGAATACCAATTCTTGATCAAAAACGATATGAAATTCAGCAACGGCACGCCGTTGACGATCAAGGACGTGCTGTTTAACCTGTACGTATATCTCGACCCCGCGTACGCAGGCTCGGCAACGATCTATTCCACCGATATTTACGGTTTGAAAGAATACAGAACGCAGGATTGGCAAACGGGTACGGGCGACGAAAACGCCACCTATACGGCGGAAGCGAACGCGCGTATGCAAAACATCGTCAATTATTGCGCGGGGGGGAATAATAAGCCCACCGATACCGAAACAATCAAGCAAGTTTTGAAAGATATCTACCTCGTAATGGATACTTTCTATGAAGAAATTTCCACCGATTGGAACAACTTGATGGGGGCGGACGTAGAGGAAGATTATCCCGAATACTCGTTCACGGAAGTTTGGCAAGCGTACTATTTGAACGAGGGGCTTGTAACGATCACGACGGAAACGAACCAAGCGAACGGCAATAAAGTTCCCGTGAAAGACGCGAACGGAAAATACGTTACCGACTTGACGGAAACGAGCGCGCTTTGGCGGGAAATGGAGGCGGCTTTGGAAGACTCCGTTCGGTTGCAGCAGGCGCAGTCGAAATATAACTGTTCGGAGGAGGACGCGAAGAATTACGTAATGCGCGATACGGCGATCGCGGCGGTATATAAAACCTACTGCGGCGATTATACCTACGGGGAAGCCTACGACGAAACGAAAGCGGCGGGCTATGCGATTCCCGGCGTGGGGCAAATTTTGCAGATGTTCAGCGTTACGCCTAGCACGGTGCGCGACGCGTTC
This sequence comes from Clostridia bacterium, assembly GCA_017462985.1. GTDB lineage: Bacteria > Bacillota > Clostridia > Christensenellales > Borkfalkiaceae > Scatosoma. The sequence goes on from JAFTQB010000003.1 coordinate 74,214, forward strand.
GTGGTGGATCTCCGTCAAAAGTATTTCGATAGCTTGACGGCGAAAGACAAAGTTCCCTATATCAAAGGGATCACGACGAAAAAGGTAACGAGCTTTGAAACGGAGGACGGCAAAACGCTTTCGCTCGATGGCGAACACGACGTGCTTTCCATTCGTATCAACGGCGTCGACCCCAAAGCGATTTATAACTTCTCGTTCGGCGTTGCGCCCTTGTATTATTATTCTTCGTCCAACTACGATGGCGTTGACTACGTAAACGATTTCAACGGCCATTTGATCGATTATACGGCGTTGGAAACGGCGATGGGCAGCAGCGTTGCTTCGTGGGGACAGACGGTAGCCAACTATATGGCGGAAAACGATTTTGATTCGTTCAATTTCGGCGTGGCGTTCCACAACGACGGATTTTTTGGAAAAGACGTTTTGAAAAACGCTTCCAAAAACCGCTTGCCCGTAGGCGCAGGCCCTTACATGGCTTCCAATTCCGAGCAAAATCCCGCCACCGTAACGGGAGATAACTTCTATAATAACAATATCGTTTATTACGAACGCAACCCGTATTTCGAAACGCTGGGAAGCGGCATCGAAAACGCGAAGATCAAATATTTCAAGTATGCGGTAACGGCAGATAAATTGATTGTCAGCGCCCTGGAAGAAAGCGAAGTGCATTACGGCCAGCCGAACGCAACGGAACTCAACCGCAACAGGATCGATACGATCGCGCACCTTGGGCACAAAGAATACGACGCGGCGGGCTACGGCTACGTGGGGATCAATCCCAAAGCCGTTCCTGATTTGGGCGTGCGCCGTGCGATCATGCTTGCGTTCAATAAGAGAACGATCTTCAATTATTACGGGCCGACGAGCGGACTTTGCTCGCTGATCGATCGCCCGATGTCGGTTACCTCTTGGGCGTATCCGTTCAAGGAAGAAAACAAGTCGCTCGTTTCGCAAGATACAACTTATACTTGGGGTACGGTTTTATCGAAAGTCGGCTTGACGGGTTATGCCAATAACGAAACGGCAGGTTACGGCAAGAAACTGGAGCTTGCGGAACTTGACGAGCAAATTACCGATTTGGTAAAGGCGGAGGGCTATACCCTTCAAAACGTCGGCGGTAAGCAGTTGTTCGTCAAGGACGGAAAAACGCTGAAATACAAGTTTACGATCGCGGGCGCAACGGACGATCACCCTGCCGCAAATATGTTTAAGGACGCGGCGGACTATTTGAATTCGCTCGGCTTTGAGATCACCGTAGGTCCCGACGTAAACGCGTTGAATAAGCTCGCGACGGGCGATTTGGAAGTGTGGGCGGCGGCTTGGTCGAGCGCGCTCGATCCCGATATGTATCAGGTATATCACAAGAATTCGACGGCGACCAGCGTGAATAACTGGGGCTACGATACCATTTTGAACGATACGACGGGCAACTTCGATTTTGAAAAAGCCGTCATCGAAAAATTGAGCGAAAAGATCGACGAAGCCAGAAAAGTAACGCTGCAAGCGCAACGGACGAGGCTTTATAAAGACGCGCTCGATCTCGTAATGGAACTTTCCGTGGAATTCCCCACCTATCAAAGAAAGGATATGGCGGTCTTTAATAAGGACGTGATCGATACGAGTACACTCAACCTTGACAATCCTTCTTATAACGCGGGCGTTGTGAATAAGGTCTGGGAGATCAATTTTAACTAATCGAAAACCTCGCAGTCGGCAGGCAAGCGGCTTGCCGACTGTGAAAAAGGCAGGAATGAATGGCTAAATATATTATCAAAAGATTACTTATTTCGATTTTGATCTTGTTCGGCGTATCGCTGATTTTGTACTTTTTGGTGCGAATGATGCCCACGAACGTGATCGAAGCGAACTACATAGCGGCGCACGGCAGCCAAGGCTACGATCCCGAAAAGCTGAAAGAAGTGCTTGCGCTTTATAATCTTGACGACGATTCTTTTCCCGGAATTTTAAAGGGGTATTGGAGCTGGCTGACGAGCTTTTTGCAAGGGGATATGGGCGAATCGTTCAAATATTCGCAGCCCGTTGAAAAGGTGATTTTCGAAAACATGGGCATTTCGTTCATGATTTCGTTCGTTTCCTTGATCTTGCAGCTGATCATCGCTATTCCTTTGGGGATCAAAAGCGCGTGCAATCAATACGGAAAGCTCGATTATACCGTTACCGTTTTGACGATGATCGGTATGTCGTTTCCGTCGTTCTTCTTCGGTTCGCTCATCATCAAAATCTTTGCGGTCGATCTCGGCTGGTTCCCCGTAAACGGTTTGGAATCGGCAACGGAAAATTACGCGGGCTTCGAACGGTTCTTGGATATCGCGCACCATTTGGTGCTGCCGATGTTCGTGCTTGTTATTTTGTCGATCGGATCGTTGATGAGATATACGCGTACGAATACGCTAGAGGTGTTGAACGCCGATTATATCCGTACGGCGCGGGCAAAGGGGCTTTCGGAAACGACGGTCGTTTATAAGCACGTGTTCCGCAATACGCTCATTCCGCTCGTAACCACTTTGGCGGGAATCCTGCCGGGGCTTTTCGGCGGCGCAATGATCACAGAGCAGTTGTTTGCGATCCCCGGGATCGGTTTAAAAGCGTACGACGCTTTGGTGGCGGGCGACGTGCCGTTCATCATGGGCTATAATATGTTCCTTGCCGTACTCACGATTTTAGGGATCTTGTTGGCGGATATTATGTATGCCGTCGTCGACCCTCGCGTGAAGCTTGGAAAGTAAGGAGGCGCGCTATGGAAAATCATGAAAATAACGCTGTGGAAACAGAAACGAAAAAAGACGATCTTCACGGGGAAACCCTCGGCGACAGAGCGAAAGTTCTTTCGCCCACGGCAACGGTGATGAAGCGGTTTTTCCGCTCGAAATTATCCGTCGTGGGGCTTGCTGTGATCATTTTCTTGTTTTTGTTCTCCTTTTTAGGACCTTTGTTTTCGCCTTGGTACGACGGCGCGAGCGGATTGCTCATCTCCGATACCGTTTCTACGGAAGCGGCTACCTCAAGTACGCGGTTTGAATACGAAATCAACGGCGAAACCTATTTTGCTTACGAGATCAACGAATACGAAAAGAATTTCGACCTCGATCCTACGTGGGCGCATCTTTTGGGAACGGATAAATCGTCCAAAGATATTCTTACGCAATTGATGGTGGGCGGTCAGGTATCGCTCACGATAGGCTTTTTAGTGATCATCGTGGAAACGCTGATCGGCATGGCGCTCGGCGGTTTAGCGGGGTATTTCGGCGGTTGGGTCGATCAAGTGATTATGCGTATCGTCGATATTTTATACTGTATTCCGCAAATTCCCATCATGCTCATCGTATCCGCCGTTTTGGACGGTTTGGACGTAACGGGCTATGCGAGGCTATATATTATGATGGGCTTTTTAACGCTCATCGGCTGGGCGGGCACGGCGCGATTGGTGCGCGGGCAAATCTTGACCCTTCGCGAACAGGAATTTATGTTGGCGGCGAAAGCTTCGGGGCTTTCGGTTGGGCGCAAGATCTTCAAGCATTTGATCCCGAACGTTATGCCGCAGCTCATCGTTACGATGACGCTCGGTCTTGGGCAAATTATCTTGATGGAAGCAACGCTCGGTTATTTGGGCTTGGGCGCTCCGATCGGCTCGCCTACTTGGGGCACGATGCTCAACAGCGCCGTGGATAGTATTTCCACAAACGATTATTTCAACTATTGGGTGCCCGCGGGCGTTTGTATTACGGCGGCGATCTTGGCGTTCAATTTCGTTGGCGACGGGCTTCGCGACGCGTTCGATCCGAAGATGAAGAGGTGAGATATGTCTATTTTTTCGATATTTAAAAGAAAAAGCGGCGATAGTTCCCACTATATCACTTCCTCGGAATCCAAGCGTATCATGCGCGAAAACAACAAGGCGATCCGCTACTACGAAAAACGCAAAAAAAGAAAGATCGTGGAATCGGAGTTCTTGACCGAAATGAAGGACGAGAACAATATCATCGAATTTGAGAATTTGCATACCTATTTCTTCTCGGACGCAGGCGTGGTGAAAGCGGTGAACGGCGTAACCTTCTCCATTCCCGCAGGCGCTACCGTCGGCGTAGTGGGGGAATCGGGTTGCGGAAAATCGGTAACTTCCCTTTCGCTGATGCAACTCGTGCAAGCGCCGAGCGGTCAGATCGTGGACGGTTCGATCCGTTTTAAAACGAACGCGTTCAAGCTGGATAAAAAGGGCAAGAAGATTCCCGTTTACGAAACGGTAATCGACGAAAACGGCAACGAAACGGTGAAGCTCGACGAAAAGGG
>JAFTQB010000004.1 GCA_017462985.1 Clostridia bacterium
AATTTCACGAAGAAATGGACGCAATGGACTTTTCTGCATTCCAAGCGCAGGATAGCGAGTATTTGTCAAAGATTTACGCCGAGCTTGGGAACGAGCAAAAGAGCAAAGAATGGAAAGAATACAGCGATTATATAAAATCGCAAATGAACGCGCTACTTTGGGACGAAGAAGACGGCACGTATTACGACAGATTGAAAAGCGGAAAATTCACGAAGGTGTTAACGCCTGCGAACTTTTTCCCGTTGATGGCAGGCGTGCCGAGTAAAGAACAAGCGGCGAAAATGGTAAAAACGCTGACAAATCCCGACCTGCTTTGGACGAAAGTCCCGCTTGCAACTGTGTCGCAAAATCATCCTATGTACGGAACGGATATGTGGCGTGGCGCGGCGTGGCTGAATTTAAACTACTTTACGATAAAAGGCTTAAAAAAATATGGTTACGACGATATTGCGGAAGAATTAAGAACAAAAACGTTGGAGACGGTTTATAGGTGGTATAAAAAGACGGGAACGATCTTTGAGTTTTACGACTCCAATGACGAAATCACACCTTATCATTGCGACAGGAAGGGCAAACAACCGAAAACGCCTGATTGGCGTAAACACGTACATTCCATTATCGATTATAACTGGTCATCGTGTTTTACGTTGCTGTTTATTCAAGACGAGTTGTATTTAGATTGAGGAGAGATTTCTATGAAAATATTATTTTTTGGCGATAGCATCACGGATATGAGCAGAAAGCGCGATGCGGACGGCGACGTACATAGTTACGGCAGCGGGTATGTTTTTCTCGTTACGAGTAAATTATTAGCGGATAATCCAACAAAATATGAAATCATTAATAGAGGTAACAGTGGTAATAGGGTTGTAGATTTATATGCACGTATCAAGAAGGACGTTTGGAATGAATGTCCTGATATTTTGAGTATTTTGATTGGAGTAAATGATGTGTGGCACGAGTTGAGTGAAAATCCCAACGGCGTAGAGTTAGCGCGTTGGGAAAAAGTTTATCGTATGCTCATAGAGGACACGCGAGAAAGATTGCCGAATACGAAAATTATGATTTTAGAACCGTTTGTGTTACACGGCAGAGCGACCGACTTTGACGATAAGTACGAGGATTTTCAGCAGGTAAAGAGTTACGCGGCAAAAGCGAGAGAGCTTGCAGAAGAATACGGTTTAACGTTCGTGCCTTTGCAAGAAAAATTCGACGAGGCGGCAGAAAAATACGGCGAGCAATACTATTTATACGACGGCGTACATCCCGACGTGGCAGGCGCGGCGCTGATTGCAGGCGAATGGTTGAAAGCATTTGAAAAAATGGAGAAACAACAATGAAGAAAGTATTTGACGGACATATACATCATTTGTTTGAAATGCCGATAGAAGAGGCAATACGTATTTTTAAGCTCGAATTTCCCGTAACAGGAACGAAAAGACAAGCCTTCATGAGCATTCCGAACAACGTATCGCCAGAAAGGGAATTTTATCTTGATGAAATGCAAAATATCCGTATGCTGTATTTAAAGAATGCGTTTTCGCCGACGGCGTACGCGTTTGCAGGGCTGGAACACTCTTTGGACGTAGTCGAAAGAGATAGTGAAGCGCTTTCGAAAGAATACCTTCGTCAAGCGGAGGAATATGCTTCTGTCGGCTATGACGGAATGAAAATGCTGGAAGGATATCCGTCGTTGCGTAAAGTAATGAAACGCACGCTTTGCGATAAAGTGTACGATAGGTACTATTCGTTTTTGGAAGAAAACGGTATTCCCGTAACGATGCACGTAGCCAATCCCGAGGAAAATTGGGATATAAAAAGTGCAAACGAATATGCCATTAAGATGGGGCGCGTTTACGATCATACGTATCCGACGAGATTGCAGCTCCTTGACGAAGTAGACGGGATCATGAAAAAACACCCGAAGCTTCGTTTTGCACTTGCACATTTCGGGTTTATGAGTTACGATATCGAGCAGGCGAAACGTTGGCTTGATTATGAAAATACCGTTTTTGATCTTACGCCCGGCGGAGAACAGCTTTTGAAGATGGGCAAAGAATGGGATAAATGGTCGAAGTTTTTCGAGGAGTATCAAGACAGGATTATTTACGGCTCGGATTACTATGCGTTCCCGCAGGACGAGAAATGGGAAGAAAATTTCTTGCGCCGTCCGAAATTTTTGTGCGAGTTTTTTGAAACGGATACGCAGCACGAGTACAACGGGAGGCTGTTTCGCGGCGTAAAGCTAGACGAAACGATATTGCAAAAGATCTATTGGGATAATGGAATGAGATGGTTTGGTGAGCCGAAGAAGATCGATTTGGAATATCTTGCAAAGAAGGCGGAAGAGCTTTTAAGAAAAACGAATAAGCGCGCAGAATTTGCGGATATAGATTTAAAATACATTTTGAGAAATATAAGCGAGAAATAATATGGAAAATCAAACGCTTGCCTTAATAGCAAGCTTTATCGCCATGACTTTTGTTGTTATGGCGTATTTTGTAAAGAAAAAGGCATATTATCTTTTGTGCGAATTGCTCTGTATAGTGTTTTTGGTTGTTTCGTATTTTTTCACCGTTCAATTTTTTGCAATGATAGGCTTGGCAGTGGGGTTATTTCGGACTGTTACGTTTTTTATTTATGAAAACAAAGAAAAGCAAGCTCCTATATATTGGTCGTTTATTTTTTCGGGGTTGACAATTGCTTCGTATTTTATCGTCAATTTCGGGATATTAAAAACGGCGCAACCCTTGGACGTACTTTGCGTGTTGGCGCTTGTGATGTATGCGTTTATTTTCCGTATCAGAAATTTAAAAATCGTTCGTTTTACAATGCTAATACCTCTGGTTCTATCGATATTATTTAACATTTTAACGCAAGCGGCGTTATTTGCAACGCTGTCCTATGTATTCGAACTTTGCGCAAACGTGGTATCCATATTCAAATATCACGTTTTTGGTAAAAATATGGAGAATCAAAAATGAAAAATAGAGTGTTCAAAACAGCGAAGTGGATATGCGCAAGGAAAATTTTAAGCAGGAACACGGATTGTGTTGAACCTGCATTAAAAGGTTGACAAAGCGGAAAAATTGCTTTATAATAAAACGAAAAATGGGCGTAAACTGTCCGTTTGAAGTGAAGAGTAAACTTTTGGCGAAAAAGAGGTCGCGGAAAAATGAACGTAAAAAAGATCGTGGTGGCGCCTGATTCTTTTAAGGGCACTTTATCTTCAAAACAAATATGTGAAATTGTAACAAATAAAGTTTTCCGTTTGTTTCCTTTGGCAGAGGTGATCTCCGTTCCAATTGCAGACGGCGGCGAGGGTACTGTCGATTGTTTTTTAAATGCAGTAGGCGGTCAACGGATCGAATGTGAAACAGTGAACCCATTTTTTGAAAAGACGGTAGCTTCTTACGGGATATTATCGGGGGATAAAATCGCGGTGATCGAGATGTCTGCTTGCGCAGGCTTGCCGCTTGTGGAAGATCGAAAGAACCCGATGCTCGCCACGACCTACGGCGTGGGTGTATTGATAAAGGACGCGATAAAGCATGGAGCGAAAGAAATTATTCTCGGTCTTGGCGGTTCGGCGACGAACGATTTTGGTTGCGGAGCAGCGGCTGCGTTGGGCGTTCGGTTTTATAATGCGGAGAAAGAGTCTTTTGTTCCTGTTGGCGAAACGTTATCTTTGGTTGAGGAAATTGATATAAGCGGTATCGTGCCGCAGCTGAAAGACGTAAAGATCACGGTAATGTGCGACGTTGATAATCCCGTATACGGGGAAAAGGGCGCGGCGTACGTCTATGCGCCGCAAAAGGGAGCTACGCCCGATCAAGTAAAGCTCCTTGACAGCGGATTAAAGCATTTATGTCAAGTGGTGGAAAATCGATTGGAGAAATCGGTTTCCGCGTTAGTGGGCGGCGGTGCGGCGGGTGCAATGGCAGGGGGCATGTACGCGTTCTTCAATGCAAAGCTCAGCAAAGGCATAGAGGTTGTATTGGATACTGTACGTTTTGAGGCGCTTTTACAAAACGCGGATTTTGTGATCACGGGCGAAGGGAAGCTGGATGGGCAAAGCTTACGCGGAAAGGTGATCGACGGAGTAGCAAGACGAGCGAAGGAAAAAGGCGTTCCCGTGATCGCTATTGTCGGCGGCGTGGAAGGGGAAATAGATCCTGTTTATGATATGGGGATCAATTCGATCTTTACGATCAATCGGTTGCCCGAAGATTTTTCAATCAGCCGTTTTAAAAGCAAGGAAAATTTAGAACAGACGTTAGAAAACATATTGAGATTATTAACGTTACGGTAATTAAAAAGGAGTAAAAATGAATATTCCGAAATATAAAACAATAGCGGGACAAAGTTATCCAAGCGGTTCGCTTGGGAAAAATGATTTGCGGTGGCGGATACAAAATACGACGGTGGAAGAATGTAGAGAATATGCGGAACTGCTTGAAACCGCAGGGTTTATAAAGCAGGCGCAGAAAGAAATTTCTGCCGGAAGCGCGTATGCGTATAACGTGAATTTATTTTATACGTATAAAAAGGGAGATATATGCGTGTTTATCTTTTGGGACGCTTCTATTCATACCGTTTTTATTACGGAGGAAACGGCGCGGGCTGTGCCGTGCGTAAAAGACGCTGAACAAACGGGAAACTTGGTCGAGCCGATTTTTACGCAAATACATTTAAACCGTGGCGGAATGTGTTACGTTGTGAGGCTTGCGGATGGTCGTTTTATTATTGTAGACGGCGGAGAATACAGTGCGGAAGATAGCTTGCGGTTGTATGAATTTATGAAGGAAAATTCTTTGCAAGAAATCCCGACTGTGGCTTTATGGGTATTCACCCATTCGCACAGCGATCATATTGGGCTTGCAACAAGATTTATTGCGGATTATAAGGACGACGTTGCAATAAATGCGTTTGCGTATCAATTCCCAGATTGCGATAAAATTACCGTTGCAATGGAAAGCGTTGAAGAAATGAAAGAAGACGTCGCTTTTTTTGAGAGAAATATTGCGAGTAATTATCCGAATGCAATAACGTATACTTTGCATACAGGGCAAAGTTTTTATTTTACAGGTTTAGAGCTTGAAATTCTTTGGACGGTAGACGATACCTATCCTACAAGTTATACCTCTTTCAACGATTTAAGCGCGGCATTTCGAATGAAATTCGACGGGGGAAAAAACGTTTTACTGCTTGGGGATTGTATGCTTGAGGCATGCAGACGAATGGCGCATACATATGGAGATTATCTAAAAAGCGATATTTTACAAGTAACTCACCACGGCTTGATCGGTGGAGATAAAGAATTATATGAGTTGATAGATCCTGAAATATGTTTTTGGGCTACGTCGGAAGAAAGATTTTTAGGGCTTACGCCTAATCAACGATATCAATGGTGCTTGGGCGAGGGGGGCTGTGATTATAACGCATATTTACGTGATGACTCCATTCGAAAAAGACGGCATTATTCTGCCGGAAAAACGGTAAGCGTTAAATTATAATCATGGAATATAGGAACGATATTATTAAAAAAGAGATCTATTATGGAAGAAAAGAATAGAAAACCGTTGGGTGGAACGGTGTTTTTGCTCGCATTATGTTGGATTGTGTACACTTGTTCATATTTAGGGAAATTAGGCTTTAATGCCAATATTACGCAAATAGAAAGCGAATATAATATTTCACACTCCACGGCAGGGCTAGTGAGCACCTTCTTCTTTTTTCTTACGGTGTAGGGCAAGTCATTAACGGGATTTTTTGCAAAAGGTATCATCTGCGTTTTACGGTGTTCGGCAGTTTGGTCGTATCGGGTCTGATGAATTTTTTGGTGGGTGTAACGAGTAATTTTGCTTTAGTAAAATATTTCTGGCTGATTAATGGGGCTGCTTTATCCGTTCTGTGGCCATCACTGATTCGTCTGTTATCGGAAAATCTTGATAAAACAAATATTGGACGAGCCGTGGTTGTAATGGGTACAACAGTTGCAACGGGAACGTTTTTTGTGTACGGATTGAGCGCGTTATTCGTAGCGATTGGGACTTACGAGATAATGTTTTTTGTGGCGGGAATATTGTTGCCGTTGATTGCGGTTTTGTGGATTTTGGCTTATCCAAAATTAGTAAAAGGAAAGACTGAAATTGTCGAAGAAGCGGTACAGGTGAGTAATGAATCTCCAACAAAGTCGAAAATCGGTGGCTTGTGGATTTCAATTATTGTCCTTGCTTTTTTTGCGGTTGTTAATAATCTTGTAAAAGACGGTTTGACGACGTGGGTACCGATGATTTTGAAAGAAACGTATTCCTTGCCAGATTTCGTTAGTATTTTACTAACGCTTCTACTTCCCGTCTTGGCGATTTTCGGCACGAGCGTAGCAGTAATGTTGCATAAAAAAATTAAAAATTTTATAATGCTTTCCGTCGTTCTATTTTTGATCTCGGCATTATTTATCGGCTTAGTAATAGTGTGCTTACCTACAGGTTGGTTTGTCGTAACGTTAGGGAGTTTTGGATTAGTTTCTTGCTTGATGTCTGGAGTAAACAATGTTATAACGAGTATGGCTCCGTTATATTGGAAAGAGAAAGTAAATTCTGGGTTGTTGGCGGGTATTTTAAACGGATTTTGCTATCTTGGAAGCACATTAAGTTCTTACGGGCTTGGCGTAGTTGCTGATGTGGGCGGTTGGGATGCAGTTTTTTGGCTTTTATTTGGACTTTGTGTGTTAGCGTTTTTGCTTGGCGCAGGGTACGTTATTGTAAATAAAATAAGAATAAAACGAGATAAAAAGTGAAGCGTAGATGAAGCGTGAAAATTTTAACGATTACGCAATCCCTTATAAATAAAGGCTTACAGCGATTTTCGAAATCAATATTTATAGCCTGTTAATCTGTACACTTTGATTAAGGTGCAATAAATAGTGCATGGTAACCTTTTCTAATATAGATATAAAAACGGGTAAATAAAAAACAGGCAGTGTATTAAGAATCATTTACACTGCCTATTTTAGTTTCTGATTTTTATTTAAACACAATAGTATAAATTAAAAAAATCGAAAATGAACGTCTATAATATTAAACTACGATAATTTTTTATTTTGGGGAACATTTGGGGAATAAAAGCGGAAGCCCTTTAAAATAAAGGGCTTCCTGGTGGAGCTAAGCGGATTCGAACCGCTGGCCTCCTCGTTGCGAACGAGGCGCTCTACCAACTGAGCCATAACCCCAAAGCACTATCATTATATACTTATTTTTTTCGTTTGTCAATAATTTTTCACTACGTAGTTGCAATTTTTTTATAAATATTATATAATTTCTTTGATAGAAAGGAGTGAATTTATGAAAAATTGGTTAATGGGGCAATGGATCGTGCTTTCGGGCGCGTCGTCGGGGATCGGACGGCAGATGTGCAAGCTGTTTATCCAACAATACGGCGCTTGCGTATTGGGAATAGGGCGCGACGAAAATAAAATGCAATCGTTGAAAAACGAATTGGGCGAAAATGCCGAACGATTTGAATACCGTCTTTTCGACGTAAGCGAAAAAAGTAATTGGGAAACGCTTAAAAACGAGCTTGTCGCTCGGCAGATACAGCCGATTTTGCTTGTGAACAACGCGGGCGCGTTTCCTACTTTTTCCACCGTTTTAGACGCGGGTTCTTGCGTTATGGAAAAGATACTCAAAATCAATTATCTTTCGGCGGTGTACGCCATTGAAGCGCTTTTGCCTTTGATGATCGCCGCGCACGGCAAAAACGCGGGCGCGGTGAATATTTGTTCTTCTTCCGCGCTCTGTCCGATTGTGGGTACGGCGGCGTATTGCGCTTCCAAATCGGCAATGAGAGGGTATACCGAGGCGCTTGCATTAGAAATGAGAGGAAAAGCGTATATCGGTATTTTCTACCCTGGTACGACGGGTACGGAGCTGTTTCGCGGCGACGAGCAAACGAAAGACAGCGCGTTGCAAAAAATCGCGATGCCGCCCGAAAGGATGGCAAAGAAGCTCGTAAAAAAGATTGTGCGAAAACGCACGCGCGCCGTTTTGGGTTGGGACGCGCACGCAATGAATATTTTGGCGAAGTTTTTTCCCGTTCTTGGTCCACGCCTTATAAGCTGGGTAATGAAAAAATCCGGCTCGAAGGTATTCAAAAATGTTTTTAAGTCCGAGGAAGCGTAAGAAAACGAGCGGAAAAATAAAGATTGTGCTAAAAACAGGAAAAATAATTATAATTTTGATATTGACGGCAACGGAAAAAAGTGGTATAATAAACGAAGTAAAATGATGGTAGGGCGATTTTGTTGAAAAAAACGGAATAAAACGCCCGAAAAATGAAAATGATAAGACTAACTGCCTTATAGGCAGTCGTCAATAAAAATCCAAGGAGAAATCACAATGAAAATGACGTTTCGGTGGTATGGCGAAAAGGATTGTATTCCTTTGAACTATATCAAACAGATTCAAGGCATGCAAGGCGTCGTTACGGCGGTTTACGACGTACCCGTCGGCGAGGTTTGGGAACTGGATAAATTGCTCCGTTTAAAGGAGCTTTCCAACGCGGCGGGGCTGACGATGGAAGTGATCGAATCGGTGCCTGTACACGAGGATATTAAGCTCGGAAAGCCCACGCGCGATAAGTATATCGAAGCGTATAAACAAAATATCATCAACTGCGGGAAAGCGGGGGTGAAATGTATTTGCTATAATTTTATGCCCGTGTTCGATTGGCTGAGAACGGAGTTGTATTTCAAGCATAAGGACGGCGCAACTTCGCTTGCTTATTGCCACGAAACGCTTTTGAAGCTCGATCCTAAAAATTTGCACCTGCCCGGTTGGGACGAAAGCTATACCATGGATGAGCTGAACGCGCTTTTGAGCGAATACGAGGGAATGACGCACGAAAAGCTGTTTGAAAACCTGGTGTATTTCTTGAACGCGATCATGCCCGCTTGCGATGAAGCGGGGATCGATATGGCGATCCATCCCGACGATCCGCCTTGGGATATGTTCGGGCTTCCCCGTATTATTTGCAAGGAAGAGGATTACGACCGTCTGTTTGCCGCGGTACCCAATAAGCACAACGGCATCACTTTCTGTACGGGCAGCCTTGGCGCTGGGCGTTTCAACGACTTGCCGAAAATGGCGGCAAAATATGCCGATCGCATTTATTTTGCTCACCTTCGTCAGCTCAAATATACTTCGGATACCGACTTTTTCGAAAACGGGCATATGACGGAGCTTGGCAACGTGGATATTTACGGCATTGTGAAAGCGCTTGTGGAAAACGGCTTCGACGGTTACGTTCGCCCCGATCACGGCAGAAATATTTGGGGAGAGGACGCAAAGCCCGGGTACGGACTTTTCGATCGTGCTTTGGGCGGCGCATATCTTTGCGGCGTATTTGAAGCGGTGGAAAAAGGAAATAAAGAAAAAGGAAGTAAATAAAAATGAAAACGAACGTATTAAACACCGATTTGACGGGAAAAGTGGCAGTCGTAACGGGTGCGGGCGGCGTGCTGTGCAGCTATTTTGCCAAGGTTTTGGCGCGCGCGGGCGCAAAAGTGGCCTTGCTTGATTTAAACGAAGCGGCGGCGCAAAAATTCGCGGCGGAGATCGTTGAAGAAGGCGGCGTGGCAAAAGCGTACGCGTGCAACGTTTTGGATAAGGAAATCTGTTATGCGGTTGCCGAACAGGTGGAAAAAGACCTCGGTAAATGCGATATTTTGATCAACGGCGCGGGCGGCAATAACCCCAAAGCGACGACGGATAAAGAATATTTCGAAGTGGGGGATATCGACGGCGATACGAAAAGCTTTTTCGATCTGGACGCGAGCGGCGTAGGCTTCGTGTTCAATCTCAATTTCCTCGGTACGCTCATTCCCACGCAAGCGTTCGCCCGTCAGATGGTTGGGCGTGAGGGCTGCAATATTTTGAATATTTCCTCGATGAACGCGTACACGCCCCTCACGAAGATCCCCGCATACAGCGGCGCAAAGGCGGCGATTTCCAATTTTACGCAATGGCTTGCGGTGCATTTTTCCAAGGTTGGGATCCGCGTGAACGCGATCGCTCCCGGGTTTTTCTCAACGCAACAAAACGCGAAGCTTTTGTGGAACGACGACGGCACGCCCACGGCGCGTACGGGCAAAATTTTGGCGGCTACTCCTATGGGCAGATTCGGGGAAAGCGAAGAGCTTGAGGGCGGTTTGCTGTTCTTGATCAACGAAAAAGCCGCGGGCTTTATCACGGGCGTAGTGCTTCCCATCGACGGCGGTTTCTCGGCGTACAGCGGGGTTTGATCGTTTTAAAATAAATATGTAATTTTTCTTGTTTTTAGTGATTTTTATATAGTAAATCATTGAAAACTATGGTATAATGATAGAAAAATAACGAGAGGTAGAAAAAATGGAAAAATTCATTCCCGTCGTTGTGATCAAAGAGCTTTCCGAAACGGAAACGATCTTGACGGCGCTCAAAAACAACGGTATCAATTGTGCGGAGATCACTTTCCGTACCGCTTGCGCGGCGGAAGCGATCGCGCTTGCTTGCGAAAAATTCCCCGATATGAGTATCGGCGCGGGTACGGTCATCAATGCCGAACAATGCGAAGCGGCCCTCAAAGCGGGCGCGCAGTTCATCGTTTCCCCCGGGCTTTCTTTGAAAGTGGCGCAAACCTGTAAGCTTCGCGGCGTGCCTTACTATCCCGGTTGCGTAACGCCTACCGAGATCATGCAAGCGTTAGAGCTTGGGATCACCACGGTGAAATTTTTCCCTGCGAACGTTTACGGCGGTTTGAAGGCGCTCAAAGCGCTTTCCGCGCCTTTCCCTCAGGTGAAATTTATTCCTACCGGCGGCGTAGACAGAAGCAATATCGACGAATTTTTGGCTTGGGATAAAATTGCGGCGATCGGCGGCAGCTTCTTCGTAAAAGAAGCGCTTGAAAAAATGAATAATCAATAAGAAATAAACAGAGGTAGAAAAAATGAAAAGAGTAGTTACTTTCGGCGAATTGATGTTAAGACTTGCGCCCAACGGCTATTACCGTTTCTTCCAAAACGATCAAATGCAGGCAACCTTTGGCGGCGGCGAAGCAAACGTAGCGGTATCGCTTGCCAATTACGGGCTTGACAGCGTATACGTAACCAAACTTCCCAAGCACGCGATCGGTCAAGGCGCGGTGAATTCTTTGCGCGCGTTCGGCGTGGATACCTCCAAGATCGTTCGCGGCGGCGACAGAGTGGGGATTTATTATTTGGAAAAAGGCGCTTCCCAACGCGGTTCCGTTTGTATTTACGATCGCGCCAATTCCGCAATCGCGCTTGCGAGCAAGGAAGATTTCGATTGGGATAGCATTTTCGAGGGCGCGGATTGGTTCCACTTTACGGGGATTACGCCTGCTCTTGGCAAAAACGTTGCGGAAATTTGCGTAGAGGCTTGTAAAGCGGCAAAGGCGCGCGGCGTGAAAATTTCCTGCGACCTTAACTATCGCGGCAAGCTTTGGACGAGAGCGGAAGCGCGCGAGGCGATGACCGAGCTTTGCAAATACGTCGACGTTTGTATTTCCAACGAAGAGGACGCGAAAGACGTGTTCGGCATTGAAGCGGAGGGCACGGATATCTACGGCGGCAAGCTCAATCACGAAGGCTATAAATCGGTGGCGA
The DNA here is from genome assembly GCA_017462985.1 of Clostridia bacterium. Taxonomy (GTDB): domain Bacteria; phylum Bacillota; class Clostridia; order Christensenellales; family Borkfalkiaceae; genus Scatosoma. Next base: position 11,666 of record JAFTQB010000004.1, read on the forward strand.
AACAGCTTAAAGAAAAATTCGGATTCGAAAAGGTGGCGATCACGCTCCGTTCGTCCATTTCCGCGAGCGATAACGATTGGGCGGGAATGCTCTACGACGGCGAAAATTATTGCTTCTCAAAATCGTACCATTTGCATATTGTCGATCGCGTTGGCGGCGGCGATAGCTTCGGCGGCGGATTGATTTACGCGCTTTTGAGCGGTAAATCCACGCAGGAAGCAATCGAATTTGCCGTGGCGGCTTCCGCTTTGAAGCATTCGATTGAAGGCGATTATAACCGCGTTTCCGTTGCGGAAGTAGAAAAGCTTGCGGGCGGCGACGGCAGCGGAAGAGTGCAAAGATAAGAAAATGTCGAAATATATCATAGCGATCGATCTCGGCGGCATGAGTGCGAAAGGCGCGTTGTTTTCGTACGACGGCGAGATCGTATCGGAAGAAAAAATCAAAACGAACGCCGCGGACGGCTTTGAGGGTACGGTGCAAAACCTTGCGGCGCTCGCTCGCACGCTGACGGAAAAATCGGGCGTTGCTTTCGAAGACGCGATTGCCGTGGGTTTGGGCGCTCCGGGCGTCGTCGACAGTACGAACGGCGTGGTGCTCCGTTGGACGAATTTCGGCTGGGATAACGTTCCTTTGGCGGGGCGTTTATCCGAATTGACGGGCAAGCGAGTATTTATCGCGAACGACGCGAACGTCGCGGCGCTCGGGGAAGCCAATTTCGGCGCGACGTCGCAGTATCAAAGCAGTATCCTGCTTACGCTCGGTACGGGCATCGGCGGCGGTATGGTCTTTGACGGAAAGCTGATTGAGGGCTATAAAAGCGCGGGTGCGGAGCTTGGACATATCACCATTCGCGAGGGAGGTTTGCCTTGCGCGTGCGGCAGACGCGGTTGCTATGAAAAATACGCTTCCGCAACCGCTTTGGTGCAACAGACCCGCCACGCGATGGTGGAAAATCTACATAGCGAGCTTTGGACGCTCGTAGACGGCAAGATCGAAAACGTCGACGGCAGAACGGCGTTTATCGCGGCGAAAAACGGCGACGAAACGGCAATCAAGGTCATCAAGCAGTACGTAGGTTATCTTTCCGAAGGCATAGCCGACTTCGTGAATATCCTGCGTCCCGAAGCGATCGTTTTGGGCGGCGGGATCGCAAACGAGGGCGAAGCGCTGTTTGAGCCGCTCCGAAAAGCGGTAGACGAAAGAAGCTATATCGCAATGGATATCGTTCCGTTGAAGATCGTTGGCGCCAAGCTTGGCAATCGGGCGGGCAAGTACGGCGCGTATACGCTCGCGAAAGAAAAATTGAGCGAAACGAACAACTGAAAATTACTGTAAAAAACAGGCAAGGACGGGAGTCTTTGCCTGTTTTCGTTATACAGAGTATTTATTTTAATCATTGAGCTTGCGTGTTTCTTTTCCCCTTTAAAACCAGGAAATAAACGAGGATTGCGAGCAGGGGGAAGACCGTGCCCACAAGCATACCCGCTTTCATTCCCAATTGTTCGGCGCTCAAACCAATCGTTTGCGCCAAGTCTGCAAACGCCGCGTTCGCGCTCACCGCGTCGGTAACCACGCCCACGAGCTGAGGACCTACGGACGCGCCGAGATCGCCGCCCGCCGCCATCATCGCGTATAAAAATACGCCGCCGTCGGGGATTCGGTCGGAAGCCGCTATCAAGCTTCCCGGCCAAAGCATGGAAACGCAAAATCCCGTCAACGCGCAGGCATTTAAGCCGAGTATGGCAACGCCCGAAAGCGCCGCCGTCAAATAGCATACCGTCGCGCCGATCGCGCCCAAAAAGAGTATCTTTTCTACGTTTTTTCCAAACTTGGCGTAAAGCGAACGCCCTAAACCCAGCGCGAGCGAAAAGAGCGCCATGCCAAAAATATCTCCCCAGATCTTGGGAATCCCAATCGCTTGCTCCAAATATCCCGAACACCATTGCGCCATCGTACATTCGCTTGCGCCGCCGAGGAAGATTGCGATCACGCAAAGCCAAAGCTCCTTGCGCTTTAAAAATTGTATTGCGCCCGAAAACCGTTCAGGCGTTTGCATTTTCGGCAGCTCCGATCCCGAAAATGCGAAAAAAGCAACGAGGGGCACGGCAATTAAAATCAGCGTCAGCCATTGCCATGATTGTTGCCCAAAAATAAGTAAAAACAGCGTTCCGAAGAGCACGAACGCCACCACGCCCCAAGCATAGACGGAATGAAGCTTACTCATTTCGTGATCGGGATTTTCGGCGGGGATCGCCGCAATAACGGGGCTGATCAGCACTTCCGCAAGGCCGCTGGAAGCGGAAAAGAACACCGTTCCGATCAAAAGTGCGATATATACGAAATCTTTAGGGCAAAAAAAAGGCGCGATCGCATAGATAAGCAGACCGAAGATCGTTAAAAGCGGCATAAACTTTACCACTTTGGGGATATTGAATTTATGCGAAAAGAAAGAAAAAATAAGGTCGATTGAAAGCTGCGTAAAGAAATTGACGAGCACCAACAACCCCAAAAGCGAATACGAGATCCCGTATAACGAACGGAATGTGATAAAAAGCAGCGGCGAAAGATTGCCGATGATCGACATCGTTACGTTTGCGGTATAGCAGGCGAATTTCACCCGCTTGAAGTTCGGTTGCATAATAAAAAGATCCTTTTGTTGAAATCATCGCTATTATAACAAAAAGAGAAATAAAAAGCAACGAAATCAAGCGCCTTTTTTCTCTTTTGCACCGTGTAATTTTGCATACAGCGCGCCGATCATAAGCATTACGAACGCGATTGCGGCAATCCAATAAAACGCGCCCATATTATAGGGAAAAATTTCGGAAAACCCGAATAATCCCGCGGGCGATCGGTAGTTCATAAAAAAGTACGGGAACGGCTCGCCTCGCCCGAAGTCAACGTTTAAATAACTTAAAAACGCCGTCGAAAAAACGTATAAAAGGGGCGGAATGGCGGTTAAAAATACGTGCTTGGCTTGCAATTTGATCGGTCGATCGTCCAAGAAAAAATCAACGACGGAAAAGACGGGCGTGAAGACGTGCGTTAAAAAACTGGAAAACGACCACGGATGAATGGCGGGATCGGCAAACGGTCCCAAAAGAAAGCAAAAAACAATCCCCGTAACCGTGATCGATACTGTGAAAATATACTTAAAAAGATACAGCCTATCGATGAATTGTTCGCTTTTCGTTCGAAAAAAGGGAAGCAGGGCAAGAATGAGCATCGTGCTTCCGATCCAAATATTTGATTGCGTGGTGAAATATAATAATCTCGTCAGCCAATGGGAATATCCGTCTGCTTGCGTTTGAAAAAAACTGATTAAAATGCCGCCGAACGAGGTGACTACGGTCGTCCATTTTAAAGCGTATGAAATTTTTCGTTTAACAGTACTCGTGAACATATCATTTAGTTTGCACCAAAACGCACGAAGTTAAACGGAAGATTAAGAAATAATTGCATGTTTTCGTCGTGATTTTCATTTACATTTTTGTTCAAAAAGATTATAATAAGCATAAACGAAATTTTATGAAAGGATGAAAATATGCAAGTCGATTTTTTTGAGGTGCTCATCACCGTTTTCGCCTTGGTATTGCTTGCCGTGCCGGGGTTTATTTTAAAAAAATGCAAGCTTCTTCCCGAAAACGCCACGAAAACGCTGACGACGGTGCTGTTATTCGTTTCGCAAGCGTTTTTAACCTTTATGAGCTTTCAAAAAACGCCTTACCGCGACGATATTCTCGTCAATATGCTCGTAATGGCGGGGATCGCGCTCCTTGGACATCTCGTGATGATCGGGATCGTCTGCTTACTGTTTTTAAAAAAGGGCGGTAAGGATAAAAAAATCAACGTGATAAAATTTGCTTCTGTTTTCGGTAATTGCGGATTTTTGGGGTTGCCGTTCTTGCAAACGATGTTTGAAGGTCAGCCCGAAATCGTTATTTACGGTGCGGTGATCGTCGCCGTGTTCAATCTTTTAAGCTGGACGGTCGGTATCTTTTTGATCACGGGCGATAAAAAATTTATCAGCCTGAAAAAAGCGGTGATCAATCCGCCGTTTTTGGCGCTTCTTGTCAGCTTGCCGCTGTTCATTATTTTAAAAACGCCGCTTGCCGAGGTGGGGACGGGTACGGTGAACTTTTTACTTGCCAAGCTCTCGTCGAGTATGAATTTCCTCGCGGATATGGTAACGCCGCTTTCGATGATCATCTTGGGGATCCGTTTAGCGGAAATGGACGTAAAACGCGTTTTTACAAATAAATGGGTTTATATTTCGTCGGGATTGAAGTTGGTGGCGATGCCGCTCGTAGCATTTGCAATCGTATCCTTGATTCCTGCGATTGCGCTCGAAGTGCGTTGCGCGCTGTTCTTCACTTTTTGTATGCCCACGGCAACGCAAACGCTGCTTTTTTCCGAACAATACGACGGCGAGCCTTTCACAGCTTCTTCCGCGGTGCTGTTAAATACCGTGCTGTCTATCGCTACCATTCCGTTAATGAGCCTATTTTTAAATCTCCTTTGAAAAAGTGCGAGGATAAAGCCTGTTATGAACATTGTAGTAAAAAAATTTCAAGAACTCACGATAGAAGAATTATACGAAATACTCAAAATTCGCGCCGAGGTATTCGTCGTGGAACAAAATTGCCCGTATCAAGATCTCGACGGCGTGGATCAGGAAGCGTATCACGTTTATTTGCAAGAGGAACGCAGGATTGTCGCATATTTGCGCGTGGTAGATAAGGGCAAGCGGTTGGACGAGGTTTCGATCGGAAGAGTGATCTCTTTAAAGCGCCGTCAAGGCGTGGGAACGGAGTTGATGAAAGCGGGGCTTGCCGTTGCGAAAGAAAAATTCGGCGCAACCGTTGTGAAAGTGGGCGCGCAGGTCTACGCGAAGCCTTTTTACGAACGGGCGGGCTTTCGGCAGGTTTCGGAAGAATATTTAGAGGACGGTATCCCGCATATTTATATGCTTTACGAGGGCGAAATCAATCAAGAAAACAGTTAATATGATTTTACATAGAAAAAACGACTTCTTTTGCGAAGCCGTTTTTTTAGTATCAAAAGATCGTCGATATTGGAATGAACGGTTTATTAAAGTTCCATGGAACGCCTTTTATAAGCAGAGGGCGTAAGCCCCGTGAGGCGCTTAAAGGTTTTTGTGAAATAATTCGGTTCGTTGAAAGCAAGGTGATCGGAAATTTCTTTCACGGATAACTCGTTTTCTCTGAGAAGCTGTTTTGCGCGTTCGATCTTTAAGGCGAGATAGTATTCCATGATCGTCTTTCCCGTCGTCGCTTTAAAAACGCGGAAAAGATACGCGCGCCCGTAGGCGGTTTTTGCGCAAATATCGTCGATCGAAAGCGAGGAAGTAACGCCGCTTTGCAAAACGGCGATCACGTCGTTGACGGGTTTAACGGATAATTCTTTCCCTTTCAGGAAAATGTCGTTTCCGCGTTCCGTTTCCGTCGAGGTTCGAAGAAGATCGATCAAAAGGATCTCCAAATAATTTTTGATCAGCTGCTCGCCGCCTAAGGTAGGATTTTTTAAAAGCTGCATTTTTTTCAGCTTTGGATCGGAATAGGGGATATCAAAGGTCTTTTTCCCTTCTTCCAAGATCGAATAAATAAACTTTACCGCGCTCTTTTGGGGCGCAATTTTTTTATTTTCAAAAAATTTCATTGCGGAAGATTTGCAAACGAAAGATAAAATAAATACGTTCGGCGCTTTTGTTCCGTTTGCCGCAAGCGTATGAAATTCGTTGGGTTTATGAAAGAGTAATTCTCCTTGTTTTAAAAGGATTTCAGCCCCGTCGGCAGTACAGATCACGCTTTCCTTTTCCGCATAAACAAGCTCCCAAAAATCGTGTTTTTCCCCTTCTGTTTTGAAGTTCTTTTCAAATTCAAAATAATGAATGGTAACGATCTTACTGATATTGATCAAATTCGTCAATTTATGTTTAAAATATTTCTTCATACAAAAATTATACAATAAAACAAATTAAAAAGTCAAGTAGATTATTTTACTCTTTTAAGAGATTTTCAGATATTGCTTCCCAACGCCGCTTATGATACAATAAAAGAAAAAGGAGAAAAAGATATGAGAATATTGGCGATTGGCTGTCATCCCGACGATATCGAGATCGCGTGCAGCGGCACGCTTGCAAAATGCGTCAAACGCGGGGATACCGTAATCGTATGCCATGCGTCATCGGGCAACTTGGGGCACGTGGTCATTTCCCCCGAAGAGCTTCGTATCATTCGTGCAGGCGAGGCGAAAAAAGCGGGCGCGATGGCGGGAATCGAAGTGATCTGGGGCGGCTTTGACGATTTGGAAATTTACGATAATAATAAGGAAGCGAGGGATAAAATGGTGGACGTGATCCGTTATGCAGATCCCGATTTAATCATCACCCATTCGCCCGACGATTATATGCCCGATCATACGGCGGTTTCCCGATTGGTGTTCGACGCCAGCTTCACCGCCACGTTGCCCAATTACCCCACGAAATTGAATAAAGTGGCAAAATTGACGCCTATTTATTATATGGACACGCTCGCGGGCGTAAACTTTAACCCGACGGAGTTCGTGGATATTTCCGACGAGATCGATTTAAAGATCAAAATGCTTGAATGCCACGAAAGTCAGATCGTTTGGATGCGTGAACACGACGGAATCGATTTTCCCGATATGGTGCGTACTTGCTCGCGTTATCGCGGCTATCAAAGCGGCGCGGCGTACGCCGAGGGATTCAGACAGTGCCAAGTATATTTAAAAGGAACGACCAAAAAATTATTGCCATAAAAAAGGAGAAAGATTATGAATTTTAATTCAACGGTAAAAGGTAGTGCTTTAGAAGGCTTTTATCCCGCAGGTTGGGATTTTGAAAAGATCGACGCTTGTATCGACGCGCCCGAAAAGGTAACGGAGCGCCAAGCGTTTTGGAACAAGGATTTCACCCCCGTGCAATGCGATAGCTTGGGTGAATTTGAAACGTATATGGGGCACGAGATTGCGTTGCAGATCAAGCTCGCAAAAGAACGCAAAGAACAAATCGCGTTCATCCTTCCCGTAGGCCCTATGGGAATGTATAAATGGGTGGTGTATTTCTTGAAAGAATGGCAGGTTTCTTGCGAACACGTACATACCTTCAATATGGACGAATGGGCAGATAGCGAGGGCAACACGCTTGCCCCCGATAATTCGGGCGCATTCCAATACGCGATGGAGCAAGCGCTGTTCAATCCGCTTGGCGAGTTGACCGTGCCGAAAAATCAACGCAATTTCGCAACGAAAGAAAACTTGCCCACCTATCCCGAAAAAATCGCCGCGCTCAAAAAGGGCGGCGCGAAGCTCGTGCTCGTTTATGGGATCGGCAGAATGTGCCATATCGCGTTCTGGGAACCCACTTTTGCGGCGGATTACGCTACGGCGGCGGAATGGGAAAAAGCGCCTTACAGAATAGCGGCGAAAATTCATCCGCTCACTGTGGAGCAAAACGCTTTGACGAGCTTTAAATCGAGAACGACGCTCGTGCCTTGCCGCGCGAATACGATCGGTCCCGGACTGTTTTTACAGGCGGATTACGCGATCGGCGGCGCGGACGGTACGCTGGGCAGAGGGATGCAATGGCAGGGAATGTCTTTGTGGATGACCTTGCGCTACGGAAAAACGCCTTGGATCACCTCGTCGTATATCCCCACGCTTGCGGGCAGACTGTTCTTCTTGAAAGAGCTTGCAGGACCGCTCGTTGCGGAATGTAATTAAAATGCGTACGGGAATTGCCGTGGCGGGATCTATTCTCGTCGATAAGATCAACGAAATTTCCGCATATCCTGCTTCGGGCGAGCTGACGAAGATCAAAAGCGTGCAAAAATCGGTGGGCGGTTGCGTACCGAACGTAGCCGTAGACTTAAAAAGATTATCTCCCGATCTGTCGGTTTTTGCGGTTGGGTGCGTGGGGAACGACGAGGACGGCGCGTTCGTAACGCAAACGCTGAATAAAAACGGCGTGGATACCGATCGAATCGTTTGCGCAAACGAGCGAACGAGCTTTACCGAAGTGATGAGCGTTACGGGTGGTCAACGTACTTTTTTCACCTACGCGGGCGCGAGCGCTTCTTTCGGCTATGACAGCGCGGATTGGTCTGGGTTGCCCGTAAAAGCGTTGCATCTAGGATATTTTTTGTTGCTTGAAAAAGTCGACCGCGGCGACGGTGAAAAAATTTTAAAAGCGGCGCAGGAAGCGGGGATCAAAACCTCAATCGATCTTGTAAGCGAAAATTCCGATCGTTACGCGCTCGTGTTGCCGTGCTTGCGATATACCGATAATTTGATCGTCAACGAAACGGAAGCAGGCGCGTTGGCGGGCATAGAGCCGACGGAAGACAACCTGCTTACGATCGCGCGGAAGCTGAAAGAATACGGCGTGAAGGAACGCGTGATCATTCATACGCCTACGGTGGGCGTATGCCTTTCGCAACGCGGTTTTACCGCGGTGCCGTCCTACGAGCTACCCGCAGGCTTTATCAAAGGTACGACGGGCGCGGGCGACGCGTTTTGCGCGGGTGCGCTGATCGGCATTTATCAAGAGCGGAGCGACGAGGAAATTTTGCGCTTTGCTTCCAAAGCGGCGGTGGCGGCGCTTTCGCAAGCGGACGCAATCAGTGGGATGAGAACGGAAAAAGAAATTGAAGAACTTTGTAAAAATTTAGGAAGGAAAAAATTATGCTTGTCAATTTAAAGGAAATTTTGCAAATTGCAGAGCAAGAAAAAAACGCGATCGGTATGTTCAACGCGACGGGTTTTGATAGCTTGCAAGCGGTGGTTTCCGCGGCGGAAGAACTCAATCAGCCCGTCATCATCGCGCACGCGGAAGTGCATAATATCTATAACGATATTTCAATGGTCGGTCCCGCAATGGTAGCGGTGGCGCAAAACGCAAAGGTACCCGTTTGCGTTCATCTCGATCACGGTACTTCTTTGGAAATGGTTTATAAAGCGTTGCGGCTGGGCTTCACATCCGTAATGATGGACGCGTCGGCGCTTCCTTATGCGGAAAATTTGCGCCTTACCAAGCAGATCACGGAAGCGGCGCACGCGATGGGCGTGAGCGTGGAAGCAGAGCTTGGCAGATTGGTAACGGGGGAAGCGGGCAGCGGCGAGCAAATGCAGGGCGCGCGCGCAGAAGATTTTTATACCCGCCCCGACGAAGCGGCGGCGTTTTGTTCCGCGACGGGGATCGACGCGCTCGCGATTGCGTTCGGTACGGCGCACGGCTTTTATACGGCGCAGCCCAAGTTGGATTTCGGCGTTGTGAAAAATTGCGCGCAGGCGACGGGCTTGCCTTTGGTAATGCACGGCGGTAGCGGCGTTTCCGACGAAGGTTTTCAAAAAGCGATCGAAAACGGGATCCGAAAGATCAACTATTATTCGTATATGTCCAAGGCGGGCTATACGGCGGCGAAAGCGGTGATCGAAAGCGGAACTACTAATTATTTGCACGACGTGGAATATGCGGCGATGCAAGCGATGAAAGAGGACGTCAAAAAAGCGATCTCCGTCTTTTCGGGGAAATAAAAAACGGTAAATAAAAAATCGGGATTTGGTTTTTCCAAATCCCGATTTTCAGCGTTTATGGGGCTATTTTTTTACAAATTCCAAAATGGGAGCAACATCGTCCAAAGAATGGGGATGATGCTTGCAGTTGGGCTTTACGATATAAGTGAGCTCGATTGCGTTTTTGTTGCAGTAATCGATCATTTTTTTCGAATTTTCCGCAAACGGCACCACCTCGTCTGCGCCGCCCGCGATCAAAAGGGTGGGGATATTCAACGCGAAATACTCTTCCAAATTATCTACGGGATTGCCTTTCCAATTTTTAAGAGCTTCATCGTTCAATCCGTATTCGTTCAGCATTTGTTCGTGCTCAACGATTCCTTTCGGCGGCCATGTTTTCAAGTCTAAAACGGGCGCGTCGAGGTACACTTTTTCCACGCAGTCGGGATAGAATAAGGCGTAATTAAACGCATACAATCCGCCGCGGCTGAACCCGAATAACGTCGCCTTTTCGCAAAGGGGATAGGTTTTAATGAGATGCTGATGAAAATCGCGCATCAACCGAACGGCGCGATCGCTTCCGTATTTATTGCTGATGGAATAATAAACGCGGGTATAGCCGTCGTTCAAAAGCGCCTGTTCGGCGGCGTCGAACGCATATAAAAATTCCGTTTTCCAAATCCATTTTCCGTTGGGATTTTCGGGAATGATCACCGTTGCCGTATAGCCGTTAAAGGCAAAAGTTTCCGTCTTAAACATATTTTTTGAGTTCCCTTCCTTTTGAGTTATTGATAAAATTATACTCTTTTTCAACGCGGTTGTCTACTGAAAAAATATAAAAATTCACCGAACGGGAAATTTTTTAGTCGCTTCAATTGACAAGTGCGCAAAAACTGTGTTATACTATAACAAGTTTGAATAAAATAACACTTAAAGGAGAAAATGATGGCAAACGTATGTGTAATCACCGGCGGCGGCAGCGGCATGGGATTGGAAGCGGCAAAATTTATGCCCAAGGAAAAAATTATCGTTCTTTCGGGAAGAACGATGTCGAAGCTTGAAAAAGCGGTGGAAGAATTAAAGGCGCTCGGCTTTATTGCTTATGCGAAAACTTGCGATACCTCGAAAAGAGAGAGCGTTCAGGAGCTTGTTGCGTTCGCGGCAAGCCTCGGCGAAGTGAAAAACGTGATCAATTCCGCGGGGATTTCTCCCGCAATGAGCACGGATTTAGAAAAGATCTTGCGTATCAACGCGCTCGGCACGGTGTATATCAATCAAGAATTTTCCAAGGTGATGAATCCGGGCAGCGTAATCGTGGACGTATCCTCTAATTCGGCGTACGTGCTTCCCTCGATCATCATCAATAAAAAGGAATATCTTTTGGCGGAAACGGACGAAGAAAAATTCCTGCAAAAACTCGTAAAAAAGAGCAAGCTGGCAAAGGGCGATTATCAGCGTTCGGGATTTGCGTATTCCCTTTCGAAGAATTTCGTCGTTTGGTATGCAAAAAAATGCGCGTTCGAATACGGATTGAAAGGAATCCGCGTAGTTTCTCTCAGCCCCGGCTTGATCGCTACCGATATGGGCAACTTGGAAGCGAAAGAGGGCGGTATGCTCATACCGTTCGCGGCGGAAGAAAGAATGGGTAAACCCGAAGAACTCGGCTATGCTCTTGCCACCGTCGCCGACGAGCGCAACGGCTATTTGGCGGGCGTGGATATTCTTTGCGACGGCGGTAGCACGAACGGCATGAAAGAATTTAAAAAGAAGAAAAAATAATGAAACCATCGAAAATGACCGATTGCTTTTTGCAGTCGGCTTTTTGTTTGCAAGGTTGAAAAACGCTAAAAAAGGACGTTTTTTTCTCTATCGTTAAAACTTTTTTCGTGATATAATAAAACAGCTATTAAGGACAGGAAAAAATTATATAAAATAGGCGAATCGTCCATTGACAAACGGGCGTTGATTTGCTACAATAAACGCAAGCCGATTAAAAAGGAAAAACGATCATGGTAAACTTGAAAAAATACGATATTCGTTACGATCAAAGCGTAAGCAGATGGGACGAGGGGTTAGCCCTCGGCAACGGGAAGATGGGCACGCTAGTTTACGGCGACGGTCCGCTTCGACTTTCGGTGGATCGTGTGGATCTTTGGGATAACCGCCCCAATCCCACCACGTTGACAAAGGAATTTACTTTCAAAAATCTCGTGCGGCTTTCCAAAAGCGGTAACGAAGCGGATTGGAAGCGGCGCGACGAGCTGTTTGAAGATATTTTCACGGCTACGGCGTACCCTACAAAATTGACGGCAGGGCGCATTACGCTCGATTTCGGCGTAAAAACGAAAAATATCCAAACGCACCTTTCCTTAAAAGAAGCGGTGGCAAGCGTTGCGATCGAAAAGGGTAGCGTGGGAAGCGCGGAGATTTTTTTGAGCGCGACGGAATTCGTCGGCGTTGCGCGCGTCTACGGCGATTATCGCTTGGATATTCAAATTCCTCTCTATCTTTCGGGGGACGAAAGCGGCGCCGCCGCGAATAATTCGGGAGTCGGCTCGTATAAAGAGGGATGTTTGCGCTATCCTCGAGCCAAGGTGATAAGCGAGGACGGCTATACCTATTACGAACAAAAAACGCACACCGATTTTGCGTTCGGCGTGGTGGCTTTGCGCGTTGAATTTGATGGTTACAGCGAAATTTATTATACGCTTGCCACCAATGCAGACGGCGAAAACTTTATCGATCGAGCGAAAAACGAGCTTGCCAAAATTTCTTTGATCGGCTACGAAACGCTGAAAAAACGGCATATAGATTGGTGGAGCGCGTATTGGAAAAAATCGGAAATTTCCATTGGCGTGCCGCTTTTGGAAAAGGTCTACTACCGTTCTTGGTATCTGTTTGCTTCCTGTTCAAGAAAAGGCTTTTATCCCATGCCCTTGCAGGGCGTTTGGACGGCGGATAACGATAACCTGCCGCCATGGAAGGGGGATTATCATCACGATACCAATACCGAGCTTTCCTATCAATCGTACTTAAAAGCAAACCGCATGGACGAAGGTCGGGTGTTCGTTGATTATCTTTGGAACTTGCGAGAGGAATACAAGCGTTTTGCCAAGAGCTTTTTCGGCGTGAAAGGATTGCTCATTCCCTCCTGTTCGACGCTCGACGGCAAGGCGATGGGCGGTTGGGCGCAGTATTCCCTTTCGCCCACGATGACGATTTGGGCGGCGCAGAGCTTTGATGAATATTGGCTGTATTCAGGCGATAAAAAATTCTTGCGCGCGCGTGCTTATCCTTTTTTAAAAGCGGTGGGCGAAGCGATCTGCGGTTTATTGGAAGAACGGGACGGAAAGCTGTATTTGCCCCTTTCTTCGTCTCCCGAAATTTACGATAATACGCGGGAAGCGTATTTAGAGCCGAACAGCAACTTTGATTTGGCGCTTTTGATCTATCTTTATAAAACGCTGAAAAATTATGCGCAAATTTTGGGGAAAGACGGCGATCAATACGAAGTTATTTTATCCAAACTCGATCCGATCGCCTTGGATGATCGGGGCGTGGTGTTGCTGGATAAAACGCAACGGCTTCCCGAATCTCACCGCCATTTCTCGCACGTTATGTGTATGTATCCTTTGCATCTTCTCAACTACGACCGCGAAGAAAATATGCGTATTTACGAACAGACTTTGGCGCAGATAGAACAGCTCGGCACAGGTTGGTGGGTAGGCTTTTCGTTCGGAATGTGCGCGCAACTTTACGCGATGATGCACAACGGTAACGCGGCGTACGAAAAATTGCGCGCGTTCGCAAAAGGCTTCGTGGCGGAAAACGGCTTTCACTTGAACGGCGATTTTAAGGGCTACGGTTTTTCGCAATTCCATTATCGCCCGTTCACGCTCGAAAGCTCGTTCGGCTTTTGCGACGCGCTTCAAGAAATGCTCTTGCAAGAGCATAACGGCTATATCGAAGCGTTCCCCGCGACCTCGGAAGAATGTTGGCAAAAGGCTTCCTTTAAGCGCTTGCGGAGCTATCGAGGCGTGCTCGTGAGCGCGGCGCTGAAAGAGGGAAAAACGCAAAAACTCGTTTTGGAAACGAAAAAGGGCGTAACGGTAAAAGTGCTGAATAATTTCGGATCGGAAAGCTTGCTCGTAAAAATCAACGGCAAGGAAACGACTGTTTCCGTAGCCCAAGGCGATGTGTTCGAGCTTGTTTTGCCGCGAGGCAAAACGGTGGTTTCTTTGCAATAAATAGTAAACGGCAGCGATGAATAACGCGGAGATGAAACATTCTCTGCGTTTTTTCTTTAGTGAAAAACGTAGATTCTTCGCTACGCTCAATGACAATAAAAAGGTTTTTTGAGCGGCGTAATGGCCTGAAAATATAAAAAGGAGAAACAAGAAAAAAGTAAAAATAGTGAAATCAAATAGTAAAAATAGGGTCTTGTTATTAAAAAAATTTTTTGTTATAATATATAACGTTCAAATTCCGTTGAGGCGCGCAAAAAAAAGCGACCCCGCGGGGTCGTTTGATTTCAAAAGCAAACGAAAACAATTGAGAGAAGAGCACGAAAAATTCTATAGACGGAGGTATGTGCATGAAGAAACAAAGAAACTACGAAAGCCCGAAAATCACCGTTGTTTGCTTGGACGAAGAAGAGGTTGTCAGAACGAGCAAAAACGTTGAATGGGGTTGGGGAGAACAAGAGGATTGGGGGGAATAACGATGAAAGCGATATTGAAATTTAAGAAAACGATCATTGCCGTTCTTTCTGCGATTTGTTTGACGCTGTTCGCGATTGTCGGCGTAAACTCTTTTGCTTCTACCGTTTCCACAAAAGCGGATACGGTGGCGGAATCGTCCGAATTTTTCGTTTACGGCGCTTCTGTTCGCGTAGTGGACGAAAATTATAATTCGGGGATCAAATTCCACGTTTTGATGACGGCGGATAAATACGAGGAAACAATAGAAAACAGCGCCGTAACGGGTACGTTGATGCTGCCGAAATATCTGCTCGGCAACAATACGCTCACCGTTTCGAGCGGTAGCGTTTCCAACACGGTAACAACGGACGATTGGAAAGAAAGGACTGTGAACGGAACAACCTATATGGAATCCGTTGTGTTCCTTTATAATATTCCCGCTTCCAATTACGGGAGTGAAATCGCCGTGAGAGCGTATATCAAAACGGGCGATAGCTACGAATATACAGAACAAAAAGCGATCTCTATGTCGCAGGTCGCATTGACGGAATATAATAACGCAAGTTCGAAATATTATCAAAATTCGGGCTTAAAGACCTATTTGGATAAAACCGTTACCTATCATATCGGCAATACCGTTACGACGGAAACGGTAACTTACGGCGAAACGCTTAAAAACGTTCCCTCGATCGAGGACGGCTATTCTTTCTATGGTTGGTACACGAAAAACGGTACTTCGCCCGTGAATATCTCTTCGCCTGTCAAAAACAATATCAATTTGTATGCAAAATACAGAAAAGATATCCTTTTGACCACGCAAACGCACGATTTATCTGCCGACGTAACCCTTTCCGAAGGCGAAACGGTATCGGCGATTACGTACGGGAATTATAGCTTTGGTACGGCGCTTAACAGCGTAACCGTGCCTGACGGTTTGCTTGCGGATACGCAAAACCACGGCGAACAGACAATCACCGTTACCACCTCTTCGCGTACGGTAGAAGTGCCCGTGTTGTTCATCACGCAAGAAATTTCTACGGCGACAGAATTTACTTCTACGTTTAAATATTCTGGTACTACGCCGTTGTACGGTTATTATAGATTGTCGGCTGATATTACTGGATTCACCATGAAAGCTACTGGTGGAGCTACTGATGACGAAACGGGTGTAAACCAAGGTTTCCGTGGTACGTTCGATGGTAACGGTAAGACGATTTCGGGTACGACTGGCTCAAAAGGTATGTTCCAAGTGCTGGGAACGGGATCCGTAATCAAAAATTTAACGGTTAATGCAAATTATTTGAATAGTTATAATGGAGCGTTTACCTATCAATCTATTTTTGCGCGTTCGATTTACGGTACTGCATTTACGGATGTTACGGTGAATGTAACGGGGGGCGGTTCGCCTGCGGCAACGAAAAACGTTGGACTTATTTGTAGTGTAGGTTGCTCGAATAATACGTTTACAAACGTTATAGTCAATGCGGAAGCCGTAGAAATCGGTTCTTTGTTCGGCGGTGCTGGAATATCTTATGTCGGTTATGAGTCTAAGGGACAAAATACGTATTCGAATGTAGTTGTTAAGGCAAAATCGTTGACGGAAATTGGCAATAATTATGGAACGACGTATTCCGTAGAAGACGAGAGCGGTATCACCTTATATACAACGACGACGAAAGTGCTTGATGTGGAACGCCAAGAAATTTTGCTGACGGATAGCACGTATTCCATTTCTTCGATCGACGGCTTCACGATACTGGGTAATGTTACTTTTGCAGGGAATAACGCCGATTGGGGCAATGATCTTGCCTCTCTTACGATTGATAGCGCAACGCTGAGCGACCCTTCTTTGCACGGCGAACAGTATTTGAACGTATACGGCAAGTACGGCAATACGGTAACCACCTACCAAATTCCCGTAACGCTGATCACTAAGACGATCAGTTCGTTTGAAGAGTTTTATTCTATTCGCCATACGGCGGATACGCGCGATGTATTCGGTTATTATGTGGTAACGGCAGACTTCGGTTCAAAGGATACTGCGTTGGTGCAAGCTTATGTTGACGGAGATGTTGATCTTTATAAAGAAGATAACGGTTTCCGCGGTACGTTTGACGGTAGAGGACATACGCTCACGTTTAAGACGGGTTATAATATTCGCGGTTTGTTCGGTCAAATTGGTACGGGTGCAGTCATTAAAAATATCATCTTGGAAGAATGGGGCTATTCGGATGATTACGCTCAATGTACTCTCGCAAGAAGGATTTCGGGTGCAACGCTTGAAAATATCACGATTTCCGTAAAAGCAGTCGGTGCTGGTACAGCGTATGGTTCATCGGGTGTATTAACCGACTGGGGTATCACCAACTCTACGCTGAAAAACGTAACGATCGACGCAAC
>JAFTQB010000021.1 GCA_017462985.1 Clostridia bacterium
GATAACTAAGCAATGAAAATACGGGACGAACGGGAGATCCGCTCGTTCCGTATGTGTTTTAAGCGACCGTTATTCGTCGACCGTTTGTTCAACGATCACAAAGGTGTCGGTGATATCCCCTTGTACCGTTGGGGCGATCTGTTCGTTTGCGTAGTCTAAAAGCGCACAAAATAATGTTTGAAACTTTTCGTCGTGCCATAACAATCCCGTTGAACGGAACAGCTCTAAAAAATAGCTTACGAGATACCATTCCAATGATTTTCGCGTTTGAATTTTCTTTTCTTTTTTCATTCGACTTATCTTCCTTTTATTTTTATAGCCAATAGGCATATATAATATATCATAGCCAATGGGCATAAGTCAAGTATTTTATGCCTATTCGGCATAAAATAAAACAAAAAGAGGTTGGGAGATATAAAAATGATTACATTAACGCAAATTCAGGCAAAGTTAGCAGAAGCAATCAAACAAAGCGGGCTTAGTCAAACGGCATTAGCAGAAAAACTTGGTGTGAAACAGCCGACGATTTCCCATTATGTAAAAGGGGATAAAATGCCCGCATTGGATACGTTCGCAAACCTTTGCGCCGTCTTGGACGTTGACGCGAACGATATTCTTTGCATTAAGTAATATAATACGAGATTGCCACGGTGTTTTATTGTGAATTGCTTGCTGTGCAAGCGTGAATTGCAACGCTCTGCGTTGCGTTGCGGAAAAATATTAAAACTGTCATTGCGAGCGAAACGAAGTGAAGCGCGGCAATCTCATAAAATATTTCCATAACGACGCCATAGGCGGCAATTCACGAAAAACGAACGTTTTTCAATTCACGCGCCTTTCGGCGCTATTCACGATTGCCTTTGGCAATCAATTCACTTATTATGCGGCAGGGTTTGATACGAGATTGCCATCGCGTTTCCTTTTTTTTCTTTTCGTAGAATAAAAATAAAAAAGGGCGTTCAAATCGTTGACAACGCCCTTTTTGTGTGCTATCATATACAAAATTTCATCAGCTATACGAAGATCGTAGGAGATGAGCGTAACGGCTCGACCGAAGGAGTAAATCTCTCAGGTGATCCGAAAGGATTGGGTACTGCGATCGGATTGGCACTCCGGAGAATCTCGCCAAAGAGCGAGTGCCGAAGGGGCAAAACGGAAAGGAGTTTCCGTCAATCTCTCAGGCAAAAGGACAGAGTTATTTTTTTTGAAATTCCCCCTTTGTAGGGCTGGAATTTGCTTTACTTATTCGACGGAGTGTATATTCATTCCGTCTTTATTTTTTTACACATAGGAGGTTTCTATTATGGAGGCAGTTTTGGAAGTGATCGCTCAAATCAATTCCGCGATCAACGGCGTCGTTTGGGGCTGGCCGATGATCATTCTCATCTTGGGCACGGGGATCTATCTCACCGTTCGCACAAGGGTTTTGCAAGTGCGTAAGTTCGGCACTTCGTGGGGCGAAACGATCGTACCCACCGTCAAGAGCATAGGCAAAAAGCAAAAGACCCTCGGCGGCGAAAACACCATTTCCCCGTTCGAAGCGTTTGCCACGGCCATTTCGGGCACGGTGGGCACGGGGAACATTATCGGCGTAACCTCGGCGATCATGTCGGGCGGCCCCGGCGCGGTGTTTTGGATGTGGGTATCCGCGTTCTTCGGTATGGTAACTAACTACGCCGAAAACGTGCTTGGAATGTATTTTAGAAAAAAAGGCGCGGACGGCGAATTTTCGGGCGGTCCAATGCAGTACCTTTCCGAGGGGATCGGCAGAAATACGCAAGGGAAATGGGGTGCGTTTTTAAAGACTTTTGGGAAAATTCTCGGCGTGATGGCGGCGGTATTTTGTACCTTTGCCGCAATCGGTATGAGCGGCGCGCAAACGAATAATATCGCGGGCACCTTCGAGGATATTTTCAGGGGCGTTCCCGGCGTGGATACGAATATCGTCGTGCTGATCGTCGGCATCGTGATCGCAGTCGTTCTCGCGCTCGTGATCCTCGGCGGGATCAAGAGCATCGGCAGAGTGGCTTCCGTGCTCGTTCCGTTTATGTCGCTCGTGTTCATCTTGATGGCGCTTATCATCA
Organism: Clostridia bacterium; assembly: GCA_017462985.1. GTDB lineage: Bacteria > Bacillota > Clostridia > Christensenellales > Borkfalkiaceae > Scatosoma. The sequence continues at coordinate 2,085 of JAFTQB010000021.1, forward strand.
TCTTTGCGAACGTTACGATGATCGGCAACGCGTTCGCGCTCATCTTCGGCAATATCTTCTCGTTCGAATCGGCGCTTTCGGGCGTGGGCGGCTACGCGTTCGCGCAAGTCATTCAAAAGGGCTTGGCGCGCGGCATATTTTCCAACGAAGCGGGACTTGGCTCTTCCGTTATCGCGCACAGCGCTTCCGCAACGAGAGAACCCGTTAAACAAGGCTTTTGGGGGATTTTCGAAGTCTTTTTCGATACCTTTATCATCTGTACGCTCACCGCGCTCGTCGTTTTGGTTTCGTTCGGCAACGACGCGGGGATGCAAAACGTGTTGTACGCGGAAAATCAACTTTCCACGACGGTCGTTTCCATGCGCGCCTTCCAAAGCTTGTTCGGGGACGTCGGCACGGTGATTTATGCAATCATCATTCCTCTGTTTGCGTTCACTACGATTTTGGCTTGGTCGTATTACGGCGAAAAATGCGTGGCGTTCCTCTTCCGTAAAACGGGCGAAAAGGGTCAAAAGATCGCAACGGTCGTATTCAAAGTGGCGTACGTGCTGTTGGTCATCGTCGCCGCCGTGATGGATAATACCCTCGCTTGGGAAATTTCCGATACCTTCAACGGCTTGATGGCGCTTCCCAACCTCGTCGGGCTGGTGATTATGGGCGGCTTGGTGGCGAAGATCACCAAGAACTATTTCGACCGCAAAAAGGGCTTGAACGTAGAGCCGATGCTCTCGGCGTATCCCGAACAAAACGAGCGGTTTAAAGCCGATCTCGAAATGGAAAACGCCGCGGAGCAGGAAAGTGCGGAAACGGCGGAAAAGTAAAGAAATTTTATAAAAAATTCGTTAAAAGGCTTGAATTTGTTTGACTTCCCCCGCGCGGTGTGCTATGATATTAGAAATTATTTCATTTTCGAATAGCTTCACGCGGTTGTATTCGAAAAATCGAATAGCGCCGCAAGGAGGGGAGTATGCAAATTCAAATCACGAAAACGCAAAATCCGTCGACGATGCCGCCCGAAAACGAGCTTGGGTTTGGACGGGTATTCACCGACCACATGTTTATCATGGATTACGAAGAAGGGAAAGGCTGGCAAAACGCGCGGATCGTTCCCTTTCAGAATATTTCGTTGCATCCTGCGTCCACCGTGCTTCACTACGGCGCGGAGATCTTCGAGGGATTAAAGGCGTACCGTCGCGCGGATGGCGGCGTGCAGCTTTTTCGGCCGATGGAAAATATCAGGCGTATGAACCGTTCGGCAGAGCGTATGAGTTTGCCCCTCTTGCCCGAGGAAGAAACGTTGGAAATTTTGAAAACGTTCGTTAAATTAGAGGAACGGTTCGTCCCGAAGTCGTTCGGGACTTCTCTGTATCTTCGTCCGTTCACGTTCGGCAACGACGAGGCGCTTGGGGTGCACGCGGTGAGCCGCGCCACCTTTATGTTGATCGCTTCGCCTTCGGGGAGCTATTATAAAGAGGGCATCAACCCCGTGGGGATCATGATCGAAAACGAGGACGTAAGAACGGTGCGCGGCGGCACGGGCTACGCTAAGTGCGGCGGCAACTACGCGGCGAGTACGAGAGCGGGCGAGAGAGCGGCGAAAAAGGGATATTCGCAGGTGCTTTGGCTGGACGGCGTGGAAAGAAAGTACGTGGAAGAAGTGGGCGCGATGAACGTTATGTTCAAGATCGGCGGTAAGATCGTTACGCCTATGCTCACCGGTTCGATTCTGCCCGGCATTACGAGAATGAGCTGTATCGCCGTACTCAAAGACCTTGGCTACGAGGTGGAAGAGCGGTTGCTTTCCGTCGACGAGCTGTTGCAGGCGTTAAAAGACGGCAGTTTGGAAGAAGCTTGGGGCTGCGGCACGGCGGCGGTGGTATCGCCCATCGGACGACTTGCGTTCGGGGAAGAAGAATACGTCGTTAACGGCGGAAAGATCGGCGAGGTTACGCAAAAGCTCTACGATATTTTGACGGGGATTCAGTGGGGCAAGGAAGAGGATAAATTCGGCTGGGTTTATAAGCTGTAAGATCGTTTTGTTCGTCTTTGTTCTCTTTTGCTTGGGCGAGGCGAAAAAAATAGTTAACAATTTACGCTTTTGGTAAAAAAAGTTGGCAGTAGATCGTTGACAATTTATAAAAAAGCATATATAATGTAAGTAATTATTTCATAAACAGGCGATGATGGGAATGAAAATCGCAAATTGCGTTTGCAGAGAGTCGGCGTTTGGTGCGAGTCGATACGCGGTTGCGAAGAATAGCTCCTCCCGTAGCTGCCGAAAGAACGGCGAATAAAATTCGCTCAGTAGAATCGGACGGGTTCTCCCGTAACAGAGAGTTTTCAAGAGGGTGAGCGATCACCAAAAAGAGTGGTACCGCGGAGAAAACTTCGTCTCTTTAGGGCAACGCTTTTGCGTGCTCAAAAGAGGCGGATTTTTTTAAAGGCGGCGGAAAGGAACAGGATTATGAAAAACGTAAACAAATATCAAAGACAGTATTTTGAAGCGCGGGGCGTTACGATGGATTGGATGAAAAAATCGTATATCGAACGCCCGCCGATTTGGTGCAGCGTCGATCTTCGCGACGGCAACCAAGCGCTTATCACGCCGATGAGCTTGGAGGAAAAATTGGATTTTTTCCAAATGCTTTGCAAGGTGGGCTTTAAAGAAATCGAGATCGGCTTTCCCGCCGCGTCCGAAACGGAATACGATTTTTGCCGCACTTTGATCTGCCGCAAGCTTATCCCCGACGACGTAACCATTCAGGTGCTGACGCAGGCGAGAGAGCATATCATCGAAAAGACGTTCAAGGCGATCGAGGGCGCGAAGCACGCGATCGTGCATCTTTATAATTCCACTTCCAAGGCGCAACGCGAGCAGGTATTCAAGCGGGAAAAAGCGGAGATCATCGAGCTTGCGATCAAAGGCGCGAAGCTTTGCAAGGAATACAAGGAAAAAGCAAAGGGCAAGATTACCTTGGAATATTCCCCCGAAAGCTTCACGGGTACGGAGCCGGAATTCGCCTTGGAAATTTGCAACGAGGTGCTGTCCGTTTGGGAACCGACCGCAGACGATAAGGCGATTATTAACCTGCCCGTTACGGTATCCCATTCCATGCCGCACGTCTACGCGGCGCAGGTGGAATATATGAGCAAGAACCTCTATAAGCGGGAAAACGTGGTGATCTCGTTGCATCCGCACAACGATCGCGGTTGCGCGGTGGCGGATAGCGAAATGGGCTTGCTTGCGGGGGGCGATCGGATCGAGGGTACGCTCTTTGGCAACGGCGAGCGCACGGGGAACGTGGATATTATCACGCTGGCGTTGAATATGTATTCGCAAGGGGTAGACCCCGAACTTGATTTTTTCGATCTTCCCGCGATCACGAAAGTGTACGAGCGGGTAACGCGGATGCAAGTGCCGCCCCGTCAGCCGTACAGCGGACAGCTCGTGTTCGCGGCGTTCTCCGGTTCGCACCAAGACGCGATCGCAAAGGGAATGAAATACCGAGAGGAGAGAAACCTAGATACTTGGACGGTGCCGTATTTGCCGCTCGACCCTGCCGACGTTGGCAGAGTGTACGAGGCGGACGTTATCCGCATCAATTCGCAATCGGGCAAGGGCGGTATCGGGTATATTTTGGAAACGCAATTTAAATTGGTGTTGCCGCCGAAGATGCGCGAGGTGTTCGGGTATCACGTCAAGAGTATTTCCGATCATGCGCACAAGGAGCTTTCCTATCAGGAGGTGTACGAGATCTTCCTGCGCGATTTCGTCAACGTGAAATCGCCGCTGTCCATTTTGAAATCGTCGTTTTCCAACGAATGCGAGCATGAGAACTTTTATTATGATAACGACGTGGTTTGGGCGAAGATCGGGATGGAACTCAACGGCGAACGCAAGGTGGTGAGCGACGAGGGCAACGGGCGCATGGACGCGGCTTGCAACGCCGTAAGAAGATTTTTGGGCGATCATTTCAGTTTGGATAGCTACGCAGAACACGCGCTGGATGAAAAATCGTCCTCGAAAGCCGCTTCGTACGTGAGTATTACCAAAGACGGGAAAACGTATTGGGGCGCGGGAATCCACAGCGATATTATGACGTCGTCGCTCAACGCGCTGGTATCGGCTGTGAACAATATGCTGAAAAGTGAAAAGGAGTAATTATGAAATTAACGGGAGCTGAAATCATCGTAAAGACGTTGATCGAGCAGGGAGTTACCGACGTATTCGGGTATCCCGGCGGGCAAGTCATCAATATTTACGACGCATTATATAAATATCAAAACGAAATCAATCATATCTTAACGGCGCACGAACAGGGCGCTTCGCACGCGGCGGACGGGTATTCCCGCGCGACGGGAAAAGTGGGCGTTTGTATCGCCACGAGCGGGCCGGGGGCGACCAACCTCGTAACGGGGATCGCGACGGCGATGCTCGATTCCATTCCCATGGTGGCGATCACGGGCAACGTGCCCAATTCTTTGATCGGGAAGGACAGCTTCCAAGAGATCGATATTACGGGCATTACCATTCCCATTACCAAGCACAATTATTTCGTGCGGAATATCGAAGACTTGGCGGATACTATTCGCGAGGCGTTCGCAATTGCAAAATCGGGCAGACCGGGGCCAGTCCTCATCGACGTGCCCAAGGACGTGCAGGTGGCTACCTATGAATACGAGCCGCAGCCGATCGTGGAAAAAATTCCTTTGCCGAAAGTGGACGAGGCGAAAATCGACGAGGCGGTAGTGCTTTTGTCGCAAGCGAAAAAGCCGTATATTTATATCGGCGGCGGCGCGGCGGGCTTGGGGCTCGGCGACGAGATCGTGGAATTTGCGCGCAAGATCGACGCGGTGATCGGGTGTTCGTTTATGGGGCTTTCTGCCGTACCCGATTCTAACGAACGGTTTTTGGGAATGCAAGGCATGCACGGGCATTACGCTTCCAGCATGGCGCAAAACGAAGCGGATATTATCTTGGCTGTGGGCGTGCGGTTCAGCGACCGAGCGACGGGCAACGTGCAAAAGTTTGCCAAAAAGAGCAAGATCGTTCAGTTGGATCCCGATTGCGCGGAAGTGAACAAGAACGTGCGGGTAGACCTTGGGTTGATCGGGGATGTGGAGGACAGCTTTAGACGGATCGCGGAAAAATGCGAAAAGACGAGCAGACCCGAATGGATCGCAAGGGTAGAGGAGCTGAAAAACGAGGAAGCGGAAACGGCAAGGGAGCTTGCCGAGGCGTCTACGGCGAGCATTACGCCCAAGCAGGTATTCGACGTGATCAACGCGAACAAGCCCGCGAAAACGATTATTGCGACGGACGTAGGGCAGCACCAAATGTGGACGGCGCAATATATCACCTTCGACAGCCGCAGAAGATTCGTTTCCAGCGGCGGCTTGGGAACGATGGGCTTCGGAATGGGCGCGGCGATGGGCGCTTACGTGGCGACGGGCGATCCCACCGTGCTGATTACGGGCGACGGGAGCTTTGGAATGAATCTCAACGAGCTTGCCACGGCGGTATCGTACAATATCCCTATCGTGATCGTATTGCTCAATAACGGCGTGCTGGGAATGGTGCGGCAATGGCAAACGCTGTTCTTTGGGAAGCGGTATTCCCAAACGGTGCTTTCCCGTCAAACGGATTTTGTAAAGCTTGCGGAAGCGTTCGGCGCAAAGGGCGTGGCTGTGGATACGCCGAAAGCGTTTGAAGAAGCGTTCCAAGCGGCGCTCAAAGCAGGCAGACCGACGGTGATCGACGTGAGAATCGGCGAGGACGAAATGGTGTTGCCGATGTTGCCCCCCGGCGGCGCGATCGACGATATTATCGTGAAAGTGGATAAAAAATAAGGAGGGGAACGGAATGAGTAAGTTTATCATTGCGGCAAAGGTAGATAACCAAATCGGCGTTTTGACGCGCGTAACGGGGCTGTTTACCCGCCGCGGCTTTAATATCGATACGCTCACCGTGGGCGAAACGGAAAATCCCGAATCGTCGCGGATTACGATCACGATGACGGGCGACGAATATGCAAGGGATCAAATGATCAATCAGCTGAAAAAGCTCGTGAACGTGAAAAAGGTGGAAATTCTCGAACCCGAAGCGACGAAGCGGGAGCTGATGCTGATCAAGGTGCGGCATACGGCGGAAACGCGGACGGAGATCATGACGGCGGTGGACGTATTTCGGGCGAAGGTGGTGGATTATTCCGCCAATGAAATGTGCATTGAAGTAACGGGAGATTCGGCAAAGGTGGACGCGTTCGTGGCGTTGATGAAGCCGTTCGAAATTATGGAAATGTGCCGCACGGGCGTCGTTGCGCTCGATCGCGGCGGCGTAACGCTTTTGAATAAATAAAAATAGGAAAATAAAATTTTAAGGAAGGATAAAATTATGCGTAATATCTATTATCAACAGGATTGCAACTTAGACAAATTGGCGAATAAAACCGTGGCGATCATCGGTTACGGTTCGCAGGGACACGCGCACGCTTTGAACTTGAAAGAATCGGGCGTGAAAGTCATCGTAGGGCTTTATAAAGGCAGTAAGAGCTGGGAAAAAGCCGAACGCCAAGGCTTGCAGGTAATGACGGCGGCGGAAGCGGCGAAGGCGGCCGATCTGATCATGATTTTGATCAACGACGAAAAACAGGCGAAGCTGTATAAAGAGAGCATCGAACCCAACCTCACCGAGGGAAAGACGCTTGCGTTTGCGCACGGCTTCAACATCCATTTCGGCTGTATCAAGCCCCCGAAGGACGTCAACGTGATTATGATTGCGCCCAAGGGTCCCGGTCATACGGTGCGCAGCGAATATCAAGCGGGTAAGGGCGTTCCTTGCTTGATCGCCGTGGAACAGGACGCGACGGGCGACGCGTTGGAAATCGGGCTTGCGTATGCGCTCGGGATTGGCGGCGCGAGAGCGGGCGTTTTGGAAACCGATTTCAGAACGGAAACGGAAACCGACCTCTTTGGCGAACAGGCGGTGCTTTGCGGCGGCGTTTGCGCGCTGATGCAAGCGGGCTATGAAACGTTGGTGGAAGCGGGCTACGACCCCCGCAACGCTTACTTTGAATGTATTCACGAAATGAAGCTGATCGTCGATCTGATCTATCAAAGCGGTTTTGAGGGAATGCGCTATTCCGTATCGAATACGGCGGAATACGGCGATTACGTAACGGGGCCGAAGATCATCACGGAAGAAACGAAGAACGCGATGAGAAAGGTGCTTTCGGATATTCAAGACGGTACGTTTGCGAAAGATTTCCTGCTCGATATGTCGGACGCGGGCGCACAGGTACACTTCAACGCAATGAGAAAGATCGCTTCCGAGCATCCTTCCGAAGTGGTTGGGCGCGATATCAGAAAGCTGTATAGTTGGTCTGACGAAGATAAGCTGATCAATAACTAAAAAACGGAGAATACGCGGCGCAATGCTTCGTTGCGCTGCGCTATCCTTTTTAGGCGTAAGGAGAAGAATATGATTAAAGATACGATCGTTGACGGATTCCATAACGCTCCGCACAGATCTTTATATCACGCGTTGGGATTAACGGACGAGGAATTATCCCGTCCGCTCATCGGCGTGGTATGCTCTTATAACGAGATCGTGCCCGGGCACAAGGATCTTGATAAAATTTGCGACGCCGTGAAAATGGGCGTTGCGATGGCGGGCGGTACGCCCATTATGTTCCCTGCGATCACCGTTTGCGACGGGATCGCCATGGGGCACGTGGGAATGAAGTATTCCCTTGTAACGCGCGATCTCATTGCCGATTCTACGGAAGCGATGGTGATGGCGCACGGGTTCGACGGCTTGGTGATGATCCCCAACTGCGATAAAAACGTGCCGGGGCTGTTGATGGCGGCGGCGCGGTTGAATATCCCGACGGTATTCGTCAGCGGCGGCCCGATGCTCGCGGGAAGAGTGGGCGGCAAAAAACGCTCGCTTTCGAGTATGTTCGAAGCGGTGGGCGCGTACAAGGCGGGCAAGATCGACGAGGAGCAGCTTTGCGAATTTGAACGCAAGGTCTGCCCCACCTGCGGTTCCTGTTCGGGAATGTATACGGCTAATTCGATGAACTGTTTGACGGAAGTGCTCGGCATGGGCTTGCGTGGCAACGGTACGATTCCCGCCGTGTATTCGGCGCGGATCGAGCTTGCCAAGCACGCGGGAATGCAGGTGATGGAGCTTGTGAAAAAGAATATCCGTCCCCGCGATATCATGACTGCGGCGGCGATCAAGAACGCGATCACCGCGGATATGGCGCTCGGCTGTTCGACGAACAGTATGCTGCACTTGCCCGCGATTGCCAACGAATGCGGCGTTCCTTTTTCGTTGGACGAAGTGAACGAGATCAGCGAACGCACGCCGAATTTGTGTCATTTGGCGCCTGCGGGGCCTACCTATATGGAAGACCTCAACGAAGCGGGCGGCGTGTACGCCGTGCTCAAAGAATTGGAAGCGCTCGATTTGATCGATACTTCTGTTTTGACCTGCACGGGCAAGACGATGAAAGAAAACCTCGAAGGGGTGCAAAACCTCGATACGGAAGTGATCAGAAAGCCGGAAAACGCGTTCAGTGCGACGGGCGGGATCGCCGTTTTGCGCGGCAACCTTGCGCCCGACGGGTGCGTGGTGAAGCGTTCGGCTGTGGCGAGCGAGATGCTCGTGCACGAAGGACCCGCGAAGGTGTTCGAAAGCGAGGAAGAATGTATTGCGGCGATCTACGCGGGCAAGATCGTGAAGGGCGACGTGGTGGTCATTCGCGGCGAAGGGCCTGCGGGCGGTCCCGGTATGCGCGAAATGCTTTCGCCTACCTCTGCGATCGCGGGCATGGGCTTGGATAAAGACGTGGCGCTCATCACCGACGGCAGGTTTTCGGGCGCGACGCGCGGCGCGTCGATCGGGCATGTTTCCCCCGAAGCGGTTTCGGGCGGGACGATCGCTTACGTGAAAGACGGGGATATCATTGCGATCGATATTCCCAACTATTCGATCGAATTGAAGGTTTCCGACGAAGAACTTCAAAAGAGAAAAGCGGAAATGCCGATCAAGCGCAAGGAAGTTACGGGGTATTTGAAGCGTTACGCGGCGCAGGTGTCGTCGGCGGATAAGGGCGCTATAATCAATAAGTAAAGGAATAATTTTTATGGGTATGACAATGACGCAAAAAATTCTTGCTTCTCACGCGGGGCTTGACAGCGTGGAAGCGGGACAGCTCGTTTTGGTGAACCTCGATCGGGTGCTGGGGAACGATATCACTTCCCCCGTGGCGATCCGCGAATTTGAGGGGATCGGCGCGAGCACGGTATACGATAAAGACAAGGTAACGATGGTAATGGACCATTTCGCGCCGAACAAGGATATTAAGGCGGCGACGCAATGCAAAATGTGCAGGGATTTTTGCGAAAAACATTCCGTTACGCATTTTTACGACGTGGGCAGAATGGGCATAGAGCACGCTTTGCTTCCCGAAAAGGGTTTGGTCGTGCCCGGCGACGTAGTGATCGGCGCCGATTCGCACACTTGCACCTACGGCGCGTTGGGCGCGTTTTCCACGGGCGTTGGCTCTACGGATATGGCGTGCGGTATGGCGACGGGCAAGGCTTGGTTCAAAGTGCCGTCAGCGATCAAATTCGTGCTGAAAGGCAAGCTGAAAAAATACGTATCGGGCAAAGACCTTATTTTGCATATCATCGGCAAGATCGGCGTGGACGGCGCGCTGTACCGTTCGATGGAATTTGTCGGCGAGGGGGTTGCTTCGCTGACGGTATACGACCGTTTGACTGTGGCGAATATGGCGATCGAAGCGGGCGCGAAAAACGGGATCTTTGAAGTGGACGAACAGACGGCGGCGTACGTGAAAGCGCGTTCGGACAGGGAGTTCGTTGCTTACAAGGCGGACGAGGACGCCGTATACGAAGAAACTTACGAGATCGATTTGAGCGCGATCGAGCCGACGGTGGCGTTCCCGCACCTGCCTGAAAACACGCGTACTTTCGATATGATCGGGGAAGTGAAGATCGATCAAGTGGTGATCGGCTCTTGCACGAACGGGCATTATAAAGACCTCGAAGAGGCGGCGGAAATTTTAAAGGGAAGAACGGTTGCGAAGGGCGTTCGCGCCATTATTATCCCCGCGACGCAGGATATTTATATGAAAGCCGTGGAAAACGGTTTGGTGAAAATCTTTGTGGAAGCGGGCTGCGTGGTATCCACGCCCACCTGCGGGCCTTGCCTCGGTGGGCACATGGGCGTTTTGGCGGCGGGCGAGCGCGCCGTGGCGACGACGAATCGAAATTTCGTCGGGCGCATGGGGCATACGACGAGCGAGGTGTATTTGGCTTCGCCTGCGGTGGCGGCGGCTTCGGCGGTTTTGGGAAAAGTGGCTTCGCCTTACGAAGTGATGGGAAATTGACGGGAGGAACGGACGATGAAATTTATCGGAAAGAGTATCAAATACGGCGACAACGTGGATACGGACGTAATTATTCCTGCGAGATACCTCAACACCATTGATAAAAAGGAGCTTGCTTCCCATTGTATGGAAGATATCGACAAGACGTTCGTTACCCGCGTGCAAGCGGGGGATATTATGGTGGCAGGGAACAACTTCGGTTGCGGTTCTTCGCGCGAACACGCGCCGATCGCGATCAAGGAAAGCGGGATCTCCCTCGTGATCGCAAAGAGCTTTGCGCGTATCTTTTACCGCAATTCCATCAATATCGGTTTGGCGATCGTGGAATGTAGCGAAGCGGTAGACGGGATCAAAGAGGGAGACGAGATCGAAGCGGACTTGGACGCGGGCGTGATCTACAACCGCACGACGGGCGCGCAGTACAAAACGCAGCCTTTCCCCGCGTTTATTCAAAAAATCATCGAAAACGGCGGTTTGGTATCCAGTATTAAGGCGGGCGTGATCAAATAAGAGGAAAGGAAAATGAAAATTCTGTTTTTTGGCGATTCTATAACGGACGCGGCGAGAGAGCGCGGATCGTCGGACGCAGGGCGGGTTGGCGAAGCGTATAGCACAAATCCCAAAGCCTACGGTTCGGGATTTGTGTTTTTGACGGCGACGCAACTTTTGTATGAAAAACCGAATGATTATCAGATTTTGAATCGTGGAATCGGTGGGGATAGATTGCCGCAGCTTTACGCGCGGATCCAACTGGACGTTTGGAATGAAAAACCTGACGTTTTGAGTATTCTTGTTGGCGTAAACGACGTAGACACGGGAACGAATCCTAACTTCACAGACCTTGACCGTTGGGGAAAAATTTATCGTATGATGATTCGTGATACGCAGGAAAAATGTCCAAACACAAAAATAATCGTTTGCGAGCCTTTTGCCTTGCGGGAAAGCAGAAAAACCGACGGCGTGTTGGAATATGCCGCCGAAGCAAAAAAGATTGCGGAAGAATTCAATTTGCCTTTCGTGGCGTTACAGGAGAAGATGGACGAGGCGGCTAGCGTTTACGGCGTAGAAACTTGTTGCTACGACGGCGTACATCCAAACCTTGTGGGGAGCAAAGTGATTTCCGACGCGTGGCTCAAAGTTTTTAAGCAACAAGTGTTGAAGGATTAAAAAATGAACGAAGCCGTGAAGGCGCAACCTTTCGGTTGCGTTCAAATTAAGGAGAGAATATGAAATACAGTATCGGTTTATTGCGCGGGGACGGAATCGGCCCCGAGATCGTAGATAGCGCGGTGCGCGTGCTTCGCGCGGTGGGGGAAAAATTCGGGCACGAGTTCGTTTTTACCCCGTATTTGATCGGCGGCGCGGCAATCGACGCTTGCGGACAGCCGTTGCCCAAAGAAACAGTGGACGGGTGTTTGGCGTCGGACAGCGTGTTGCTCGGCGCGGTGGGCGGTCCGAAATGGGATCATCTGCCCGGAAATTTGCGCCCCGAAAAGGCGCTGCTTGGGATCCGCGAGGCGATGGGGTTGTTTACCAACCTTCGGCCCGCGAAGCTGTATCCCGCGTTGAAAGCGGAATGTCCGCTTCGCGAGGATATCGTGGAAAAGGGCTTCGATATTATGATCGTGCGGGAGCTGACGGGCGGCATTTATTTCGGGGAACGGGGATATCGCGAGGGGCGGTACGGCGAAGAAGCGTACGATACCGAACGGTATAGCCGTATGGAAATCGAACGCATCGTGCGCGTGGCGTTTGAAACGGCGAGAAAACGCAGAAAGAAGCTGACGAGCATCGATAAGGCGAACGTGTTGGAAACCTCGCGGCTTTGGAGAAAGATTTTTCACGAGATCGCCGCGGAATATCCCGACGTGGAAGCGACGGATATGCTTGTGGATAACGCGGCGATGCAGCTCGTGCGCAATCCCGCGCAATTCGACGTGATCGTAACGAGCAATATGTTCGGGGATATTTTATCCGACGAGGCGAGCCAAATCACAGGCTCGATCGGAATGCTCGAATCCGCTTCGCTTTCCGATTGCAAGCGGGGGCTTTACGAGCCGATCCACGGTTCTGCGCCCGATATTGCGGGGCAGGGAAAGGCGAACCCGATTGCGACGATTCTTTCGGCGGCGATGATGCTCTTATATGCGTTTGATTTAAAAGACGAAGCGGGAGCGATTGTTGCGGCGGTGGAGAAAGCGCTTGCGGACGGGTTGCGAACGGCAGATATCGCGCGCGGCGGCGCGGCGGTTTCGACGGATGAGATGACGGACGCTATCGTTCAAAGATTATAATCATGGAAAAAGATTTACGGAAAATTTATTTGCGGCTTTGTTTGGCGAGCGTGTTTGGCGGCGTTTTGGATACGCCGCTGTTCGCCGCTTTTGAAGCGTATGCGGAAGAAACGGGCGGCGCGGCGGCGAAGCGGAAAAAATATGCGGCGTTCGTTGCAAAAATCTACGAGGGCGGCGGCGATTTGACGGCGCTTGTCAAGAGGCTCGTGTTTGAGGACGAAAACGTATTCGTACGCGCGAAAGCAAAGAACGAAAAGGTAAACGCGCATATTGAAGCCGCGGCGAAGGCGGAGCTGGAAGCGTTTGCGGCGTTCGCTGCGCTGAAAAGAGATGATTTTGCCGCCGATATGGGCGTAGAGGCGAACCTACTGCCCGCGTTTGAGAGCACAACGGCGGAGCTTTGCGCCGAATACGGCGAGCGATTGCAAAAGATCGATTGTTACGGATACGGGATATTTTCTTCCTACGGAATGTTCCGCGTATCCGATGAAAAGAAGATCGAGCCGATCGTGAGCGCGGATAAGATCGGCATGGAAAATTTTATCGGCTACGAAGCGGAACGGGCGAAAGTGGTGAAAAATACCCTTGCGTTCGTGGAAGGACGGCCTGCGGCGAACACTCTTTTGTGCGGCGACGCGGGCACGGGGAAATCTTCGACGGTGAAGGCGGTGGCAAACGAGTTTTTCGCGCGCGGGGTGCGATTGATCGAGCTGAGAAAGGATCAGCTTTCGCTGCTTCCGTTCGTAATGGGCAAGGTGAGCGAAAATCCCTTGAAATTCATCATTTTCATCGACGATCTTTCCTTTAATAAAAGCGACGATAATTTCAGTATGCTCAAAGCGGCGTTGGAGGGCTCGGCTTCGGCAAAAGCGGAAAACGCGGTGATCTACGCCACGAGCAACCGCAGACATATCGTAAAAGAGAGCTTTGGCGATCGGGAAGGCGACGATTTGCACCGCAACGATACGTTGCAAGAAACGCTATCTCTTTCCGAGCGGTTCGGGCTGACCATTCTCTTTTCCAAACCTGATAAAAAGCTGTATCTTACCATCGTCAAGGAGCTTGCGGCGCGCCACGGCGTAACGATGGAGGAAACGGAGCTTTTCTTGCGGGCGGAAGCGTTTGCGCTCAAAAAAGGAAACCGTTCGGCGCGGTGCGCGGAGCAGTTTGTGAACAGTTTACTTAGATAAAAATTCATAAAAAGGAAGAAAAGGATATGTTGACGATCGATAACGTATATCGCGCGAGGAACGCGCTCAAGGACGTGGCGAGAAGGACGGACGTGATTTATTCGCCCAAGCTTTCCGGCGTTTGCGCGGGCGAGGTGTACTTAAAAACGGAAAATTTACAGGTAACGGGTTCGTTTAAGGTGCGCGGCGCGTACTATAAGATGACGAAGTTGACGGACGAAGAAAAATCGCGCGGCGTGATCGCCTGTTCGGCGGGGAATCACGCGCAGGGCGTAGCGCTTGCGGCGCAAAAGAACGGGATCAAAGCCGTGATCTGTTTGCCCGACGGCGCGCCCATTTCAAAAGTGGAAGCCACCAAAAGTTACGGCGCGGAGGTTTGCCTCGTAGAAGGCGTTTACGACGACGCGTACAAGAAAGCGTTGGAGCTTCGCGACGAAAAGGGGTATACCTTCCTGCATCCTTTTGACGACGAGGACGTCGTGGCGGGGCAGGGAACGATCGCCTTAGAAATTTTGGAACAGCTTCCCGACGTGGACGCGATCATCGTGCCCGTGGGCGGCGGCGGTTTGATTTCGGGAATCGCGTATACGGCAAAGACCTTAGCGCCGAATATTAAGGTGTACGGCGTGGAAGCGGCGGGCGCGGCGTCGATGAGAAATTCCCTCGTCGATCATCATATCGAGGAACTTTCTTCCGTGGCGACGATCGCGGATGGGATCGCAGTGAAACGCCCCGGAACGCTCACTTACGAACTTTGCGAAAAATACGTGGACGAGATCGTTACCGTTACCGACGACGAGATTTCTGCGGCGATCCTTGCGTTGATGGAAAATCAAAAGCTGGTTGCCGAGGGCGCGGGCGCGGTGCCCGTGGCGGCGGTAATGTTCAATAAGATCGACTTAAAAGGCAAAAAAGCCGTGTGCTTGGTTTCGGGCGGGAATATCGACGTAACCATTCTTTCGCGCGTGATCAAGCGCGGGCTGTTGATGAGCGGCAGAAACTGTCAGCTTACGCTCGAATTGGTGGATAAACCCGGTCAGCTTAAAGACGTATCGCGCATTATTGCAGATCTTGGCGGCAACGTTACGGAAGTGTATCACCAACGCGCGAACGAGGGCTCGGACGTCAACGGCTGTTATTTGCGCGTAACCTTGGAAACGAGAAATTTCGAGCATATCGAAGAGATTAGAAACGCGCTTTCTGCGCACGGATTTAAATTGATTTAAGGAGAACAGGAAAATGAAAAAAATAGCGACGGAAAAAGCGCCTCAAGCTATCGGGCCGTATTCGCAAGCGATTTTGGCGGGAGATCTTTTGTTTACGAGCGGGCAAATTCCCCTCGATCCCGCAACGGGCGAAATGGTGGGCGCGACGATCGAAGAACAGGCGGAACAGGTGATGAAAAACCTTGGCGAAGTGCTTGCGGCGGCGGGCGCGAGCTTTGAAAACGCGGTGAAAACCACTTGCTTTTTGGCGGATATGGCGGATTTTGCGGCGTTCAACGGCGTGTATGCGAAGTATTTTACGAGCAAGCCCGCGCGTAGTTGCGTGGCGGTGAAAACGCTGCCCAAGGGCGCGCTCGTGGAAGTGGAAGTGATCGCGAAACTTTAACCTTGGCAACGGGAATTTTATAAAGAGAATAAAACGGTGTCGGCGATGTTTGCGCCTCGCCGTTTTAAGCTTTTTTCCTTGCTTTCCGTTGCGAAATTTTTCACTTCGTTCAAAATTGTAAAGAAAAAATCGATAATTTTTTATCGATAAATTTTTATCAATTTCGTTGGAGGAAAACAGAGCTAAAGGAAAATTGTGAAAACTTTGGAAAAGTTTGGGCGATGGCGGGGAAGTTTGCATTTTTTGCCCTTATTTCCTTGACAAACTGCGTTGTTTTTGTGTATAATCATATATATTCACATATTCAAAAAATTGATAAAAAAGGCTCAATCAATCGAAAAAGTTAGGAGTGAAGGTTATGATTGAAAAAAACAAGCACAGTAATTTATTAGAGCAGGACCAATACAAGTATTCGTTACAAGACGTGGCGAAGCCCAATTTGTACCGCGATATTTATTCTTACGACGAAGTTCCCAAGACGACCTTTAACCATAGAAAAGTGCCCCTTGATATGCCCGAAGAAATTTGGATCACCGATACCACCTTCCGCGACGGGCAACAATCGCGCGCGCCGTATACGGCGAAACAGATCGTGGATATTTATAAGCTTTTGGCAAGACTCGGCGGGCCGAAAGGGATCATTCGTCAAAGCGAATTTTTCGTGTATACCAAAAAGGACCGTCAAGCATTGGAAGAATGTATGGCTTTGGGGTATAAATTCCCTGAGATCACCACTTGGATCAGAGCAAAAAAAGAGGATTTTGCGCTTGTGCACGATATCGGGATCAAAGAAACGGGAATTCTTGTAAGTTGTTCGGATTATCATATTTTTAAGAAGCTGAATATGACGAGAAAACAGGCGTTCGATCATTATTTGGGCGTGGTGAAAGACGCGTTTGCGGCGGGGATCAGCCCGCGCTGTCACCTTGAAGATTTGACGCGTGCGGATTTTTACGGCTTCGTCGTTCCGTTCGTCAACGAATTGATTGAGCTTTCGAAGCAAGCGGGCGTGTCCGTGCGTATCCGTATGTGCGATACGATGGGTTATGGCGTTCCGTTTACGGGTGCGGCGCTTCCTCGAAGCGTTCCCGGGATCGTTTACGGGTTGCATCATTATTCGGACGTTACTTCGGATATGCTTGAATGGCACGGGCACAACGATTTTTACATGGGCGTTGCGAACGCCGTTTCCGCGTGGCTGTACGGCGCTTCGGGCGTGAACTGTTCGTTGTTGGGCATTGGGGAACGCACGGGCAACGTGCCTTTGGAAGCTATGGTGATGCAGTACGCTTCCATGCAGGGGACGCTTGACGGCATGGACACGACTGCGATCACGGAGATTGCGGAATATTTCAAAAAGGAACTCAAATACGATATTCCCCCGATGACTCCGTTCGTGGGCGACGCGTTCAATTTGACGCGCGCGGGAATCCACGCGGACGGGATGATGAAGGATGCGGAAATTTATAATATTTTCGATACGGAAAAAATTCTTGGCAGACCTGCGGCGGTTTCCATTTCGAATACCTCGGGGCTTGCGGGCATTGCCTACTGGCTGAATATGCGCTACGGGCTAAAGGGCGAGCAAGCGCTCACCAAGCAGGATTGGCTGGTGCAGGAAATGAAAGCGCGCGTGGACGCGCTGTATACGGACGGCAGAACGACGGTGATGGGCGACGACGAACTGGAAACGCTTGTGAACGAGCTCAAAGGCGACGCGCGTTGCACGGTGAACTGGTTTGATTTATAAGGAGCTATGATGGGACTTACGATAGCGCAAAAAATCATAAAAAATCATCTCGTTTGCGGCGAGATGAAAACGGGGAACGAGATCGGCTTGAAGATCGATCAGACGCTCACGCAAGACGCCACGGGAACGATGGCGTATTTGCAATTTGAGGCGATGGGGATCGAGCGCGTGAAAACGGAGCTTTCCGTGGCGTATATAGATCACAACACCTTGCAGGCGGGTTTTGAAAACGCGGACGATCACCGTTATATCCAAACGGTGACGAAAAAGCACGGCATCCGCTTTTCCCGTCCCGGGAACGGCATTTGCCACCAAGTGCATTTGGAGCGGTTCGCCGTGCCCGGAAAAACCTTGATCGGGTCCGATTCGCACACGCCCACCGCGGGCGGGATCGGTATGCTGGCAATGGGTGCGGGCGGTTTGGACGTAGCCGTGGCGATGGGCGGCGGCACCTATTATATCACGATGCCCCGAATGATCAAGATCAACCTTAAAGGCAGACTTTCTGCGTACGTAGGAGCAAAAGACGTCATTTTGGAAGTGCTGAGAATGTTATCCGTGAAAGGCGGCGTGGGGGCGATCGTGGAATACGGCGGCGATGGCGTGAAAACGCTTTCCGTGCCGCAACGAGCCACCATTACCAACATGGGCGCGGAGCTTGGCGCGACCACTTCTATTTTTCCCGCCGACGAAACGACGAAAGAATTTTTGATCGCACAGGGCAGAGGCGAGGCGTTTACCCCGCTTTGTTCGGACGAGGACGCCGTTTACGACGAGGAATATACCGTTAATCTTTCGGCGTTGAAGCCGTTGGCGGCTTGTCCGCACAGCCCCGATAACGTCAAGCCTGTCAGCGAGCTTGCGGGCAAAAAGATCAATCAGGTATGTATCGGGTCTTGTACCAATTCGTCCATGCTCGATATGCTTACGGTGGCGGCGATGCTCAAAGGCAAGACGGTGCACCCCGACGTATCTCTTTCCATTTCCCCCGGCTCGAAGCAGGTGTATACGATGCTTGCGCGCTGCGGCGCGCTTGCCGATCTGATCGCGGCGGGCGCGAGAATTTTGGAATGTGCGTGCGGGCCTTGTATCGGCATGGGTTTTTCGCCCAATTCCGCAGGCGTGAGTTTGAGGACGTTTAACAGAAATTTTTTGGCGCGCAGCGGAACGGCGGACGCGCAGGTATACCTCGTTTCCCCCGAAACGGCGGCGGCGAGCGCGATTGCGGGAGTATTTACCGACCCGACGGGCTTGGGCGAGGGCGTTTGCGTGGAAATGCCCGCGAAATTCGAAGTGGACGATAATTTAATCGAATTGCCCGCAAGCGTGGAAGAAGCGGCGGGCGTTACGGTGGAAAGAGGACCGAATATCAAGCCGATCCCCGTGGGAAAAGCGCCCGACGAGGATCTGCGTTCTACCTTCATTTTGAAAGTGGGCGACGATATCACCACCGATCATATTATGCCTGCGGGTACGAAGGTGCTTCCCTACCGTTCGAACGTTCCCAAGCTTTCGGAATTTTGCTTTACGGTATGCGATCCTACTTTCCCTCAGCACGCAAAAGCGGCGGGCGGCGGCGTGATCCTCGGCGGCGCAAATTACGGGCAGGGATCTTCCCGTGAGCACGCGGCGTTGGTGCCGCTGTATTTAGGGATCAAAGCGGTGGTGGCAAAGAGCTTTGCGCGTATCCACGTGGCGAACCTTATCAACTTCGGGATCGTGCCGTTGACGCTTGCAAATCCCGACGATTACGAGAAATTTTCGCAAGGCGACGAGATCGAAGTGATCGGCTTTAAAGAAGCGGTGAAAAATAAGGACGAGGCGATGGTCGTTTGCAAGGCGACGGGCGCGAGAGCGAAAGTGAGATTGAATTTTTCCGCTCGACAGAGAGAAATTTTGCTTGCGGGCGGTACGCTGAATTATACGAAACAAAACGGTTGAAAGGAAGAGAGAATTATGGAAAATTACGAACAACAGTTACAGGCGGCTTGCGAAAAGTTTCGCAAGGTGTTGGAAGGACAGCTCAAACGCGTAGAGGATATGAAGTCGCAAGGGGATTTCGTCGATTACGGCGCGTTGGAGCGTATTAAGATCGGCGTTTGCGGCGGCGACGGGATTGGCCCGACGATCACCGCACAGGCGCGTCGCGTACTTGAATTTATCCTTGCGGACTTAAAAGAGCAGGGCAGGGTTGAGTTTATTGATATCGACGGATTGACGATCGAAAACCGTATCGCGCACAATCAGGCGATTCCCGACGACGTGATGCAACAGCTTAAAAGCTGCCATATCATCTTAAAAGGACCGACGACGACCCCGCAAAAGGGGAGCGGAATGCCGAACATCGAATCCGCGAACGTGGCGATGAGAAAGGCGCTCGATCTGTTTGCGAATATCCGACCCGTAAAAGTGCCCGAAGAGGGCATCAACTGGACGATCTTCCGCGAAAATACCGAGGGGGGCTACGCCGTAGGTTCGTCGGGTTTTAACGTAACGGAAGATTTGGCGGTGGATTTTACGATCACGACAAAGCAAGGCTCCGACCGTATCGCAAAGCTCGCGTACGATTACGCGCGCAAGAACGGGCTTGGGCGGGTATCGCTCGTAACGAAAGCGAACGTTATCAAGACGACGGACGGGAATTTCTTGGAAGATTGCCACAAGGTGGCTGTGAATTATCCCGAGATCGTTACCGACGAATGGTATGCGGATATTATGACGGCTAAGCTGGTGGATAAAAAGCGCCGCCGCGATTTTAAGGTGCTGTTGCGTCCCAATCTTTACGGGGATATTATTTCCGACGAAGCGGCGGAATTCCAAGGCGGCGTCGGCACGGCGGGGTGCGCGAATATCGGCAAAAAATACGCGATGTTCGAAGCCATTCACGGCTCTGCGCCGCGTATGGTGCAAGAGGGTAGAGCGAAATACGCCGACCCTTGTTCGATGCTTCGCGCGTGCGTGATGCTCTTATCGCATATCGGCTTGCAGGATCGGGCGGATAAGCTGGAACGGGCGTTGGATATTTGTTCGTTTGAAGAAAAGAAATACGTGATCACGGGCAGAGATACGGGCGCGACCTGCGACGAGTTCGGCGATTACGTGATGGAAACGCTTACGAAGATAAAATAATAAAGGGCTTTTTTGTGGGCGTGAATTCATATACTATACGGGAGTGAGAATTATGGCTATCTATTCTTCGGTGATAGAATTGATCGGAAAAACGCCGCTCGTCAGGCTTGCGGGCTTGGAGAGTATGTGCGGGCTTTCCGCGCGCCTTTACGGGAAGATAGAATATCTCAATCCCGCAGGTTCAGTGAAAGACCGCGCCGCGCTGTACATGATCGAACAGGCGGAGCGCGAGGGGAAGCTGAAAGCGGGCGCGACCGTGATCGAGCCGACCTCGGGAAATACGGGGATCGGACTAGCGATGGTTTGCGCGCTGAAAAATTACCGTTTTATCGCCGTGATGCCCGAAACGATGAGTGTGGAAAGAAGAAAACTCATCGCCGCTTACGGCGCGGAAATCGTGCTTACGGACGGCAAGAAAGGCATGACGGGCGCGGTGGAAAAAGCCGAGGAGCTTTGTAAGCAATACGGCGGGTTTATTCCCAATCAGTTTTCGTCCGAAGCGAACGCGCTGGCGCATTACCAAACGACAGCGCCCGAAATTTTCGAGGATTTACCGAGCGTGGACTGCGTCGTTTGCGGCGTGGGAAGCGGCGGAACGGTAACGGGGATCGGACGGTATTTCAAAGAAAAACTGCCGTCCGTGGAGATCGTCGCCGTAGAACCGAGCGCGTCCCCCGTGCTTTCGGGCGGGGAAAAGGGCGCGCATAAGATTGAGGGGATCGGCGCGGGATTTGTTCCTCAAACGCTTGATACGGACGCGTATACGAAAGTGATGACCGTGCCCGATCATATCGCGCTGACGTTCGCGCAAACGGCTGCGAAAAGCGACGGGGCGTTCGTGGGGATTTCTTCGGGAGCGGCTATCGCCGCGGCGGTGAAGTTGGCGAAGGAGCCGCGTTACGAGAATAAAAATATCGTTGTGGTTTTGCCCGACGGCGGGGGTAGGTATTTATCTACCGAGCTTGTAAGAAATTAAAAAGGAGCGATTTTAAGTGAAAGAAATTGCCGAAAAAATGATGAAGTCGTACGAAAAGAACCAAACGGCGGGCGTGGAACGGGGGCTGATTTTGCCCGATCGCGAAGAGGTGATCTCGGCGTTGAAGGATTTGCGAAAGCTGATGTTTCCCGCGTTTTTTGCAGCGGAGGAAGCGAGGGGGGATCTGTTGCATTTTGCGGAGTCTACCCTTAATACCGTCTATTATAAAATGAAAAAACAGATCGAACGCGCGTATCTTTTTGATGGCAAAAGTGCGGAGAGCGCGGAAATGACGATAAAAAGGTTTATAGAGGCGCTTCCGTGCGTTCGAGATACTCTTTTTACCGATCTGCAAGCGACTTATGAAGGCGACCCTGCGGCGAAGAGCAAAGAGGAGATCGTGTTTTCCTATCCGGGATTTTACGCCATTTTCGTTTATCGTATAGCGCATATCCTCTATTTAGAGGGCGTGCCGTTCATTCCGCGTATGATGACGGAATACGCGCACGGCAAGACGGGCATCGATATCCATCCCGGCGCGGTGATCGGGGATTATTTCTTTATCGATCACGGCACGGGTGTCGTGATCGGGGAAACGACGGTGATCGGAAACCGCGTGAAAATTTACCAAATGGTTACGCTCGGCGCGCTTTCGCCCAGAAAAGGGCAAAGCCTGGCGGGCGTGAAACGCCACCCCACCGTGGAGGACGACGTAACCGTATATTCGGGTGCGTCCATTTTGGGCGGCGAAACGGTGATCGGCAAAGGTGCGATGATCGGCGGCAACTGTTTTTTGACGCAAAGCGTGGGCGCAGGCGTGCGCGTGAGTGCGAAACCGCCTGAACTGACCATCAAAGAGGGTAAAAAGGAGTAGACGATGAGTAAGGTCGTTGTGCCGAAAGGCTACCGCGCGGCTCTGGGATTATACGATACGCAAACGGCGATCGGGATCTTAAAACGGACGTTTGAAGAGAAGCTCTGCCTCGCGCTCAATTTAAAGAGGGTTTCCGCGCCGTTGTTCGTTGATCCAACGACGGGTTTAAACGACGATTTGAGCGGCGTAGAACGCGCGGTGCGGTTTGATATTAAGGAAACGGGAAAGGACGCCGTTGTGGTGCATTCTTTGGCGAAATGGAAGCGTATGGCGCTTGCCGTGTACGGTTTTTCGGCGGGCGAGGGGCTGTATACGGATATGAACGCCATTCGCCGCGATGAGGAAATGGATAATCTTCACTCGGTGTATACCGATCAATGGGATTGGGAGAAGATCATCACGGCGGAAACGCGCAACGAGGAATATTTACGCGTGGTGGTGCGCGCGATCGTGGGCGCGATTTGCGATACGCTCGACGTATTAAAATGCCGCTATCCGCAGCTTCCCGTTACGCTTTGCAGGGAAGTTACGTTTATTTCCGCGCAGGAATTAGAGGATAGATACCCTCGTCTTTCGGCGAAAGAGCGCGAACAGCGCATCACGAAAGAAAAGGGAACGGTTTTCATTGAGGGCATCGGGGATAAACTGAAAAGTGGCGTTCCGCACGACTTGCGCGCGCCCGACTACGACGATTGGTCGCTGAACGGCGATATTTTATTTTGGCACGAACCGCTTGGGGTAGCGCTGGAAATTTCTTCGATGGGAATACGCGTGAACGAACAGTCGATGGAAGAACAGCTTGAAAAAGCAGGGGCGACGGAACGCAAACAATTGCCTTTCCACAAAGCGCTTTTAAACGGAGAACTGCCGTTGACGATGGGCGGCGGAATCGGACAATCTCGGCTTTCGATGTTGCTTTTGGGCAAGGCGCATATCGGTGAAGTGCAGGTGTCGCTTTGGGATGAGGAAACGCGGCGCGTTTGTGCGGAAAACGGCGTAGTGCTGTTGTGAGGGAAGAGAAATTGCCGCCTCGCAATGACGGTATGGTGGGGCTACGCTGCCTCGCAATGACAACTAAGCAATGAAAAATACGGGACGAACGGGAGATCCGCTCGTTCCGTATGCGTTTTAAGCGACCGTTATTCGTCGACCGTTTGTTCTACGATCACAAAGGTGTCGGTGATATCCCCTTGTACCGTTGGGGCGATCTGCTTGTTTGCGTAGTCTAAAAGTGCATAAAATAATGCTTGAAATTTTTCATCGTGCCATAACAATCTCGTCGAACGGAACATCTCTAAAAAATGGCTCGCAAGATACCATTCCAATGCTTTTCGCGTTTGAATTTTCTTTTCCTTTTTCATTTGACTTACCTTCCTTTTAATTGATTGACCTGTTGGGTCATTTGCATTATATGACCTAAAAGGTCAAATGTCAACTATTTTTTGACCTATTAGGTAAAATAATTTTAGAGAGGTGCAAAAATGATTACTTTAATGCAAATTCAAGCGAAACTGGCAGAAGCGATACAACAAAGCGGAATGACGCAAACCGAAATTGCGAAACGATTGAATATTAAACCCACGCAAATTTGCAGTTATATGCACGGTAGAAAAATGCCTGCGCTTGATACGTTTGCCAATCTTTGCGCCGTTTTGGATATTGATGCGAACGATATCCTTTGTATTCGATAAAAATGCTAAATTTTTTGCGCTCAAATGCTTGACATTGCGCAAAAACTGTGTTATGATAGAAAAAATTAAATGAAACCGATGATTAAGAGTAGTATTTTCGAAAGGCGTTGCTTTCAGAGAGTCGCGGGCGGTGGGATCGCGATAGAACGGTCGGAAAGAATGGACTTATGAGGGCGATCGAACGCGCGAGAGGACTTGCGTCAGTAGCAATCGACGGGGACTGCGCCCGTAAAAGGGCAGTGCGTATGATGGTACGTAAAGAGGACCGAAAACAGGTCAATTTGGGTGGCACCGCGGTATTGGTATATCGTCCCGAAACACGGAAGGATTCCGTGCTTCGGGATTTTTTTATTGCAAAAAGGAGCATATAATAATGAATAGAAAACGGGAATTTCGATGGCGGGCTTGAAGAAAACGAAAAACGCTGAAAAAATAAGAATAGGAGAAAAAAATTATGAAAAAAGAAATACCTTATAAAATTTATTTGAACGAAGCACAGCTTCCCAAGCAATGGTTAAATTTGCGCGCGTTTATGAAGCAGAAGCCCGCGCCGCTTTTAAATCCTCAAACGCAACAGCCGATGACGGTGCAAGAGCTTTCCACAGTATTTTGCGACGAGCTTGCCGCGCAGGAGTTGGACGATAGCACGCCGTATATCGATATTCCCACGGAAGTGAGGGATTTTTATAAAATGTACCGCCCCGCGCCGCTCATTCGCGCATATTGTTTGGAGCGCGCGCTTGATACGCCCGCGAAAATTTATTATAAATTCGAAGGCAATAACACGAGCGGCTCGCACAAGCTCAATTCCGCGATTGCGCAAGCGTATTATGCGAAAGAACAGGGCTTGAAAGGCGTAACGACGGAAACGGGCGCAGGGCAATGGGGAACGGCGCTTTCGATGGCGTGTTCGTACTTTGGCTTGGATTGCAAAGTGTTTATGGTCAAGGTTTCCTACGAGCAAAAGCCGTTCCGCCGCGAAGTGATGCGCACTTACGGCGCTTCCGTTACTCCCTCGCCATCTACTTTTACGAGCGTTGGCAGAAAGATTTTAGAAGAATTCCCCGGTACGACGGGAAGCCTCGGCTGTGCGATTTCCGAAGCGGTGGAGGTTGCCGTGGGGTCGGAGGGATACCGTTACGTTTTGGGGAGCGTGCTCAATCAGGTATTATTGCATCAATCGGTGATCGGTTTGGAAACGAAAACCGCGCTTGACGAGTACGGCGTAAAGGCGGATATTATCATCGGTTGTGCGGGCGGCGGCTCGAACCTTGGCGGCTTGATTGCGCCGTTTATGGCGGAAAAGCTGCAAGGGAAAGCAGATTATCGGTTTATCGCCGTAGAGCCTGCCTCTTGCCCTAGCTTAACGCGCGGGAAATATGCGTACGATTATTGCGATACGGGAAAGGTTTGCCCGCTTTCGAAAATGTATACGCTCGGTTCGGGCTTTATCCCGTCGGCAAATCATGCGGGCGGGCTGAGATACCACGGTATGACTTCGACCTTGTCGGAGCTGTACGCGCAAGGGTTGATGGAAGCGCGGTCGGTGGAGCAGACCGCCGTGTTCGAAGCGGCGGAACGGTTTGCGCGCGTGGAGGGGATTTTGCCCGCGCCTGAATCCTCGCACGCGATCAAAGTGGCGATCGACGAGGCGTTGGAATGTAAACGCACGGGCGAGGAAAAGACGATTGTATTCGGCTTGACGGGTACGGGGTACTTTGATATGATGTCGTACGAAAAATTCCACGACGGAAAAATGACCGATTATATCCCCACCGACGAGGAGATCGCGGCGAGTCTTTCGAAATTGCCGAAAATCGGAAAGTAAAAGGGAAATGCAACGCTGTGCGTTGCGGAATAATCCAAACTGTCATTGCGAGCCTGCACAGTAGGCGTGGCAATCTCGTATCAATAAGGCAATATTTTTTATGAGCTTGCCGCGCTACGCACCGCGAGATTCTTACGCGTTCGCTCAGAATGACAGGCGCGGCGCTTCGCTCGCAATAACGGTAGAGAGAAAATATCGCCATAGTTTTTTCGCTCGCGGCAAGCCTTAAATTGATAAAATTTTATCAATTTATACCTATTGGGTACAAAAAAGCGAGGTGAAAGGGGGATTTTTTTGCCGAAAAAGCGGTTTTGCAAAAAAAAATAAAAAAATTTAAAAAATTTTCAAAAAACCCCCTCAAAACGCTTTACAAAACTAAAGTGATGAAGTATAATAAGTGTACTTTAACAAAGTGAAGCGATAAAGTAAAAAGAAAAGCGGTGAAAACCGCGTAAAATTTTCCTCAAACGCTTTATCACGGCAAAGCGTTAAAGCAAAAAAAGAAAAATAATTTTTTAAGGAGATTTTTAATTATGAAAAAGGTAGCAAAAGTGTTGGGTTTGGTTTTGGCGGCGTCTATGGTAACGGCAGCGGCAGTTGCTTGTAACCAAGGGGACGAACTTCAAATCGGAAAAGAATTCGTAGCGGCTTCGAGTCAGCTTGACGCGCTTACGAAGTTGGATAAGGGCGAAGCGGACGTAGCCGTGATCGACTCGGTAATGGCGGGATACTACACCGCGACGGGCGATTATGCGGATAAGATGCAAATGGTCGACGGGCTTGTTCTTGCCGAAGAAAGCTATGGGATCGCTGCGAAGAAAGGGAACCAAGCGTTTATGTCTAAGATCAACGAAGCCTTGATCGCATTGAGAACGACGGAGTATGCAACGATCACCGAAGAATATAATTTGACGGCTTCCGCGGCGTTGACGGAAAGCACGACGAATCCTTACGCGGACGCGACGGATAATAGCTGGGAAGAAGTGAAATCGAGCGGTACGATCGTGATCGGTTATACGGTATTCGCGCCGATCGCTTATGAAGAAGCGGGCGCATTGACCGGCTATGATATCGAGCTTGCAAGAGCAGTCGTCGCTTATTTGAATACGACGTATACTTTGAATTTGGAAGTGGATTTCTTGCTGATCGATTGGAACACGAAAGAAGCGAAGTTGGAGGACGGAACGATCGACCTCGTATGGAACGGTATGACGATCACGCCCGACAGAGAAGAAGGTATGTGTATTTCCGTGCCTTATCTTTACAATAAGCAAGTAGCCGTGATTTTGAAAACCGACGCGTCCAAATACACTTCGAAAGACAGCATGAAAGACGCGATCATGACGGCGGAAAGCGGTTCTGCCGGTGAAACGGTGATCGTAGGCGAACAAGAAGAATAATCTCTTCGGAGCTTGGAATGGAACATTTTTCTGATATTATTATAGAGCTATTCGAGGGTTTCGGCAACACGGTCTTGTTGTTCGCCGCGACCCTCGTTGTCGCGCTTCCGTTAGGATTATTGTTGGCGTTTGGTTCAATGTCGAAATTTAAGCCGCTGAAATGGTTGGTGAACGTGCTCGTTTGGGTAATTCGCGGTACGCCGCTGATGTTGCAGATATTGCTCGTGAGTTTTATTCCCCAATACGTTTTCAGCGTGCCGACCAAACAGCTTGCGGCGGCGCTCAATATTTCGATCAATACGACGATGTTTTTATTCGTTGCGATTGCGTTTATCATCAATTACGCGTGCTATTTTTCGGAAATTTACCGCGCGGGGATCGAAGCGATCCCGCAAGGACAATACGAAGCGGGCAAGGTATTGGGTTTGACAAAAAATCAAGTTTTTGGTAAAATCATATTGATGCAGGTCGTTCGGCGTATTCTGCCGCCGATGAGCAACGAGATTATTACGCTTGTCAAAGATACTTCGCTTGCGCAAATCCTTGGCGTGATCGATCTTTTGAACGCGGCGAAGCACGCGGTCAATCATTACGTGATCCTGTCGCCGTTTTTATATGCGGCTATTTTCTATCTGATCTTTAACGGGATTTTAACTTTGTTGCTCGGTTGGATAGAAAAGAAGTTGTCGTTTTATCAGGTGTGAGATTATGGCTTTTTTTGAGATTGAAAATTTAACGAAAAGCTTTGGCGCGGTGCAGGTGTTAAAAGGCGTTTCCGTATCTTTGGAAGAAGGGCAGGTGCTTGCGATCATCGGTTCTTCGGGCGGCGGGAAAACCACTTTGATGCGGTGTATCAACTTTTTGGAAACGCCCGACGGCGGTACGATCACCGTGGACGGGGAACAGGTGTTTCCTGCGGAAAAAAGCAATAAGGAACGGGGAAAAAGCCGTTTGACTTTTGGAATGGTCTTTCAGGCGTTCCATTTGTTCCCGCAGTATACGGCGCTGAAAAACGTAACGCTTGCGATGGACGTGCAATCGGAGAACGAATTGAGGGAACGGGGCGTGAAGTTTTTTGCGCGCAAGGCGCTCATGAAAGAAAAGCGCGCGCAAAACGAGGAAACGGCAAAAGCGCTTTTGACTCGCGTGGGGCTGGAAGAGAAAATGCAAAACTATCCCTATCAGCTTTCGGGCGGGCAGCAGCAGCGTGTGGCGATCGCGCGGGCGCTTGCTTTGTCGCCGAAAATTTTGTGCTTCGACGAGCCGACGAGCGCGCTCGATCCCGAGCTGACGGGCGAGGTTTTAAAGGTTATTAAAGACTTGAGAAACGAAGGAAGAACGATGATCATTGTTACGCACGAGATGGAATTTGCGCGCAACGTTGCGGATAAGGTAATCTTTATTGCGGACGGCGAGATCGCGGAAGAGGGTACGCCCGAGGAAGTATTCGGGAATCCGCAAAACGAAAAAACCAAGCATTTCTTGGCAAAGGAAGAGGTGTAAAAATGGGAAAGGATAAGGAAAAGGACGAAATGATGCGATCGACGCTGTATAAAGCGCTGTTGCTTTGCGAAAACGAGCGGGAAATGGCGGAACTGCTCAGCGATCTTTGCACCTATAAGGAAATCGACCAAATGGCGCAACGGATCGCGGCGGCAAAGCTTTTGAAAGAGGGCAAAACGTACGCGGAAATTATCGAGGATACGGAAATTTCCTCTGCGACGCTCTCGCGTGTGTCGCGGTGTTTGCAGCGCGGCAGCGGCGGCTACGAAAGGATTGTGGAAAAAATTTAAAAAACGCAATTGATTTTTCGCCGAACAAGGTTCGGCGTTTTAGCATATAAAGGAAAAGAATTATGAAAGTTGTAGTAAAAGTGGGTACTTCCACGCTCGCTCATTCGACGGGGCGATTAAATATCCGTCGGGCAAGAAAATTATGCGAAACGCTTAGCGATTTGAAAAACGCGGGGCATGAGATCATTTTGGTGTCTTCGGGCGCGATCGGTATGGGCGTGGGGAAACTCGCGCTTTCAGAGCGACCCAAAGATATTCCCACCAAACAAGCCGCGGCGGCAGTGGGACAATGCGAGCTGATGTATACCTATGATAAGCTGTTTTCCGAATGCGGGCATACGGTGGCGCAGATCTTGCTGACGGGCGCGGACTTTTCGCACGAGGACCGATTGCAAAATTTTAAAAATACCGCGTCGCGGCTCATCGAGCTTGGGGCGTTGCCCATCGTCAACGAAAACGATACCATCGCGACGGACGAGATCAGCGTGGGGGATAACGATACCCTTTCCGCGCTTGTGGCGGTGAATACGGGGGCGGACTTGCTCGTGATTTTATCGGATATCGACGGACTGTATACCGCCGATCCCAAAAAGGACGAGAATGCGGAGCTGATCGCGAGAGTAGAGGAGCTTACGCCCGAAATTTTGGCGCTCGGCGGCGGCGCGGGGTCGTCGCTGGGAACGGGCGGAATGAAAACGAAGCTTTCGGCGGCGGCGACGTGTATGGAACGCGGTACGGATATGGTGATCGCGAGCGGCGAAGAGCCTGAAATTTTGTATCAGATCCTTGAAAACAAGGGGGCAGGTACGAGATTTGTGGCAAAGAAGGTGAAAAAATGAGCGAAGTGAGAGAGATGCTCGTCGCGGCGAAAACGGCGGCGAGAAAGTTTATGAATACGAGCGGCGAAAAGCGAAACGAAGCGCTGTTTGCCATTGCCGAAGCATTGGAAGATCAAGCGGAAGCGATTTTGGCGGCGAACGATTTGGATATTGAGGCGGCGAAAGAGAAGATCGGGGAAGTGATGATCGATCGGTTGCGCTTGACGAAAGAGCGAATCGCGGGAATTGCCAAGGGAGTGCGCGAGGTGGCGGCGCTGCCCGATCCTTTGGCTCGGAATTTGCAAACGATCGTGCGCCCGAACGGGTTGAAGATCGAAAAGATCGCCGTGCCGCTTGGCGTGGTGGCGATCATTTACGAAAGCCGCCCCAACGTAACGGCGGACGCGGCGGCGCTTTGTATTAAAAGCGGCAACGTTTGCGTGCTTCGCGGCGGTTCGAACGCTTACCGCACGAGCGCGAAGATCGTGGGAATTATGAAAGTCGCGCTTGTAAAAGTTGGTTTGGACGAAAATCTTGTGAATATGCCTACGGATACCTCGCGGCAAAGCGCGACGGAGCTGATGACGGCGGTGGGCTTGGTGGACGTGCTCATTCCCCGCGGCGGCGCGGGTTTGATACGCTCTTGCGTAGAGAACGCGAAAGTTCCGTGCATCGAAACGGGCACGGGGATCTGCCATTTGTATATCGACGAGAGCGCGGAGCTTGATACGGCGCTGAATTTGGTGGAAAACGCAAAGACGAGCAGACCTTCGGTATGTAACGCCGAGGAAGTGTGCTTGGTGCATCGATCGATCGCGAACGCGTACCTGCCCGCCTTAAAAGCGAGATTGGTGGAAAATCGTATCGCGGACGGAAAGCCGCCCGTGGAACTTCGGCTTTGCGAAAGGGCGCAAAAAATCGTCGACGGGGTGGCGGCGACGGAAACGGACTTTGATACGGAGTTTCTCGATTATATTTTAGCGGTGAAGATTGTGGATAGCGTGCAGGAAGCGATCGAGCATATTGCCGCCCATTCGACGGGGCACAGCGACGGGATCGTAACGCGCTCCGAGGAAAACGCGCGCGCGTTCGTGGCGGGCGTAGACAGCGCGGCGGTGTACGTGAACGCTTCCACGCGGTTTACCGACGGGGGCGAATTTGGAAAGGGTTGCGAGATCGGCATATCTACGCAAAAAATG
Organism: Clostridia bacterium; assembly: GCA_017462985.1. Lineage (GTDB taxonomy): Bacteria > Bacillota > Clostridia > Christensenellales > Borkfalkiaceae > Scatosoma. The sequence continues at coordinate 33,059 of JAFTQB010000021.1, forward strand.
CACGCGAGAGGTCCGATGGGATTGGAAGAGCTGACCACTTATAAATACGTGGTGTACGGCGACGGGCAAATTCGATAGTAAGGAGTTGGAAATATGTACCGTTTTGGATTTATCGGTTGCGGGAATATGGGCGGAGCGTTGGTACGCTCCGTATGCAAAAGCGTGGCGGCTGGCGAGATTGCCGTATGCGATTACAGCGTGGAAAAAACGCAGGCGCTGCAAAAGGAACTGGGCGTGCAGACGGTCGGCGCGGAGGAGTTGGCGAAAAATTCCCGATTCGTCGTGCTGGGCGTGAAGCCGCAAAATATGCAAGAAACGCTGGCGGGGATCTCCGCGGCGTTAAAGGAAAATCCCAAATTGACGCTGATCACGATGGCGGCGGGGCTTTCGACGGCGGCGATCCTCTCTTACGCGGGTATCGTCGCGCCGATCATTCGTATTATGCCCAATACCCCTTGCGCGCTTGGGGAAGGCGTGGTGTTGTATGCGAGTAACGGCGCGAGCGCGGAAGCGTTACGCGAGTTCCGTTCGGCGTTTAAGAAAGCGGGAAAACTCTTCCCGATGAGCGAGGAAACGTTGGACGCGGCGGGCGCGCTTTCGGGCTGCGGCCCCGCGTTCGCCTATATGTTCGCGGAAGCGCTCGCAAACGGCGCGGTGGAATGCGGCGTGGAAAAATCGCAGGCAGTGGAGCTTGCGGCGCAAACGCTGCTCGGCGCGGCGAAGATGATACAGCAATACGGCGACCCCGTCGACTTGAAAATCAAGGTTTGCAGCCCCGGCGGCACCACATTGGCGGGCGTTGCCGCGTTGGAGCAGGGGAAATTTGACGAAGTAACCGCTTCGGCTGTAACGGCGGCTTATGCGCGAACGCTGGAATTGAAACGCTGAAAATACAATATGGTTTGCAAAAATTTTAATTTTTGCATATTATAAAGTTGATAATCTTGAAAAAAAGTGATAGAATATAAGGAACACGAGAAAAGGAGCAAAAAAATTATGGAAAGAGTGTTTAATTTTTCGGCAGGGCCCTCTATGTTGCCGTTGCCCGTTCTCGAAAGGGCGGCGGGCGAGATGACGAATTACCGTGGCAGCGGTATGTCGGTAATGGAAATGAGCCACCGATCGCCCGTATACGATCAGATCATTACGGACGCAGAGGCGAATTTTCGCAAGCTTTTGAATATTCCTCAAAATTACAAGGTGCTGTTTTTGCAAGGCGGCGCTTCTACGCAGTTTGCTGCCGTGCCTTTGAATTTGATGAACAAAAACAAAAAAGCCGATTATATTTTGTCGGGGCAATTTTCCTCGAAAGCGTTTGAAGAAGCGAAAAAGTACGGCGACGCGTACGCGGTGGCGTCCTCGAAGTCGGAGAAGTTTTCTTTCGTGCCTTTCGTTTCTCGCGAGCAGTTTCGCGCCGACGCCGATTACGTGCATATTTGTATGAACAATACCATTTACGGCACGAAATTTCCCTATCTTCCCGATTGCGGCGAGATCCCTTTGGTGGCGGATCTTTCGTCCTGTATTGCAAGCGAGCCGATCGATATTACGAAATTCGGTTTGATCTATGCGGGGGCGCAAAAAAATATCGCGCCCGCGGGCTTGACCGTTGTGATCGTCCGCGAAGATCTGATCGGGAATGCGCGCCCCGAAACGCCGACGATGCTTGATTATAAAGTGATGGCAGACAATAACTCGATGTATAATACGCCGCCTTGCTATTGTATTTATATGCTTGGATTGGTATGCGAATGGTTGCTTTCAATCGGCGGCTTGGAAGAGATCAAAAAGCGCAACGAAACAAAGGCGAAGCTTTTGTATGATTATTTGGATAGCCAAGATTATTATTTTGCGCCCGTCAGAAAGGATTGCCGTTCGATGATGAACGTTACTTTCGTGAGCGGCAGCGAGGAATTGGATAAACTGTTCGTCAAGGAAGCGACGGCGGCGGGGCTTGTGAATTTGAAAGGACACAGAAGCGTAGGCGGTATGCGCGCTTCCATCTATAACGCGATGCCCTACGAGGGTGTGGAAGCGTTGGTGGCGTTTATGAAAAAGTTCGCCGCTCAGCATCCGAAGGAGTGAGAAATGAAAAAGATAAAACTGTATAACAAGATCGCGAAAGTGGGCTTGGAAATTTTGAAAAAGCGCGGCTGTGAAGCGAGCGAGGAAATGCAAGAACCCGACGGGATTTTGGTGCGTTCGGCAAAGCTCTTGGACGAGGAATTTCCCGCTTCCGTAAAAGCGATCGCGCGGAGCGGCGCGGGCGTGAACAATATTCCCGTTGAGCGTTGTACCAAAGAGGGGATCGTCGTATTCAACACCCCCGGCGCGAATGCGAACGGCGTGAAAGAGCTTGCGATCTGCGCGCTCATCCTTGCCGCGCGCGACGTGATCGGCGGTGTGAATTGGGCAAACACCCTCGGCGGCGAGGCGGACGCGGCGAAAGCCGTGGAAGCAGGCAAAAGCGCGTTCGTCGGCGGCGAGCTTGCGGGCAAAACGCTGGGCGTGATCGGCTTGGGCGCGATCGGCGGCAGCGTGGCGAACGCGGCGACGGCGCTTGGAATGACGGTGATCGGCTACGATCCGTATATCACGCCGAAAGCGGCGTGGAGCTTGGCGCCGTCCGTCAAACAGGCTTCGGGCTACGACGAGATTTTTGCGCTCAGCGATTATATCACTTTGCACGTCCCTGCGACCGAGCAAACCAAGCATATGATCAACGCAAAGACGATCGCGCAGATGAAGGACGGGGTGAAGATCCTCAACCTTGCGCGGGCGGATCTTGTGAACGCGGAGGATATAAAGGCGGCGCTCAAAAGCAAAAAGGTGGGAAAATACGTTACCGATTTCCCGACGAACGATACGGTGGGCGTGGAGGGGATCGTCGCGATCCCGCATTTGGGCGCTTCCACCGTGGAATCGGAAGATCATTGCGCGGTGATGGCGGCGAAACAGCTCGACGATTACTTGACTTGCGGGAATATCGTAAACAGCGTGAATTTCCCTTGCGTTTCTTTGCCGCATACCTCGTTGGCGCGCGCTTGCGTACTGCATAAAAATATCCCGAATATGCTCGCGCAGATCACTTCTGCGTTTTCCTTATCGGGCGTGAATATCGATAACCTTGCCAATGCTTCGAGGGGCGAGGTGGCGTATACGATCGTAGAGATTTCTCAAAAACCGAGTGAGGAGATTATACAAACGCTTTCGAAAATCGACGGCGTGATACGGGTTACTACCTATTAAACGAAAAGTCAACGCTTTTGGCTCAAAAGCGTTGACTTTTTTTGTGAGCTTTTGTATAATAGCTTTCGGTATGCAAAATCAAGAGAACAAACAAAATTTAAACGGGGCGATTTCCGTCGCGCCGATCAAAAAACAGACAAAAGAGCCGATTCGCTTATCCGATCATTTTACGGTGAAAAAGCTGCTGCGGTTCACTTTGCCGTCGATCGCAATGATGATTTTTACTTCCATCTACGGCGTAGTGGACGGCTTTTTCGTATCTAATTTCGTTGGAAAAACGGCGTTTGCCGCCGTCAATTTCATCATGCCGTTTTTGATGATCTTGGGCGCGTTTGGGTTTATGTTCGGCGCGGGCGGCAGCGCGCTCGTATCCAAAATAATGGGTCAAGGCGACAAGGAAAAAGCGAACAGGCAATTCTCCCTGATTGTGTACGCTTCCCTCGTTTTAGGGGTGATTATCGCCGTTTTGGGGGTGATTTTTCTGCCTGCGATCGCTTCGCTTTTGGGCGCGGAAGGGCAAATGCATTCCGATTGCGTTTTGTACGGCACGATCATCTTGATCGCGCTTCCCGCGTATATGATGCAAATGGAATTTCAAAGCTTCTTTATCACCGCTGAAAAACCCACGCTCGGCTTGATCGTTACGGTTGCGGCGGGGGTAACGAATATGGCGCTCGACGCGCTTTTGGTGGCGGTATTCCCTTTCGGCTTGGTAGGCGCGGCGGTGGCGACGGCGCTCAGCCAGCTCGTCGGCGGCGTGATCCCCGTTATATATTTTTTGCGGAATAATACAAGCCTTTTGCGGCTTTCCAAAACCAAATGGGACGGAAATGCGCTCTTAAAGGTTTGCGTGAACGGCTCATCGGAGCTGATGAGCAATATTTCCATGTCGCTCGTAGGGATGCTGTATAATATCCAACTGCTTGCCTACGCGGGCGAGGACGGTATTGCCGCTTACGGCGTTTTAATGTACGTGAGTATGATCTTTATCGCCGTGTTTATCGGCTATTCGGTGGGCACCGCGCCCGTCGTCGGCTATCATTACGGCGCGGAAAATCACGAGGAATTAAAGGAGCTTTTGAAAAAGAGCCTCGCGATCATCGGCGTGGCTTCTTTGGGCATGTTGGGGCTGTCGTTTGCGCTGGCAACGCCGCTTTCCTATCTGTTCGTGGGCTACGACGAAGGGCTGTTTGCGCTTACGCAACGCGGATTTTATATCTATTCCTTTTGCTTTTTGTTTTCGGGCTTCGCGATCTACGCTTCAGGATTTTTCACCGCCCTCAACGACGGCGTTACCTCGGCGATTATTTCCTTTTTGCGAACGCTCGTGTTCCAAATCGCCGCCGTTATGCTATTGCCGCTCGTTTGGGGAATCGACGGGATCTGGCTTTCGATCGTGGTGGCGGAAGTGCTTGCCGTATTGGTGGGCGCGGCGTTCTTGATCGGTAAACGAAAGCATTTCAAATACTAAAAAAAATCTTGACGAATTTTCGTCAAGATTTTTTTATAATTTATTTTTCGGGCAAACGCGGATACAAACGCCGCAAACGCTTCCGCGCCCGATCCCTTGGAAATGCTCTTTCATATATCGGGAGCATTTTTCCGCGTCAAAATTCCGTTCGCCGTCCGCCGTGGGTAGCTCGCCGTAGATCGCGCCCGCAGGGCACGCCTTTTGGCACGCCGTACAGCTTCCGCAGCCGTTTTCGACGATCGGTTTGTTTGCTTTCAGCGGCATATCCGTCAAAACGGTGGCAAGCCGCACTCTGCTGCCGTATTCCTCGCTCAAAAACAGACCGCTTTTGCCTACGAAGCCAAGCCCCGCAAGCACCGCCGCCGTCTTGTGCGGATACACGCCCCGAAAGGGGTTTTCTTTTCCAAGGCTTTGGCTTGCGGCGATCGGAAACGCCGAAAAGCCGTTTTCTTCGATCTTATTCGCCAAGCGAAAGGCGATCTGATCGAGCAGGGCGTTCGCCGTGCGATAGTGCTGAAAATAGGAAAAAGTGGGCGCGCCGTCGATCTCTTTGAGCACCGCGTCGGATAACTTTACGGCAATCGAAAAGGCGTAGCGCATTTTTTCGTCCTCGATCGGCGAAACGCCAAGCTCTGCGCCGCCGCAAAGGCACGCGCCTATCTCAAGGGCAAACGCCTGCAAATTTTCTTGCGTATACTTCATTGTTGCGCGTTTTCCTGCGCCATTTTCGCGGCGTGTTCGTCTCTTGCGTTGCGCTTGCCTTCGGGGTCGATATCGCCCGCTTTCGTCAATGCGATCTTCGTGAGCAACGGCCCGATCAGCTCGTAGACCAAAACGGCGAACAGCGTGATATTGATGATCAGCTCGCCGCCTTGGGGAAGCGCCGCCGCTTGGTTTGCCATGCCGAGGGCAACGCCCGCCTGCGGCAGGAGCGTAATGCCGAGGTATTTGACGATGTTATCGTCGCATTTTGCGATTTTAGAGCTCCAAAGCGCGCCCGTGTACTTGCCCGCCGAGCGGCTGAGGATATACACAATGCCGATCAAAACGATCATCAGATCGGTGAAGACGGACAGACGAAGCTCCGCGCCGCTGATGACGAAAAAGAGCGCGAACAGAGGCGCCGTCCAGCGATCCACTCTGTCCATAAGCTCTTCGGAAAAATCGCAGATATTGCAAAATACCGTGCCGAGCATCATGCAGGTGAGCAGAGGTGAGAAAGAAATGTGTACGCTGCCGAGGTTGATCTTGATCATCGAAAGCCCGATCGTGAGCAGGACGAAGCCGACGGAAACGGCAAGCCGTTTGGAACGGGAATGGAAGAAGCGTTCGCAAAACGAGAACAGCAACCCCATCAAGAAGCCGAGCCCAAGCGAAAGAACGATTTCCAGCAGTGGATTGACGATGATCGAAACCGCGTCCACGCTACCTGCGCCGAGCGCCTTTGCCACGCCGAACGAGATCGCGAACAGCACCAAGCCCACAGCGTCGTCGAGGGCGACGACGGGCAAGAGGATATCCGTCAACGGACCTTTCGCCTTGTATTGTTTTACGACCATCAGCGTTGCCGCAGGCGCGGTTGCCGCGGCGATCGCCCCCAGCGTGATCGCCGCGGGGAGAGGAAGCTTATCGGGCATTAAAAAATGCAAAGCGATCAGCGCGATATCCACGACAACCGTCGTGATCACCGCTTGCAAAACGCCGACGATCGTCGCTTGCTTGCCGATTTTTTTCAATTGAGAAATTCTGAATTCGTTGCCGATCGAAAAGGCGATAAAGCCGAGTGCGACTTCGGAAATAATCGAAAATTCTTCCACGTTTTCCGCGCTCGTAAACCCAAGCCCGGGCACGTCGAAAAGTCCGAGTACGTACGGACCGACCAAAATACCCGCTACCAAGTATGCGGTTACGGCGGGGAGTTGCACCAATTTTGCAAGGCGGGATAAAAGCAAGCCCACGAGCAACGCGATCGCCAAACTGAGTAAAGCTTCCATAGAACGCTCCTTTTTTGTTAAAATTCGACAGTATTATACACCTTTCAAACGGGAAAAGCAAACGAAAAACACCCGTAAATAAAAATTATATAAATAATTTTATTGACAAAGCACGGAAAAGGTGCAGAAAGGAAACTGTGTCATAATTGGATAGTTGTTTGTAGGAGGCTCACGGATCTTCGGGTGAATTGCTTGCAATGCAAGCGTGAATTTTCGCTAACGATCAGTGAATTGCGCTTCGCGCGTGAATTGCAACGCTCCGCGTTGCGTTGCGGAAAAATCCAAACTGTCATTGCGAGCAAGAAAACACTCCCCCCCCCTGTCATTGCGAGCCTACGCAGTAGGCGCGGCAATCTCATATAAAATAATGCAATAATAAAAACGAGATTGCCGCAGTCGCTATCGCTCCTTCGCAATGACACTTTCTAACCGCCATTGCGAGCGAAACGAAGTGAAGCGCGGCAATCTCATAAAATATTTCCATTCACGCGCCGTTCGGCACAATTCACGATTGACGAAAGGCAATCACTTCAAAAATCTATTTTATAATAAATTGTCAAGCGCAAGCGTTTGACAATTTATTTTTTCTGCGGTATAATATCTTGTGAAAGTATAAAGATAAGGAGAATTTCTATATGTACAAAATCGTGCGGAAAAAATCGCTGAATCCCACGGTAACGCAAATGGATATTTATGCGCCGTTCGTGGCGAAAAAAGCGTTGCCCGGGCAGTTTATCATTCTTCGCGTAGACGAGGACGGGGAGCGTATCCCTCTGACGGTAGCGGGCTATGATCGCGAAGCGGGTACCGTTTCCATCATCTTCCAGATCGTCGGCGGCAGTACCGAGCTTTTGAATCACAAAAACGAGGGGGATTCTATTCCCGATTTCGTGGGGCCTTTGGGTACGCCTACGCATACCGAGGGCTTGAAAAAGGTTTGCGTGGTCGGCGGCGGCGTAGGCTGTGCAATCGCGTTGCCCGTGGCAAGAGCGCTTCACGAGCAGGGCTGTGAGGTTACTTCGATCATCGGTTTCAGAAGCAAAGATCTCGTGATCTTAGAGGACGAGTTCAAGGCTTGCTCCACCTCTTTCCATATGATGACGGACGACGGCTCTTACGGGCGGCAAGGGAACGTTTGCGTGCCGTTGAACGAGATTCTTGAAAAGGGCGAAACGTTCGACGAAGTGATCACAATCGGGCCGTTGATCATGATGAAATTCGTTTGCGCGGCAACGAAACCGTACGGCGTGAAAACGATCGCGAGTATGAACCCGATTATGATCGACGGAACGGGTATGTGCGGCGGTTGCAGATTGACGGTGGGCGGAAAGATGAAATTCGCTTGCGTGGACGGGCCTGAATTTGACGGGCACGAGATCGACTTTGACGAAGCGATGAGCCGTTCGAGAACTTATGCGGATTTCGAGGCGCACGAACGCGAAGCGGCTTGCAATCTTTTCAAAAAGGAGGTGCTTTGATCATGGCGAAATTTAATATGTCTCCTTTGAAAAACGAAATGCCCACGCAAGATCCTTGCGTGAGAAACGGAAACTTTAACGAGGTTGCGCTCGGCTATACGGCGGAACAGGCGATCGACGAAGCGAAACGCTGTATCGGTTGCAAAAACCGTCCCTGCGTGGCGGGCTGCCCCGTGAATATCGATATCCCCGAATTTATCGCAAAGGTTGCGGAGGGGGATTTTGAAGCGGCGTATCAAATCATTGCCAAGGATTCCTCTTTGCCTGCGGTTTGCGGCAGAGTTTGCCCCCAAGAAACGCAATGCGAGGGCAAATGCACGCGCGGGATCAAGGCGGGCTGCGAATCGGTGGCGATCGGGCGCTTGGAACGCTTCGTTGCCGATTGGCATAACGAAAACAGCACGGATAAACCCGTACCTGCCCCCTCCAACGGTCATAAAGTGGCGATCGTCGGCAGCGGCCCCGCGGGTTTGACTTGCGCGGGCGATCTGGCGAAAATGGGCTATGAAGTAACGGTGTTCGAAGCGTTGCACGTAGCGGGCGGCGTGCTTGTGTACGGGATTCCCGAATTCAGACTTCCCAAAGCGATCGTGAAAAAGGAAGTGGATAACTTAAAGGCGCTTGGCGTGAAAGTGGAAACGAACATGGTTATCGGGCGCGTGATCACGATCGAGGAGCTGAAAGAAGAATACGGCTTCGAAGCGGTGTTCCTCGGTTCGGGCGCGGGGCTTCCCAAGTTTATGAATATTCCCGGCGAAAGCTTGAAAGGCGTATATTCCGCGAACGAATTTTTGACTCGTTCAAATTTGATGAAAGCGTACCGTGCAGACAGCCACACTCCCATTCAACACGGTAAATGCGTAGCCGTGGTGGGCGGCGGCAACGTTGCGATGGACGCGGCACGTACGGCGAAACGACTCGGCGCGGAAGTGCATATCATCTACCGCCGCGGCGAGGAAGAATTGCCCGCTCGGCGCGAAGAGATCGAGCACGCCAAGGAAGAGGGGATCATCTTCGATCTGCTCACCAACCCCAAGCGTATTTTGCCTACGGCAACGGACAATCCTCGCGATCCCGCTTACGGCTGGGTGAACGGTATCGAGTGCGTGAGAATGGAACTTGGCGAGCCGGATGAAAGCGGCAGAAGATCGCCCAAGACGGTGGAAGGAAGCGAATTTATCATTCCCGTGGATTGCGTAATTATGTCGTTGGGAACTTCGCCCAACCCGCTTTTGAAAGCGACGACGCCGGGGTTGGAAACGCTCCGTCGCGGCGAGATTGCCGTGGACGAAGTGGGCAAAACTTCGATCGAGGGCGTATATTGCGGCGGCGACGCGGCGACGGGCGCGGCGACGGTCATCAAGGCGATGGGCGCCGGCAAGATTGCGGCAAAAGCCATCGACGAATATATTCAAAGCAAATAATCGATAACGATAAAAACACCCCCGCGGCTATATTTAGCCGCGGGGGTAGTTTTGTTAATTGAGTGGTTGCTTATAAGATTGCCGCGCTCGTTTCACTCGCTCGCAATGACGGTATGGAGTGGGGGAACAATCGTATTTTAAGTTTTTGGTTGAGAAAGTTGAACCTTAATCGTAGACCAATTCTGCATAATAAAAGTATCCCCACATCCAACCGTATTTTTCATAAAGAATATAAAACGGATCATCTTTAGGGGGATTATTTCCATCATCTGTATTGTAAGCACTAACTTCTAAATCAATCAAATCTTCTAACAATATTTCCATTTCTTCTTCAGTTAAGTCAACGCGAACGATACACGGGGCAGACTTACAAAAACCAAGTCTTTCCAACGCGTCATCGCATTCCACTAAAATCAATTTGATATTTGGACGAAATTCAGTCAATGCTGTTTTTAATCTTTCGTATTCAGCTTTCGTTATTTGTAATTTATACATAATTCTCAATCAATATCGTGATATTTGCAAGCAAGGCAAATATCACGAAAATGGGGCTTTGCTTTTGCTTTTTCGGGTAAAATTCTATCAGGCTTAAACATTCTTTCTGCAACCATTGAATACTCATAACAATGATCGCTGATAATATCTTCTCCGTCCATCAAAGGACACGGTCTGTCTTTACCGATCAAATTCCATAGTACACTTTTAAACAGAGTTTCATCATCGTAAAACAGATACAAGGATCTGTCTCTATTATTGCAACGAGTTTCCATTTCTAAAGAGAATATAAAATCGTCTTTGTTTTCATAGCCCGTTGTCAGAATATCAAACTGAAAATTGGCTTCCCCCGCAATGGTATCAAAAATTAAATGCCATACATTTTCTTTGCTACCGTAAAAAAAGACTTCTTCGCAACCTGCTTTTGCTAAGGATAAGGCAATCTGTTTAATCAATTTTTCATTGTCTGTATTTTCACAAATAAAAAAGCCGATCACTCGATTTTCTTTTATAGACAGGGAAAGATTGTTTTCAAGTTTTATACAATTTATCCAATATAAAGATTTCATTTTTATCCTAATAAAGTTGTTGCTGTTTCTATGATTTTTTTCACTTTCAAA
>JAFTQB010000022.1 GCA_017462985.1 Clostridia bacterium
TAGAACGCTGTCAAGCCGTTCACAAGCTCCTCGAAATCCGATTTTGCAAAACACTCGTTTGCCGAGTGCATCGCAAGTTGCGCCAGCCCCAAATCGGCGCATAAAATACTCGTACGCGATTGCGCGATCACGCCCAAAGTGCTTCCGCTGCGCATATCCGAGCGGTTGAAAAAGGTCTGGTATTTCACGCCCGCGTTTGTAAATACCGTCTTGACGATCGCCGCGGAAAGCGCGTCGGTGGCGTACGCCTTGTTCGCGTGCGATTTGATCACCACGCCGCCTCCCATCAAGGTCTTGTTCGTCGGGTCGCTCTTTTCGGGGTGGTTGGGGTGCAACGCGTGCGCGTTATCCAACGAAATCATAAACGACGAGGCGATTGCCTTGTAAAATTCGTTTTCGTCCAATTTCAAGCTGTACGCGATCCGCTTCAATACCGTTTCCAAAAGATCCCCGCCCGCGCCTTGCGCCGTGCGGCTTCCGATCTCTTCGCTGTCGAAAATCGCCGCCATCGAAATGCCGCCGCTTTGCGCCGAGGAGCAAAGCGCTTGCACGGAAGAAAATACGCTCGTTAAATTATCGATGCGGGGCGAGGCGATAAATTCTCCGTTCAAACCGAACGTATAGGGCGCGTCCGCGTTCACCAAATAAAGATCGTAAGAAATCGCTTCTCCGCCGCAAAGCGCGGAAAGATAATTTTCGCCGCCTGAAAGGGATAACAGGGGAGCGAGGTCGGCTTGCGCGTTAACGGCAAATTTTTCGTTTGCCTCGCGGTTGATATGAATGGCTTGCGAAGGGATCGTCAGAGTGTAATCGGAAACGACCGTTTCGCATTTCAGCGCGCCGTTTTCCCGTTTTACGATACGCCCGGCAATTTTTAAAGGACGGTCGAAAAAGGAATACCAAACGCCGCCGCCGTACGGTTCCGCATTCAGCTTTTCGTAATTTTCCACCCGTTGCAGCGCGTTTTCTTTCAGCTTCAACGCGGGGGAATCGGAATGGCTGGCGATGATCTTAAACGAAAATTCGTCTAAATTTCCCACGCAAAACGCGATCAGCGAACTGCCGCCGCGCTCGATAAAATATTTTCCGTTTTCTTCCAAATTCCAATCGTCCGTTTCGGGCAGGGCGACGAACCCGTTTTCCGAAAGATACGCCTTTGCGTTTTCCACCGCTTGATACGCCGTATAAGAGCTTTTTAAAAAATCGATCAGTTGAGATACCATACTTCCCTCGAAGTTTTTTGTTTTATTGTATCACTTTTTTTTGCGTTTGACAAGTCTTTCAAGCGGTTAAAAAACAAAACGGAAACGAAAGAACGATAATTTTGTTACAAAAATGAAAAGTTTATGAAAAGTATCGTTAATTATTGTGCAAGACTTGACAATTCGCTGCAAAAGCGGTATAGTATAACACGGTGGAAAAACCAACGAAAGAAAAAGGAGTAAAAGGATTATGGAAAAGAAAACGAAAAACTATAAACCCGTTACGACGGCGGAAGAAAACAAGGACTATCTTTTTCAGCTTTTCGAAATGGTGAAAGATCTGCGTTTAGCTTCCAATACGCAACGCGACGAACGCTTTAATCAAACGGAAGTGAGGTTGATGACGGAAATCGTGTATGCAAAGAGCAAAGGGGAACGCCTGATCTCTACGCAGCTCGCTTCCCGTTTGGGCGTTACGCGCTCGGCGGTATCGCAGATCGTCAACCGCTTGGAAGAAGAAAAGGTGATCGTTCGGCTTCCCGACGAAGTGGATAAAAAAATCGCTTACGTGGAGCTTTCGGAGGAAATGGAAACGAAATTTGCCGAGGTGATCGATAAATATTCGGCGTTCGTCGGTAAAGTCGTTGCCGCGTTCGGAAAGCGAAGACTGGAAAAAATGCTTTCGCTAATTCGTGAATTTTCTCAAACTGTAGGCGAGCTTTGCGACTGTGAATAAAATACATAAGAGGGAATTGAAATAAAACGGTTAAGGAGCAGGGAATGTTAACTTTAAAGGAAATTAAAAAGGATTATGCGACGGGCGGAAACGTAGTGCATGCGTTGAAAGGCGTTTCGCTTGAATTTCGCGCCAACGAATTCGTGTCGATTTTAGGGCAATCGGGTTGCGGTAAAACCACTTTGCTCAATATCATCGGCGGGCTTGATCGGTATACGAGCGGCGATTTGATCATCAACGGCGTATCTACGAAAAATTATAAAGACGGGGATTGGGACGTTTACCGCAATCACCGTATCGGATTCGTATTCCAATCGTATAATTTAATCCCGCACCAAACGGTGCTCGGAAACGTAGAACTCGCGCTCACGATCGCGGGCGTATCCAAAAAGGAACGCCGCCGTCGCGCCGCCGAGGCGTTGAAAAAGGTTGGCTTGGAAAAGGAGCTTAAAAAGCGCCCCAATCAGCTTTCGGGCGGTCAGATGCAACGCGTGGCGATCGCGCGCGCTCTCGTTAATAATCCCGAAATTTTGCTCGCCGACGAACCGACTGGCGCGCTCGATTCGGATACGAGCGTGCAGATCATGGAGCTGATTCGCGAAATCGCGGGCGAAAGGCTCGTCATTATGGTTACGCACAATCCCGAACTCGCCGAAAAATATTCCACGCGTATCGTGCGCCTTTCCGACGGTTTGGTGGTATCGGATACCAATCCTTACGATAGCGAAGCGGAAAAAGCCGAGCTTTGGAAGCAAATCGAAGCAAAAGGATATACGAAAGAACAATTCTACGCTTGGCAAGCTTCCCGACGAGCGGAAACGGACGGCAAGGAAACGGCGGCGATGTCGTACGGCACGGCGTTGGGGCTTAGCGGACGGAACTTAGGCGCGAAGCGTAACCGCACGGCGATCACGTCCATTGCGGGCAGTATCGGGATCATCGGCGTATCCCTCGTGCTTGCGCTTTCGGGCGGCTTCAATACCTATATTGCCAACACCGAAAAGGATATGCTTTCCGCCTATCCTGTAGAAGTAACGGAAACCACGCTCAACTACGCGTCCATTATGCAAACGATGCAAGCGGGCAAAGCGGAAGTCGATCTTTCCAAGCTGAACGATAAGCTGTACGTCAATTCGTTTTTAACCAAGCTCGCGAACAATATGATGAGCACGAATACCATCACGCAGGAATATCTCGATTATCTTGCGGAAATCGACGAGGAGCATTATTACGATATGCAATTCCTGTACGGGGGCAATATCGGGAACAATCTGTTCCAGGAAGTGAGCTTTTCTGCGGACGGTTCGGGGGAAAACGAGGTTACCTACGATATGTCGCTCGACGCGTTGCTCTCGTTGTATCAAGGTCAGTTGGAAACGACGGACGAGGACGATAAATACGGCTCGTTTACGATGATGTTCGGTTCGGTGGAAAGCGTTACCTACGAGCTTCCCGATAATAAGGATTATATCCTTTCGCAGTACGACGCCGTTTGGGGGGAATATCCCAAGGACGGCGAAGAAGATAAGCTGGTGTTGGTGCTCAATAACGACGGCGGTATGACCGACCTCGTATTGATGCAGCTTGGGTTATTGTCGCTCGACGAAGTGGCGGACCTCTTTAATTCCGATTCCGACGACGCAACGATGACGATCGATTTCGAAACGATCGGTCGGCACGAATATTTCTACTATCCCAACGACGCGATCTATCAAAAGGGCGCGATGTACGGCGAACCGACGGAAGTTTGGCAGATCACGGAATACAGCTCCTTGCAAGCGCCTACCTTGGACGAAACGAAGGGGACGCCGTTGAAGATCGGCTGTATTTTACGCGCGAAAGAAGAAACGGCTTACGGCTCTCTTTCCAGCGGTCTTGCCTATACCAAAGATTTTGCGGCGAAATACCAAGCGGATTGCCGCGCGTCCGCGATCGCGCAAGAAGCTGTGGCGAGCGGCGGCAAGGTGGAAGTGCACAATATCGATCTGATGACCTATATGCTGGAAAATTCCAAAGCGTTAGCCGAGGGGAATTCCGCGCAAATGGCGGCGATGATCGCGCTTGCAAAAGCAAAAATGAAAACGGAACTTCCCGTTCGCGATCTGGGTGCGGCGGAAATGCCGAACAATATCAAAATCTATGTCAAGGACTTCGATCATAAAGACGCGGTAACAGCGCATCTCGATCAATGGAACGAAGATCATCAGGACGACGAGGCGGCGCAAATTCAATACACCGATACGGTGGCAACGCTGATGACGCTCGTGCGTTCGATGCTCGACGCGGTAACCTACGTGCTCGTGGCGTTCACGGCGATCTCGCTTGTCGTATCGTCCGTCATGATCGGCGTGATCACCTACGTTTCGGTGGTGGAACGCACGAAAGAAATCGGCGTACTACGCTCGTTGGGCGCAAGAAAGAAAGATATTCGCCGCCTGTTCAATGCGGAAACTTTCTTGATCGGCTTGTTTTCGGGCGTGTTCGGCGTAGGCTTCACTTACGCGATATCCGTTCCCATCAATCTCTTATTAGGGCATTTGACGGGTATCTCCACGCTCGCCGCGCTGCCGATCCACGAGGGCATTATTATGATCGCCGTGAGCGTCGTGCTCACGCTCATCAGCGGTCTGATCCCCGCGCAAGCCGCGGCGAAGAAAGACCCCGTAATCGCGCTTCGAACGGAATAAATCAAATAATAAGAAAAATCCGTGGCTTTTTGGTTGCGGATTTTCTTTTTTGCTCTTGTATTTATTAAAAAAGTATGCTATAATGAAGCTATGGAGGGATAGAAAGATGATCAAAGAAACGATTACGGTAAATTCCGAGTTTGACGGCTTGCCCTTGCAGGTGATCGTCGCGTTGCCCGAAGGGGAAGCAAAAGGCGTCGTACAGCTTTCGCACGGTATGTGCGAATATATCGACCGCTACGAACAGCTGATGCGGGTATTGACGGAAAACGGCTATATCGTGGCGGGCAACGATCACCGCGGGCACGGCAATAGCGTGAAAACGCAGGACGATCTGGGCTATTTTTACGAAAAGACGGGCAAGGCGATCGTCTCCGACCTCGTTACCGTTACCAAATACTTAAAAAACCGCTTCCCCGCATTGCCCGTTTGCCTATTTGGGCACAGTATGGGATCGATGGCGGCGCGTTGCTATTTGCAGGAAAACGATACGCTCGTGGATAAAGCGGTGATTTGCGGCTCGCCCTCGAAAAATCCGCTTGCGGGCGTGGCGATTTTTTTGGCGGATACGATCGCGCTTTTCAAGGGGGAACGGCACAGAAGCAAATTGCTTGCCGATCTTGCCGTCGGCAACGGCGACAAACGGTTCCCGAACGACGGCAAAAACGCTTGGCTTTCGAAAAATAAGGAAAGTATCGAAAAATACAACGCCGATCCTTGGTGCAATTACGTTTTCACCTGCAACGGGTTCAGAAACCTGTTTTGTCTTTTGAAAAACACGTATACCCAAAAATTATACCGCGTGCAAAACCCCGCGCTTCCCATCTATTTTATCGCGGGCGCGGACGATCCCGTGATCGTATCCAAGGAAAAATGGGAAGAAGCGAAATCGTTTATGACCTCGCTCGGCTATCAAAAGGTGAGCGGCGTTCTCTACGAGGGCTTGCGCCACGAGGTGTTCAACGAATTGGATAGCGAAGCCGTTTATGCGGATTTGCTGGATTTTTTGTCAAATGCGTGAATAAAACGCTCTCGGTTGCCCAAACTGTCATTAGGAGGGAAACAAAATGAGAGTTGTTAATATTATCGCTTATATTCTCGTTATTGTCGGTGCTGTGAACTGGGGGCTGTTCGGCCTTTTCGATTTCAACCTCGTGTCCACGATCTTCTCGGGTGCGAGAGCGGCAGGCTCGATCATCACTTACAGCATCATCGCGTTGGCGGCAATCTGGCTGATTATTTCGCCGATGATCACCAACGGCGTGTTGTGGCTCAGAAACCACCGCTCGCACTAATGCGTATAAAAACCGCGTGCCGAAAAGCGCGCGGTTTTTATAATTTTTTTAAAAAAAGTATTGATTTTTTCGCGCGCGTATAGTATAATAACGGTAAGAGGGCGGAAAGCCCGAATAGAAAGGAGAGAAAGTATGATCAACAATTTATTGATCGACGTAGGCGCGATCGTCGGAATCGTTGTTGCCATCGTCGTGGTAGTGCTGGCGATCATCGTCGTTTCTTGGTATATCAATACCAGAAATAATTTCGTCAAGATGAAAAATCGCGTGGAAGAAGCTTGGGCAAGCATCGACGTGTACTTAAAAAAGCGTTTCGATCTGATTCCCAACCTTGTGGAAACGGTAAAAGGCTTTGCCTCGCACGAAAGCGAAACGCTTGAAAAAGTGGTGCAAGCGCGCAACATCGCCTTGAACGCTTCTACGGCAGAAGAAAAAATGCAAGCGGCGAACGCGATGACGGGGAGTTTGAAAACGCTCTTCCACGTCGTTTCCGAAAATTATCCGCAGCTGCAAGCCAACGCGAACTTTTTGGATTTGCAAAACCAACTCAAATTGATCGAACAAGATCTGGAAAACGCGCGCCTTTATTATAACGGTCAGGTGAAGGGCTTTAATACGGCGATCGAGCTGTTCCCCGCAAACCTCGTCGTGCAAGGCATGGGCGAAGATTATAAAAAGCGCCCTTATTTCGAGCTGGATAGCGAAGAAGAGCGTCAGAACGTAAGAGTGCAATTTTAAACGATGAAAAATACTTATAAAAAGGACGGTAAGGGGCGGGCAATCTTTTTTGTCGCCCTTTTATCTATATTATTGTTGCTTTGTACGCTGTTGCCGTTTGCAATCGGCAAGAAACCGTTGCGCGCGAATGCAGAAACTTATTATAGCAGCGAACCGTGCGAGGTGGAAAGCTATACGGTGAACGCCACCGTGAATAAAGATCGAAGCATTGATTTCGACGAAACGATCACGTTCACGATGAACCGTAGTTATAATAGCTTTTACCGCAGTTTGCCGTTGGAGGGAGATCGTTATTTCAATATCCAAGCGTTTTGCGAGGGCAACGAAGAATTTTCTTTCGACGTTGCCGATAACCCCGACGTGGACGGTTTTTTGGATATCAACTGTTACGGCGGGATCGAACGCGGCGCGCGGCTTACTTACCGTTTTACCTATACGATGCAGGTCGCGGACGGGGCGGAGAACGGTTTGACGATCGATTTCGTCGGCGCGGGCTGGCCTTTCACGTTAAAGAACGTCACGGTCAATGTCGATTTCCCCGCCGCGCTCAAAAATTATACCGTTTACAGTAGCGCGTTTGGAGAAGCAAGCAACGATTACGTAACGGAAACGCTCTCTGCGGACGGCAAGTCGATCACAATGACGGCGGAAGAGCTGCCGCTTTGCAGAAGCGAAGCGTTCGACGAATACGTGGCGGCGGCGATCACGCTCGATTTTTCCTTCGATAGCGGCGTGCTCGATCCGTATATCGGCGTTCGTATCGCGCAAAACACCACGCTCATCGTGTTGCTTATCGTCGTTTTGGTTGCGGCGGCGTTCGTGTTGATTCGGCTCAAATTTATGAAAAAGCCCATCTTGAATACGGTGGTCGGCTTCCGTCCGCCCGAAAATTACGATCCGCTCACGATGGGGAAATTTATCGACGGGATCGTGAACAACGAGGATATCACCTCGATGGTCTATTATTTCGCTTCCAAGGGATATTTGAAAATCAGTTTGGAACATAGCGAGCCGGTGCTTTTAAAGCAGGTGAACGCAATCGCCGCCGATGAAACGCCCGCGGCGCATACGCTTTTCCAAGGCTTGTTTAAATCGGGCGATCGGGTGTGCGTGAGCGATCTGACGAATAAATTCTATACTTCTGTGGATTACGCGAAAAACCTTTTGCGGGCAAAAGAGATTCCCATGTACGCGCCGAAATCGTTGCTTGGATTTATCGGCGGCTGTTTGTTGGCGTTTTTCCTGCTTGCGTTCGCGCCGATGGCGATCGGGTGGCTGTTCGTGGGCGGCGGCTATTTCGCAACTAGCGGCTTGATCGGCTTTTTCCCGATCCTCGTAATGCTCGCGCTCCTATTTTTCAAGGAAAACCACCGTTATAAATTAAAGAAGAACGGAAAGTTCGTCTATAACGCGCTGATCGTGCTTGCAATGGCGGTGGGCGCAGGGTTGTACTTATTCACAGGCTCGCATCTTTTGACGGAGCTGGAAAAGATCTTGCTTTTGATCTGCGCTTATGCGATCGTACTCGTTTCAAGCGGTATGCTCACGCGTACGGAGCGGTATACCGAGGTGCTTGGGCGGGTGCTCGGCTTCAAGGAATTTATCACCGTTACAAAAGAAGATAAGATCAAATTCCTGCTTGAACAAAATCCCGAACTTTTTTACGACCTGTTGCCTTACGCGCAGGTGTTGGGGGTAACGGACGAATGGGAGGATAAGTTTAAGGATATCACCTTGGAAGCGCCGAGGTGGTACGTCGGGGATTATTCGGCGTTCGATTATTGGTATATGAGAAGGTGTATGTTCGCGATGAACGTAGCGATGATCTCGCGCCCGCAAGAGCAAGGCAGTAGGGTTGGCAGAAGCGGCGGCGGTGGCAGTTTCGGCGGCTTCTCGGGCGGCGGCCGCGGCGGCGGTGGCGGCGGTTTCAGATAAGAAGTAGCCGCTTTTAGCGGCGTTGAGGCTTTGATTGGTACGAAATTGCCGAAAGGCAATCATTCACTATGATTACAATCAAAAAAACGGGTCGGGGGAAATTCCCCGACCCGTTTTGGCGTACCGTTTTAATCAGTGTTCCAAATCGGAATATTTATAGATTTGCGCGCTCTTCGAAAAGCGTTTCACCGATTCCACCGCGCTTTCGCAACGGGATTTCGTCTTGTAGTGTTCACCGAGGCACAAAAGCTGTCCGTTGCCGCTCAAAAGCTTGAAGATGAAATCCCCGCGCTTGGTGAGCGCAATGCGGAAATTGCCCTTTTCGATATTCGCTTTGTGCGTTGCCACGCCGTTGATCGCGCCTTCGTAAGTGGTGTATTCCTCGCTGGATAAAAGCTTTTCGCCGTTGGAAGCGAACAGCTCGAAATAGTACACCGTACCCACTTGATCGTCCGATTTCGAGAAGATAATCCATTTTCCGTTGTAGCCGTTATCCACAAATTCCGCCGCGGGTTCTTCCGTATCCGCAGGGATCGTTACGCGAATTTCGTCAACTTCCGCTTGCAATACCGCCGTTGCCGCAAAGCGCTTCACCGATTCCACGGCGCGTTCGCAGCGTTCTTTCGTGGGATAATTCGCGCCCGTGCAAAGCAGGGTGTTTTTCGCGTTCAACAGCTTGAAAATATAATCGCCTTTCTTGGAAAGCGTTACGCGGAAATTGCCTTTTTCAATATTCGTCTTATGCGTTTTGATGCCGCTCACCGCGCCGCTTTGGCTAGTATATTCTTCGCTCGAAAGCAACAATTCGCCGTTGGAAGCGCGAAGCTCGAAGAAATATTCTTCTTCCAAAACCTCTCCGTTTTCATCTTCGGAAATCATCTTGCAAATAATCCATTTTCCCGCGTATCTCGTGCTCTTCGTCGCCGTCGCCGCCGTTTCTTCGTTCGCTTGCGGGGTTTCTTCTACGCTTGCGGGCGCTTCTTCCGCCGCGGGCGTTTCCTCTACGGGCGCTTCCGCCGTTTTCTTGGCAGGCGTTTTTCTCGTGCGCTTCGCTTTCGGCTTTTCAGGCTTTTGCTCCGCAACTACTTCCTCTTGGGCGGGTGCAGGTTCGGCAACTTCCTCTACGACGGGCGCGGGTTCGGCAACTTCCTCTACGACGGGCGCGGGTTCGGCAACTTCCTCTACGACGGGCGCAGGTTCGGCAACTTCCTCTACGACGGGCGCAGGTTTGGCAACTTCCTCTACGACGGGCGCGGGTTCAGCAACCTCTTCCACGACGGGCGCGGGTTCAGCAACCTCTTCTACGACGGGCGTAGGTTCAGCAACCTCTTCTACGACGGGCGCAGGTTCGGCAACTTCTTCTTGAGCGGGCGCAGTTTCAGCCTGTTCCGCCGCTTTCGCCGCCTTTTTCCGTTTCGCGTTTCTCACGCTCACGGCGATAATGGCGATCAAAAGCACGAGGATCGCCGCCGCCACCGCGACGAGAATGTAGAAAAGATCGGGGTTTCGTTTGAGATAATTGATGCATCTTTCAATAAATTCCATAATAAACTCCTTTCGTTTATCGTTTACACTATATATTTTAATATAAAAAGAAAAAAAAGTCAATATAGCTTTTGAAAAAATATCCGCTTTTTCCAAGAAAAAATTGACTTTTCGCCGCAAATCGGTTACAATGAGAGCAGTTATGGAAAAATATTCATTGATCATCGTCGGCGGCGGGGCGGCAGGGCTGTTTCTCGCTTCGTCGGCAGAATTGAAAAACGGAAAAATTTTAATCCTGGAACGCGGCGAACGCTTGGGCAGAAAACTTTCCGCCACGGGCAACGGACAGGGCAACCTCACCAACGAAAAGGTGGGGGAAACGCCGTATTTTTCCTTTTCGGAAAACGGTAACGCGCGCGTGCAAGAAATGCTTTCCCGCCATGGCAAAGAGGAAATGCTCGCCTTTTTAGAAGGATTGGGCGGGATCTTCCTGCCCGATGAACGGGGAAGGTTTTATCCCGCCGGCAGGCAGGCTTCGTCGATCACCGATCTGCTTCGGTTCGAGGTTGCGCGCCGCGGCGTGGAAGTAAAGCTTGGCTGTTTCGTTTCGGGCGTGGAAAAACGGGGAGAGGTCTACCTCGTAACGGCGCAAACGCCCGACGGCGAACGGGTGTTTGCCGCAAACAATATCGCTGTATGCACGGGCGGCAAGGCGGCGAAGAATTTCGGTTCTGACGGCAACGGTTACGAAATTGTAAAACGCTTTTCGCATACGCTCACGCCCCTTTATCCCGCGCTCGTACAGCTCAAAACGGAAACCAAGCACATCAAAATGCTCAAAGGAATTCGCGTGGGCGGCGCGCTCGTTACGGCGCTCGTTGAAAAAACGCCTGTGGCAAGTGTGCAGGGGGATATCATATTCACCGATTACGGCGTTTCGGGCGACGCGATTTTCCGTATTTCTTCCTTTATTGCCGATAAGATCGGCGCGCAAGCCGTTTCGTTGAAGATCGATTTATTGCCGTCGGTAAGCGCGGAAAAATTAGCGTCCGTTTTGGAAAGCAAACAACGAAAATATCCAAACGCCGATCGCGGCGAGTTGCTTTGCGGAATCTTGAATAACCAAGTGGGCAGGGCGGTGATGAAGCGTTGCTTGGGCGAGCCTCTTTCGGCGGCGGTCGCTTGCGTGAAGGCGTTCGCGCTTCCCGTATCGGGAACGCTCGGCTTCGATTACGCGCAGGTAACCAAGGGCGGCGTTTGCTTTGACGAGGTGGACGAAAACCTGCAAAGCAAATTTTCGCGCGGGCTGTATTTCGGCGGCGAAATTTTGGATATCGACGGCGAATGCGGCGGCTTTAACTTGCAATGGGCGTACACTTCTGCGCGCGTGATCGCGGAAAGCTTAAAAAGCGGGGGGCAGGTATGAGCATACGCACCCTTTCGGGCGTGAAATTGCCCATTGATCAAAGCGAAACGGAACTTTTGAAGATCGCGGAAAAGCAATTAAAAGGTAAGCCGCAATATTTCGCCATTCGTAAAAAATCGTTGGACGCGCGGGATAAAAACAACCTGCATTATCTTTATACGATCGAATTTTCTCAAGAAAAACAAGAGCCGAATCCGTGTATTCGCGAAAGGATACCAAAGGAAAAACTTCCTAAAAAGCCCGTGTTGGTGGTGGGGAGCGGTCCCGCGGGGCTGTTTTGCGCGTTGCGGCTGATCGAATACGGCGTAACGCCGATCGTCGTAGAGCGCGGCGCTTGCGTTGAGGAACGGGAAAAGAGCGTTTCCCGCTTTTGTACGCAGCGCGTATTGGAAGCAGATACCAACGTACAGTTCGGCGAGGGCGGCGCAGGCACCTTTTCGGACGGAAAGCTGAATACGCAAACGCACAACGCGTTCAATCGCGAGGTGCTTGAAACGTTCGTCCGCTTCGGCGCGCCGCAGGAAATTTTATGGCTGCAAAAGCCGCATATCGGCAGCGACCGTTTAAAAACCGTCGTACGCAATATGCGCGAATATATTATAAAATGCGGCGGGCAGGTGCGTTTCCACACCCGTTTCAATGCGTTCAAATCGGCAGACGGCGCGTTGCGCGCTTGTGAGCTTTTGAATTTACAAACGAACGAAAGCGAATGGCTTGAACCGCACGCCGTCGTGCTTGCGATCGGGCATAGTGCGCGCGATACTTTTCAAACGCTTCTTTCTTCGGGCGTGGAAATGTTGCAAAAAGATTTTGCCGTGGGCGTGCGGATCGAGCATTTGCAAAGCTCGATCGGGCTGGCGCAGTACGGCAAAGCGTATACCAAGTTGCCTGCGGCGGATTATAAGCTCGTTTCCCACGCGTACGATCGCGCGGCGTTCACCTTTTGTATGTGCCCCGGCGGCGTGGTGATGCCCGCGGCAAGCGAACGGGGAGGCGTAGTAACCAACGGCATGAGCAACTACGCGCGCGACGAACGCAACGCAAACAGCGCGCTCATCGCGCAGGTAACTAAAGCGGATTTTGAAAGCGATCATCCCTTGGCGGGCGTGGAATTTCAAAGAAAATTGGAACGCGCTGCGTATGCTGCGGGCGGCAACGATTACCGCGCGCCCGCGCAACTCGTCGGGGATTTTTTAAAGGGCAGAACGAGCGAAAAATTTGGGGAAGTGCTTCCTTC
Source organism: Clostridia bacterium (assembly GCA_017462985.1). Taxonomy (GTDB): domain Bacteria; phylum Bacillota; class Clostridia; order Christensenellales; family Borkfalkiaceae; genus Scatosoma. Next base: position 12,742 of record JAFTQB010000022.1, read on the forward strand.
GTATGCGGCGGGCGTAAATTTTGCCGATCTTAACGCGGTGCTTCCCAAAGGCGTTTGCGAGGCGCTCAAAGCGGCGATCGCGGATATGGATAGGCGCTTAAAGGGCTTTGCTTGCCCCGAAGCGGTGCTGACGGGCGTGGAAACGCGCACCAGCTCCCCTGTAAGGATCTTGCGCGGCGACGATTTGCAATCGGTTACCTTGCGCGGCTTATACCCTTGCGGCGAGGGTGCGGGCTATGCGGGCGGGATCACCTCGGCGGCGGCTGACGGACTTCGAATCGCCGAAAGAATTGCACAAAATATGTTAATTTAGCGCATATTTCATTTAATTATCACATAATTTTCATACAGTTTTCACAATTAAAGATTAAACTGATAAATACGAAAGCGATAGGAAGCTCGGAAAAGGGCGAAATCGTTTTTAGGAATGTGTTCAAGAAATTGAATTCAACGAGAAGTGATCGAAGTATCGAAAGAATAATCAGACTATACGAAACTTTTTTCATATTCTCTCATTAAGATATGCAGGTCGTAGAGGTTCTACGGCCTGCATATTCTTTTTGCCGCCTATTGACAAATTTTTCCGCATATGCTATAATAAAAGAAAAAAGGGGCTTATACTATGAACGGAAAGGGAAAACGGTCTTTGTTTCGGCTGTTGGCGCTGACGCTTTGCGGCGCGGCTGCGGGGCTTTCTGCCTGTACGCTTCCCATCAGTAACTGCTTGGCGGAGCCGACGGAAGCGCAGACTCTGGCGTGGAGCGATTACGGCGCGGAGGAATTTACGTCGTTTCGTCAAAAGGCGGATGGATTTGCGGCGGCGTTTGCCGAGGCGGCGAAAACCGAACGCGGCAATTTCACCGTTTCCCCCGCTTCGGTGTTCATGGGGCTGTCGCTTGCCGCCGAGTGTGCGGCAGGGCAAACGCGGGAGGAATTACTGTCCGTTTTGGGCGTAAGCTACGAGGAGCTGACAAACAATATCGGTACGCTGTATCGTGCGCTCAATCGCGAGCATAAAACGAACGCCACGGTTGGCAACAACGTGCGAGGGCTGTTAAAAACGACCAATTCCGTTTGGCTTGCCGAGGGCGTTTCCTTTCGGCGGGAGTGTATCGACCGTTTGGCGAGCGATTATTATTGCTATTCCTATTCGGCGGATTTTGCGGGCAAGAATGCGAACGCCAACCAAGCCGTCCGCGATTTTGTAAAAGAGCAAACGAACGGCTTGATCGACCGAGCTTTTGATATTTCCGAAGAAACGCTCTTCACGCTCGTGAATACGCTGTATTTAAAGGACGTCTGGAATACCTACGGCGACGATATCGCGATGACGAGCGTTGCTTACGAATTTGCGAATGCCAACGGAAGCACAAAAAGCGTAAAGTTGCTGCAAGACGGCTATATAGGCGGCAGGGCGTACGAGAGCGAACGCTTCACCTATTTTTTTGCCACGACCTATCACGGCTATCAAATCAAATTTATGCTCCCCAAGGACGGATATGCGGCGTCGGAAATTTTCACGAAGGAAAACCTTGCCGAAATGAACGCCGTGCAGGATTTCGGTGCGGTGGACGAGGAAAACAGGATCAAGTATTATACGCGCTGTTTGTTCCCCGAATATACGGCTTCGTACGATGAAAATATCAAATCGGTATTGCAGTCTCTGGGCGTGGAAACGCTGTTCGACGTTCGTTGTGATCTTTCCTCTCTTACGGACGATGGGGCGTATTGCGGAGAAGTGCGCCATATAACGAATTTGAAGGTGGACCGCAAGGGGATCGAAGGCGCGGCGGTAACGGTCATTCCCGGGGCGGGCGCGCCGGGACCCGACGATTACGAGGAAGTCTACGAGGATTTCGTGGTTGATCGCGCGTTCGCGTTTTTGATCACTGATCCTTACGATATCACGCTGTTTTCGGGAGTTGTAAACGAGATCTGAGGGCTATGAAAATTAAAAAATACGAAACTTTCGAAAAAATTTTTCGAAAGTTTCTTTTTATTTGCGATAAAATCGTTTTTTGCTTGATTGATTATATGAAAAGGGAAACGGTGGAGAGCGGTGTTTTAAGCCTATTCCCCAAACAAAAAAAGGAAAAAGGAGTATAAAATCATGAAAAAAATCGGCAAAATTTTAAGTATGGCGTTAGGCGTTTGTTTGCTTGGCGCGTGTTTATTCGGGTGCGATACTACGACAGCGAGCGCGGAAGAATTATCGTATATCAGTATGCGGATTAATCCCGAAATCGAATTGGTTGTAGACGAAGAGGGAAAAGTGATTGCGGCAAACGCGATCAACGAGGACGGCGAAACGGTATTGTGCGAGCTTGATTTGGTTGGAATGACGGCGGAAGAAGCAGGCGAAGCGTTCACGGCGACGGCAACCGAGCTGGGATTTATCGATCTCGAAAGTGAAAACGCAACCGTTTATATTTTAGCCGAGGGTAAAAACGAAGGATCGGTAAAAGCTTTGGAAGAAAAGCTCACTGAAAAGATCAACGGCTATTTCGATAAAAAGGGTATTTTCGGAAAAGCTTCTCCCGAAGTCTTGGAAGAATACGAAGCGCTTGCGGAAGAATGGGGCGTTTCTTTGAAAGAAGCGAGAATGATCGATCGGATTTTAGAGCTTTATCCCGAAATGACCGTTGAGGAAATTTTGGCGCTTTCGTTTGAGGAAAGAATGGATTTGATCAAAAACGATTCCGTTAAAAACGGTTTGACTGCCGATCTGCGCGGCGAATATAAAGCCGCCGTGGAAGAATTAAAGGAAGAATACGCGCAATTATTCGAGCTTGGCAGAGAACTGAAAGAGCTTCGCATTCGGCTCGAAGATGAAACTTTGAGTGAAGAAGAGCTTGCTTCCTTGCAAGCGGAATACGATAGCAAAAAAGCGGAATACGATACGTTGAAAGCGCAATACGAGGAAGCGATCGAACAGTTAAAAGCGGAAAGCCGCGATAAGGTTGTTGAAGCCAAAAATGAAATGAAAGAAAAGGCGCAAGGTCGCCGCGAAGAATTTGCGCAAAAGCTGCAAGAACACGAAAACGAATTTCGGCAAAGACGGGAAGAAATTGAAGATCGGATTAAACAATGGCGCAAAAATAAATAAATTGACGGCGCAGAGCTTGCGCCTTGCCGTATGCCGTGAAATGATTGCTTTTTGAAAATCGTGAAATTTCACGCGTGCAACGCAAGCAATTCACTTTTTCGCCCATAAAAAAACCGCCTATCCCAAGCGATTGGGGTAGGCGGTTTGCGTAGTAAGGTCAATTTTTCGTCGTCTTGATCGTTGCAATATGAATTTTTTGCGTGGGAACGGTCAAACGGTAAATCGCTTCGTAATAGATCTCGTTCATCAAACGGATGCGCTCGAAAGTTACGTATTCGTTCGCTTGGTGAATGGTGCTTTCTTCGTTCGGCATTTCCGGCCCGAACGCGCAACCGTTTTCCATTGCTCGCGCGTAAGTGCCGCCGCCGATCGCAATCGGCTGTGCGTTTGCGCCCGTCCGTTCGTTATACACCTTTAAAAGCGTTTGCACGAGGTTGCCGTTGCGGTCGTTGTAAAGGGGCGGTTGATAGCTCTTTTCTTCCGCGGCGATTCCTGCGGAAGCGAACGCCGCAAGCACCTCTTCCTTTTTATGCGTAGCGGGGAAGCGGATATCCACCGTTACGGCGAGCCGTTCGCCGTCGAACGCGGCGAGGTTGGGCGAAAAGGTGAGCGCGCCCGTTTCGTCTTGCATTTTTTGGAGCGCGAGCGCGTCGTTGAACAACACTTCGTACGCCGCCTTGCAGTCCTCGTTCATACTCGCGAAGAATTTCAACATTTTTTCCAAAGCGTTCACGCCCTTTTGCGGCGTGGAGCCGTGCGCGGACTTCCCGTAGGTTACGAGCTGATTGGTCGTATTGTCGTAGAAGCATTCGGTGAAATTTTCGTAAAGCGCAAGCTCTTGTCCCGCTTTTTTCGTGAGCAGGGCGACGGCTTTATCGCAAACCATATTCACCCGTTCGCCCGCCGTAAGCGTTTTAAAGGGCGCGTTTTGAATGGGGAAAAACGCCGTGAGGTGTAAAATTCCTTTTTCTGCGTAGATCACGGGGAAATCGGCGTCGGGCGTGAAGCCCTCTTTGGGGAGCTGCGCAGCCGTTTTATAATGTTCGATACATTTCCAACCGCTTTCTTCGTTGCAGCCCAAGATCAGCTTGATTGTGCGTTTGGGGGTGACGCCTTGATCTTTGATCGCCTTTAAAGCGTACAAACAGCAAACGGCGGGCGCTTTATCGTCGAGCGCGCCGCGCCCCCAAATTTTTCTGCCCGCAACGCCGCCGTCGGATACGTCGTCGTTGATTACGCCGCCAAAAGGCGGGTATTTCCAACCGCCGCCCGCGGGAACGACGTCGAGATGGGCGAGGATCGCAAACGGTTCGCCTTCGCCAAAGACGACTTCCCCGATATAATTATCGTAGTTTTTCGTTTCGAAGCCGAAGCTTTCCGCCAAGGACAAAAACCATTGTAAGCAGTCCGCCGTTTCTTTGCCGAACGGGTATTCGCCGTCGGGGGCTTTTAAAGAGGAATCGAATTGGAGCGCGCGGACGATCGAACTCACCGTTTGCTCGAAATATTTTTCGGTTATGTGGCTCATAAAGTATACCTGCCTATCGTTGTATACTATTATTATACACAAAAAATGCGCCAAGGTAAAGAAAATGAAGATATTTTCGTATATTTTCAAAAAAATTTTTTCCGCAAAAACGGGAAAATGCGGCTACCCTTTGACATTTTTAGAAAAGTATGATACAATAAAACCGTATAAACTTTTAACGATTTACGAGGATGTTATGGCACGAGTACACGACGGACACAGAAAACGCGCGATGGCGAAGCTTGCAAAGGGGGAACTTCTTGAACACGAGGTGCTTGAAACGCTTTTATTCAACGCCGTGCCGCGCAAAAACACCAACGACTTGGCGCATCGGCTGTTGGCGCAATTCGGATCGATCCCCGCGCTGTTCAAAGCTTCGATGAACGAGCTTTTAAAGGTGGAGGGCGTAGGGGAAAGCGTGGCGGCGTATCTGGTTTCGATCGGGTATTTCCTCAATAAATATTATGCGCCCGCGCAAAATTCTCTGCCTGAAAAATTCGATTTTCACAGCTTTCTCGGTTTTGTCAAAGCGACCTATGCGGACGAAAAGGTGGAGCTTTTGGATTGCTATTTGTTGGACGATCGCGGGCTGATTTTATATCGCAGACGGTTCACGGCGAATGCGGCGACGCACGCCACGATCGCTCCTGAAGATTTTACCGATATCATCACCGAACCGAACGTTTCGGGGATCGTTATGGTGCACAATCATCCGGGCGGAGAATGTAAGCCCACTTTGAGCGACGATCTGGCAACGCGAAAATGCCAAATGGCGTGTAGCTTTCATAACGTTTTGTTTTGCGATCATATGGTGTACGGCAACGGCGGCGTATACAGCTATTATTTGGACGGGCGTATGCAACAAATATCCAAGGAATGTTCGATAGAAAATTTGTTTGTGGGGGAAGAGGGAAAGAATGAAAAATGATCGGGAAGAAATCCCCGTAAACGACGGCGCGGAAAAACGCAAAAAAAGCCAGTTTTGGAAGTTTTTCGAAAAATTCGATCTTCGCGAAGAAAAAAAGATCGCGCTGATCGGAAAGTGGGGCATTTTCATTTTGCTTGTGATCATGGAATCGATGATCATTTTGCAAATGCTTTCTTTGCCGAAGATCGACGAACAGTTTTTCGTAAGATTTTTCGTCGTTTTGGCGAGCACGGCGCTACTCACCTTGACGGAAGCGTTAAAGCTGTTTGCGGTGAAACGCTCGCAAGCGCGTATCGCTTGCTTTGTGTTCGATATGCTTTTTTCCACGGCGATCACCGCTGTGACGGGCAGCTCGTATCTCGTTGTGCTGTTCATTTTGATTTTGACGGAATTTTATATGAGCGCAAAACGCGCGCGTTCCTCGATTGTGATGTTTGCGATCTCTCTGCCCGCCTACGTTGCGGCGTATTGGGTGGCGCAAACGATTTGGAGCGGTACGGAATTGGGCTACGTGGTGATCATTTCCGATTCCGTAGGCGCGCTCGTGGCGCTCGTGGCGCACTTTTTCATCGTGAATTTCGCACTGGGGTTCTACCGTCAGTATTTGCGTTTGGAAAAAGCGCTTAGGGAGCTGGCGGCGAGTAAGGAGGAGCTGCAAAGGGCTTACGACGAGCTTGCCGAGATCACGGCGTTGCAAGAACGCCAACGCATTGCAAAGGATATCCACGATACCACGGGGCATTCCATCACCACCGTAATTATGCAAACGGAAGCGGCGAAGCTGATCATCGATAAAGACCCGATCGAAGCGAAAAAGAAGATCATCGCGGCGAATTTGCAAGCAAAACACGCTTTGGAACAGCTTCGCGAAAGCGTTCACCTTTTATCGGGCGATACCACGAAAGGTACTTTAAAAGCGGGTTTGCAAGGCGTGATCAACGAATCGACGGACGGTACGGGAATAAAAATTCGAAGCGACTTGCAAGACGTTTCCGTTTCGCCTACGAAATACCGTTTTCTTTACAACACCTTAAAAGAAAGCATTTCCAACGGGCTTCGCCACGGCGGCGCAACGGCGTTTTGGGTGGAATTGAAGCAGGAACACGGCGAAATTAGATTGCTCGTTTCCGATAACGGCAAGGGCGCGGATACGGAATTGCTCGAACGCGGCTTCGGGCTTTCGTCGATGGCGGAGCACGCGAAAACGCTTGGCGGCAGGGTAGAGCTGACGAGCGAAGAGGGCGAAGGATTTGAAATTTTAGTAGTTTTGCCTGCCGATGAAGAGCAGGAAAAAGGAGAAGATAACAATGGCGAACAAGATTAAAGTGATGATCGTAGACGATCAATCGATTTTGGCGGAAGGGATCAAAAGCATTTTGGAAACGGACGAGGGCTTGGAAGTCGTCGGGCTTGCCGTGGATGGCTTCGACGCGCTGGAAAAGCTTGCGAGCGTACCCGTAGACGTCGTTTTGTTGGATATTCGTATGCCGAACATGAACGGCGTGGTGGCAACGCAACGCATCAAAGCGGATTATCCCGAAGTAAAGGTGGTCATTTTAACAACCTTTGACGACAGCGATTATATTTTAAACGCCATCA
>JAFTQB010000005.1 GCA_017462985.1 Clostridia bacterium
ATATGGATAAAGTGGGCTACGAGCTTTATGCGAAACTTCTGAAAGAGGAAATGACGGGGGAGCGGGAAACGGTTGCGGAACTGGATATTCGCGCCAACGCCTACATATCCGAAAAGTACATCGAATCGAGCGCGGGCAGATTGGACGCGTATAAGCAGATCGCGGAAATTTCCACCACGGCGGATTATAAACGCGTATACGAAAGTTTGAAGGAAACCTACGGCGAATTGCCGCTGGCGGTGGTCAATCTGTTGGTAGTGGCGGTTTTAAAGAGCTACGCGGCGAAATTCGGCGTGAAAAAGATCGGCGTGGCGCAGGGCGTAGGCTCGCTTGAATTTCCCTCTTTGGAAGCGTTGGGGGATCAGCGCGTGCTTGCGGCGATGGATAAATTTAGAAAAAACGTGCGCTTGAACATGACGGAAGCGCCTGTCGTGGAGTTCTTCGGCACGCGCGACAGCGTGGAATTGATGGCGGAAATGACAAAATTTTTGAAATTTGCGCTAACTTTCACAAGTTTATAACGAAAAACGTTTGCGATTTTAAGAAAAATAGGTTATAATATAGGTTGTCGGCGCATATATCACGCGTATACGCGCAGGCAAGGACACGAAACAAGATTCGGAGCTAATTTATGAACAAGAAGAACACGGTTAAAAATACGGCGGCGTTATTTCTCTCTCTCGCGTGCGTTTTGGGCGCGACGGGTTGCGATTTTATTCGTACGGATAACGCGAAGGATATGGCGCAAACGGTTGCGAACGTCAATATCACTTCTCAGCTTGCCGAAGCCGACGCGGCGTACGCAAACGGTATTTCCAAGATCATCGACGAGGGCGGCTTACAAACGGAGATTCCCAAGCGCGATCTCGTGGCATACTTTTTGAATACGGGCTACAATTATGTGGAAAGCTACGGCTATACCTATAAAGATACTTTTGAAATGCTGATGGACACGCTGGTGAGCCGCAAGATCGTTACGCAGCACGCCTTGGTGTACTATATGAAGAAAGGCTTGAACGCGGACGACTGTATGGAGTATATCGCAAACGAGTTGAAAGCGGAGGGCTTGAGCGAGAAAGAAAAAGAGCTTTTGGGCAATCACCCTGAAGTTTCCGCCATGAAATATTTCTTAACGCAAAACGGCGCGGATACGGAAGCGTACGAAAAGGCTCTGTATTCCTTAAAGTCTGCGATCAACAGTTCGCTCGATAGCGCGGAAGCAAATTATATCACGGCGACGGACGAAGACGAACACGATCACGGCGACGTGCGTACAACGCCCACCAACGTCGGCGTAGAAAAAGAAGATTACTTCTATAAAACGACGGGTTCGAACGGCGAGGCACAATCGTACGAAATTTATACGGGCTTGAACAACGCTTCCCAATGCTACGGCTACGAGGAATTGGACGGCTCTACCAAGACGACGAGAATGAAAGCGTACAACGCGTTCCTTGGGAACCTCGACGATAACGCGCTGTTGATGGAAAGCGACAATACTTCCAAGATCACGGAAATCGACTATTATTACGTGGAGCTTGCAAGCCAGCTTGAACAAGCCCTCATCACTAAGTATACCGACGACCTTATCAAAGATGGTGAAGCGGAACTCACGCTGGGTACGCCCACCAACTATTTGAGCAAGCGTTATCAAGATACCTACTTGGCGCAACAGCTTGCCTACGATAAGGATACGAGCGCGTTCGAAACGGCGATCGACGCCTTGGCGGACGATACCTTCGTAATGTACAGTCCTGCGGCGAATTACGGCTTCGTATACAATATCCTCATTCCGTTCTCTGAAAAGCAAAACCGTCAAATGACGGCGGAAAACGACCGTTTGACAACGGAAAGCGAAAAATACGCTTACAGAGCCACGGTTTTGAGCGAAGTCGTTGCGAAAGATTTGCGCGATAGTTGGTTCTGCGAGGAAGATCACGCAAATTACGCCTACCAAGCGAAAACGGGCGAATATTACGGTAATAAGAGCAATTACGTGTTCTTTGAAGATAACTATACCAACACGGATAAATACGAAGAACTTTCCGTATATTACGGCAAATACGCCTATAACGGCACGGTAGCGGACGACGGTTATACGGTAACGCCCGCACAAATGGGTATCAACGGATTCCTTGCCGAAATGGAAGGATATTTGAGCTGGAACGACGGCAACGCGACGGCGGCGGCAAGCGGCTTGAACGGGAAAATCGGCGGCGTAACCTTTAATGAAGGTTATAATACCGGCTACGTAACCACGGCGAGCGGTTACAGCACGGATAAGAGTGGCGCGTTCACCGATTATTCGCAGTTTATCTACTACGCGGGGAAAGTGAACTTCTCGCAAACGCCCAAGCGTGCGGACTATTTCGTAAAGAACAGCGAAGCGTACAATGCGGCGGCGAAATTTAACGAACTCATGTTCGCATACAGCACGGATACGGGCTGCTTGAATACCTATATGGGGTATATGGTATCGCCCGACACGACGAGCTTCGTTGCGGAATTTGAATATGCGGCGCAATACGCCATTCGCGAACTTGGCGTAGGCGGCTACGTGGTATGTCCTTCCACCTACGGTTGGCATATCATCTACGTCACCTACAAGTACGATAAAGGCGAGGTTTACGAAGGCGGCTTCCAAACTGGCGAAATGGCGAAAGAGGGAACTTTCTCGTATCTCTACGCTGAAGCGATGAAAGAGCAGTACAGCTCCGAATACGCCAACACCGTACAATCGCAGCTCATCACGCAGTTTGATAACGACGATTGCGTAACGCGCTTCACTTCGGCTTATCAAGATCTTCTCGATTTGGATAACGCATAAAAAAATTGCAAGAAAAAAGGTCAACCCGCGCGGTTGGCTTTTTTTTGTGATAAAATTATGCAATTATTTTTCAGTGCGGTATTGACAGCAGGTAAAAATTGGTGTATAATAATTATAATGGGCGAGAATAGGCGAGTAGTTTTTTCTCGCGCGGCTTCGGCGGCAGGCTAAAAGTGCCGAAGAGGAAAAATCAAGCAATTTTTGGCGGTAGAAAAAGTATGGAAGAAATCATCGGAGCGATCACGGAAGCAGAAGCGCAAGCAGCTGAAATTCGCGCGGAAGCGCAATCAAAGGCAGCGGCGCTCGTAGCGGAAGCGCAAGCCAAAGCGGACGAAACGGAAAAGACGACGCGCGAGGTTTGCAAGGCGTATAAAGCCACGCAAAACAAAGCTTCGATCGCGGCGGCGCAAAGCGAATACGCCGCAAGCGTGGCGCAAAAAACGGCGGAAGCGAAAGCGTATACGGCGAAGATACTTGAAAATATCGAAGCCGCCGTCGCAAAGATCGTCGGGAGGGTTACAAGTGGCGATTGCTGAGATGCGAAAGCTTCGTCTCGTCGCGATGTCTTACGATAAGGACGGCGTTTTGAACGCCCTGCAAAAGACGGGCGCGGCAGAGATCAAGCTACAATTAAATTCGCAAGGCACGCAAAGCGTTGCCGTGGACGCGGAAGATCTTTCCGCGCGGCTTTCCTCCGTGGAAGCGGCGCTTGCTTCGCTCGCTTCCGAGGTGGAAAATTACGAAAAGGATAGAAAACTTCCCTCTTCGATCCCCGCGGACGGCTTCGACGTGAGCTATAGCGAGTTCATGGGCGCGGCGGCGCGTCGGGAAGAAGCGGAAACGCTGGTGAAGCGGGCGGCTGAACTCATCGACGAACGCAATGCTTTAAAAGGCGAGCTTGTAAAGATCAAACGGGAAAGAAAGACGGCGGAGACGTATGCGTGTATCACCCGTCCGTTCGACGCGTATAACCGTTCTATATATGCGCGCGCGCGTTTGGGAACGGTGCCGATGGCGCAAGCGGACGCGTTGGTTGCCAAGCTTGCCGAGATTTCTCTTTGCGCGACGGAGGTGTTTTCGACCGTCGAGGGCGCGACGGTGGTATTGGTCGTGGCGCATAAGGACGCGCTTGCGGAAGCGGATGGAGTGCTTTCCCTTTATTCGTTCGTTGATTGCCCGTATAAAGGCGAAAAATCGGGCGCGGAAACGGCAAGAGAATGGCGGGAAACGGAAGAATCGACCGTAGCGCTGATCGCGCAAAAAGACGAGGAAATTTACGCGCTCAAAGAGGGCGTGCGGCTCTTGAAAATTTACGCCGATTATTTGGCGTTTGAATTGGAAAAAGAACTTTCTGGCGAGAAATTGAGAAGAACGGACGCAACCTTTCTATTGGAAGCCTACGTGCCTCTTTTTGCCGTGGAAGCAGTAACGGCGGAGCTTCAAGCAGTATCCAAGGCGGCGTACTTTGAATTTACCGAGCCGACGGACGAAGACGAGCCTCCCACGCTGTTGCAAAACAACGCGGTGGTAGCGAGTTTCGAGGGGATCACAAACACCTATTCGCCGCCCAATTATCGGGAATTTGACCCCAACGCGGTCATGGGATTTTTTTATAGCGTATTCATGGGCTTTATCATCGGCGACGCGGGCTACGGGATCTTGATGGCGCTCGTCGGGGGATATATTTGGTGGAAGAACCGAAAACGCCCCACGGGTACGTCGAAACTTTGCGGCGCGTTTGCGTTCGGCGGTGTGTTCGCGGTGATTTGGGGTTTGCTCTTTAACTCTCTGTTCGGATTTCCCGTCTTTGCCGAATCGGCGTTGCCCAATCCGCAAACCGATCAATGGTTACTTGCGGGAATCAGTGTGCCCAGCGTGCTGATCATCAGTATGTTGATCGGCGTGGTGCAAATTTTTGCAGGCTATCTTTGTTGCGCGGTGCAAAATTTCCGCCGCGGACAGATCGTGGACGGGCTCTGCGACGGTATCCTGTGGGCGCTTTTTTCCGTAGGCGTAGGGTTTGCGATTGTCGGCTTTACCGAGGAATTTCAAATGGGCGCGCTCGCGACGGTAGGCGGCGCGGTGGCGGGCGGCAGTCTGCTCCTTGCAATGCTTACGGCAAGCCGTAAAGGCAAAGGCTTCACCCGTATCACCAAAGCGTTCGGCGCGGCGTACGGCGTGATCAACTACGCTTCGGATATTTTAAGCTATGCGCGTTTGTACGGCTTGATGCTGTCGGGTGCGGTCATCGCGAGTATCATCGCCACCTACGGCGGGCAGATGATCGTCAGCGGCAATATCGTCTTGATCCTGATCGGCGTGATCCTGCTTTTGGCGGGCAACGCGTTCAACTTGGTGATGAACCTTTTGGGGGCGTATATCCACGACGCAAGGCTGCAATACGTGGAATTTTACGGCAGATTTTTCGAGGGCGAAGGGGAACTGTTCCGCCCCTTAGGCGGCGAACACAAATATATTTCCGTGCTTCCCGATCGGGAAACGGAAGAAACGGCGGCTTAAAACGCAAAAGCGTTATAAGATAAATCAAAAAGAAAAAAGAAAATCGGAGGATTTTATTATGGAAGGACAAGTTATTGCTATCATCGGTATTGCGATCTGCGTATTGTTTTGCGGTATCGGCTCGTGCCTTGGGTTGCACAAGACGGCTACGACGGCGGCGGGCGTTTTGAGCGAGGACCCGAAGAAATTCGGTAAAGTTATGGTGCTCGTGCTGTTGCCCGCAACGCAAGGGATCTACGGCTTTATCATCGGCATCATCGCTTCGGGCAACGTAACGGCGGCGATGACGGCGGCGGAAGGCTGGACGCTGTTCGCGGCGGTGCTGCCTATGGCGATCTCCGGCTTGGTCTCCGCGATCATTCAAGGTATTGCGTCGGCGAACTGTATTTGCGCGGTAGGCAAGCAAGAAAGCCTTTCGGGTAAGCTCATCGTTTATCCCGGTATGATCGAGTTCTACGCGATCTTGGGCTTGATCATTTCGATCATGCTCGTATAAGGTGAAGCAATTTTATGAGTAAACAGGAAATCGTAGAAAGGATCCTTTCCGACGCGCAAGCGGAAGCGGAACGGATCGTAGCGGCGGCGCAAAGCAAGGCGGACGGGATCTTGGCCGAAGCTTCCGCACGCGCGCAAGCCGAACGCAGAGAAACGGAAGCGGAAGCGGCTGCGTTTGATAAAGATATCAAGGATAAACGCGCCGCGGCGGCAAGATTGGAAAGCGCAAAGATCCTTTTGCGCGAAAAACGCAAGGTGCTCGATTATATCTACGCCGAAGCTTTATCGCGCTTAAAAGCGCTTTCTAAGGAAGACTGCCTTGCGCTTTACGAACGACTTTTGGAAGCGTACGCGGAAGAAAACGACGCGGTGGTTTTGAGCGAAAATTTCGCGTACGAACAGGAACTGAAAGCGTTTCCCGTCATTGGGGAACGGTCGCTTATTATCGCAAAGGATCGCGCGCCGATTGCGGGCGGTATGCTTTTAAAGGGCGAAAAGTCGGATAAAGACCTTTCGTTTGAAGCGCTGATCGAAGCGGATAAGGAAGCGTATCTGGCGCAGATCGCCGCGGAAATTTTTTAACGCCTATCCCCGTTTTTAAGGGGGCAGGTACGGAGTGAAGTATGGCAATGGACTTATCCTATACCGACGGCGTGATCGCCGCAAGGGATAAATTTTTATTAAAAGACAAGCTTCTGCGCCTTTGTGAAATGACGGCGGAGGACGCTTTTCGCACGCTGATCGAAAGCGGATTCGGCGGCGGTGCGGAAACGGCTTCCAGCGTGTACGATTACGAAAAACTGATCGAACGGGAAGAAGCGCTCGTCGACGCGTTTATTCGCGAATACGCGCCCACGCAAGCGGACGCGGCGTATCTTTTGATCTCGCGCGATTTTCACAACGCGAAAGCGCTCTTAAAGGCGGCGTACTTAGGCGAGAGCGCGGATAAGCTGCTCGCAAGCGAGGGCTTGATCGAAATTTCCACGCTGAAAAGGGCGGTGGAAAGCTCGGATTTTTCCGCTTTGAGCGATTATCCGCAACTGCAAAAGGCGTGCGAGGAATGCGCGGAGTATTTGCGAGGTGAAAGCGTTTCGGGCGCGACGGTCGGGCAGATTTTCCAAAACGCGCTGTTTTCCTATTTGCGCATCGTAGGCAGAAAAAATTCCACTTTGAAAAAATTGGTGCAAGCAAAAGCGGATATCACCAATATTTTAACGGCGCTTCGAAAAAAGGATGGAGAAGAAAACCTGTTCGTCGCGGGCGGGAAGCTTTCCAAAGAAGCGCTGGAACGATTGGCTTCGGATAGCGAAAACGCGGCGAAAATGCCCGCGTTTGAGCCGTATAAAGAGGTGATCGGGCAATGCCTTGCCGCCAAGGAAAAAGGCTTGCCGTTTACGGTGGGCGAAAAACTGCTCGGGGGGTACGAAACGGCGTATTTTGCGGCGAGGAAATACGACCTTGTACGCAATCAGCCCTTCCTTTATTACGTGCTTCGCCGCCGCGCGGAAAACGCGAACGTGCGTATCGTTTTCGCGTTATTGCTGCTCGGGCTTCCCGAACACGAGATCAAAAAGCGGCTTCGCGGAGTTTAAGGGGGAATAGCGATGAAAGGAAGAATGGCGATCGTCGGCGACGGCGACAGTATTTTGGTATTCAAGGCGGCGGGCGTGGCAACGTTTCCCGCCGAGGACGAAAAGAAAGCACGGGAAGTGCTTCGAAAGGTAGCGAAAGAATACCAAATCATTTTTATAACGGAAAATTTGGCGAAGCCCTTATCGGACTTTTTAAAACGCTTCGACGAAGAAGCGTATCCCGTGGTGGCGAGTATTCCCTCAGCGGGCGGTTCGACGGGCTACGGCATGGAAGTATTGAAGAGCGCGATGGAACGGGCGCTTGGCGTAGATATTTTGTTCCACAACGATTAAGTGAGGATTACTATGGCAGGGAAAACGGTAAAAATTTCAGGACCTTTGATCATTGCCGAGGGCATGGCGGACGCAAAACTTTACGACGTCGTGCGCGTATCGGACATGGGCTTGATTGGCGAAGTGATCGAACTTCGCGGCGATAAAGCGTCTATTCAGGTTTACGAAGAAACCTCGGGGTTGGGACCGGGGGAAGAAGTGTATTCCACGGGCGAGCCGCTTTCGGCGGAGCTGGCACCGGGGCTGATCACGGGGATTTTCGATGGGATCCAACGCCCGCTCAGCACCCTTTATTTTAAATACGGCGACCGTATTTCGAGGGGGGTATCCGTCAATAACCTCGATCGGGAAAAGAAATGGAAATTTATCCCCGTCGCAAAAGTTGGCGACGAGGTGAGCGAGGGCGACGTACTCGGAATCGTGAACGAAACGGAGATCGTCGTGCATAAAATTTTGGTGCCCCACGGCGTAAGCGGCAAAGTGCTTTCGATCGAAGAAGGCGAGTTTACCATTGAAGAAACGGTGGCGAAAATTTGGGACGGCAAACAGGAAAAAACCGTTTGTATGCTCCGCAAATGGCCTGTGAGAAAGGGCCGACCGTATCGCGAAAAGCTCACGCCCGACCGTCCTATGGTAACCGGTCAACGCGTGATCGATACGCTGTTCCCCATTGCAAAGGGCGGCGTTGCGGCTGTTCCCGGTCCGTTCGGAAGCGGAAAAACGGTCGTTCAGCACCAGCTTGCAAAATGGGCGGACGCGGATATCATCGTCTACGTGGGCTGCGGCGAACGCGGCAACGAAATGACGGACGTTTTGAACGAATTTCCCGAGCTTAAAGACCCGAAAACGGGCGAACCTTTGATGAAGCGTACCGTGCTCATTGCAAACACCTCGGATATGCCCGTGGCGGCGCGTGAAGCGTCCATTTATACGGGGATCACCATCGCGGAATATTTCCGCGATATGGGTTATAACGTAGCCATCATGGCAGACTCCACCTCCCGTTGGGCGGAAGCCTTGCGAGAAATGAGCGGCAGATTGGAAGAAATGCCGGGCGACGAGGGCTATCCCGCCTATCTTTCTTCCCGTTTGGCGGAATTTTACGAACGCGCGGGCATCGTAAGGTTGCTCGGCAACGAGGATCGTATCGGCTCGGTTACGGCGATCGGCGCGGTTTCTCCTCCGGGCGGCGACCTTTCCGAACCCGTTTCGCAAGCCACGCTCCGTATCGTCAAAGTATTCTGGGGGCTTTCCTCGGCGCTTGCGTATAAGCGCCATTTCCCCGCGATCGATTGGCTTATAAGCTATTCGCTGTACGCCGATAAGATGAAAGAATGGTATAACGAAAGCGTCGGCAAGGAATTTTTAAAATACCGCCAGTTCGTTATGTCGATTTTGCAAGAGGAAGCGGCTTTGGACGAGATCGTTCGCCTCGTGGGTATGGACGCGCTTTCTTCCAAGGATCGGCTCACGATGGAAACGGCGAAGATCATTCGCGAAGACTATTTGCACCAAAACGCATTCCACGAAACGGATACCTTCACTTCCATGCAAAAGCAATTTTTGATGCTCAAGCTCATTTACGAATTTAACCGTTTGGCGGGCGAGGCGATCGCTTCTTACGCCGATCTGGACGATATTTTGGCTTGTCCTTGCAAAGAAATGATCGGGCGTTCGAAATATATCACGGAAGAAAATTTGAGCGAATTTGACGGCATTTTCGCCGCGATGCAATCTCAGCTGAAAGCGGTAGCCGCAGGGGGTGAAGAAAATGTTTAAGGAATATAAAACCATTCGCGAAGTGGTAGGTCCGTTGATGGTGGTCGAGGGCGTCGAGGGCGTAAAATATAACGAACTCGTCGATATCGTCAATGCAAACGGCGAAATTCGCCAAGGCAAGGTGCTGGAAATCAACCGCGATAAAGCGGTCGTTCAGCTTTTCGAAAACTCGCAAGGCTTGCAAATTTCGGGTGCAAAAGCCCGCTTTTTGGGGCACAGCCAAGAGCTTGCCGTTTCCGAAGATATGCTCGGTAGGGTATTTGACGGCATGGGCAATCCCCGCGACGGCGGAGAACCCATCATTCCCGAAAAGAAACTCGATATCAACGGCGAGCCGATGAATCCCGCCGCCCGCGATTATCCCAACGAATTTATTCAAACGGGTATTTCCGCGATCGACGGCTTAAACACGCTCGTCCGCGGACAAAAATTGCCCGTATTTTCGATGAGCGGTTTGCCGCACGCCGAGCTTGCGGCGCAGATTGCCCGTCAAGCAAAGGTGAGAAGCGGCGATTGCAAATTCGCCGTCGTGTTCGCCGCAATCGGCATTACTTTTGAAGAATCTCAATATTTCGTAGACGACTTTAAAAAGACGGGCGCGATCGAAAGAACGGTGCTGTTCACCAACCTAGCGAACGACCCTGCGGTAGAGCGTATCGCAACGCCGCGTATGGCGCTCACCTGCGCGGAATATCTCGCGTTTGAAAAGGGAATGCACGTGCTCGTCATTATGACGGACATCACCAACTATGCGGAAGCGCTCCGCGAAGTATCGGCGGCGCGCCGCGAGGTTCCCGGACGTCGAGGCTATCCCGGGTATTTGTACACCGATTTGGCAAGCCTTTACGAGCGTGCGGGGCGTATTCGCGGCAAAGAGGGTTCGATCACGCAGATCCCCATTTTGACAATGCCCGAGGACGATAAAACGCACCCGATCCCCGACCTTACGGGGTATATCACCGAGGGGCAAATTATTCTTTCAAGAGATCTTTATAAAAAGGGCGTCAATCCCCCCGTGGACGTTTTGCCGTCCCTTTCCCGACTCAAAGATAAGGGTATTGGCAGAGGCAAAACGCGGGAAGATCACGCCGATTCGATGAACCAGCTTTTCGCGGCGTACGCACGCGGAAAAGAAAGCAAGGAGCTTTCTGCGATCTTGGGCGAAAGCGCGCTTTCGGAAACGGATAAGCTGTACGCAAAATTTGCCGAAGCGTTCGAAAGCGAATATATCAACCAAGGCTTTGAAAGCGATCGAACGATCGAGGAAACGTTGGCGTTGGGCTGGAAGCTGATGCGTATTTTGCCCAGAAGCGAATTAAAGCGTATCCGCACGGAATACCTCGATAAATACCTCACGGACGGAGAATAATATGGCAAGGTTGAACGTAAATCCTACGCGTATGGAGCTGAAAAAGCTGAAAGCGCGGCTTTCGACGGCAGTCAGAGGGCATAAATTGCTCAAAGACAAGTCGGACGAAATGGTGCGCCGCTTCACCGTGCTCCTGCGCGAAGCGAAAACGCTCCGAGAAGCCGTGGAAGCGGAGCTTTCGGGGGTGCTTCGGCAATTTGCCGTGGCGCGTTCGGTAACGCCCGTATTCGAAGCGGAAACGGCGTTTTCGATGCCGTCTGCGGCGGTGCAGGTAGACTGCGAAACGGATAGCGTGATGGGCGTGGAAGTGCCGAAAGTAACGGTGCTTTCTTCCGCGCGTAGCGAAGCGCTTCCCTATGCGTATTCGGAAATCACGGGCGAAGCGGATTATTCGGTGCAAATGGCGGGCAAGCTGTTGCCGAAAATGGCGCGGCTTGCGCAAACGGAAAAGGCGGTTCGGTTGCTCGCGGAAGAAATCGAACGCAACAAACGCCGCGTCAACGCGCTCGAATACGTTATGATCCCGCAATTGGAAGAAACGATCAAATATATCAAGGATAAGCTTGACGAAAACGAGCGCGCGGCTGTGGTAAGATTGATGAAAGTCAAAGGCAAAGCGCAATAAAAGGAGAACATTATGGCAGAGGATAAAACTTCGTTAGAGGCGCGGGCAAAATACGTGGCGCATCGTTTGGCAGAGGTGATGAGCAAAGAAGAGATTTCGGAGCTTGCAAACGCGGAAAAATCCGAATCGAAAGTAGGATTGATCGCTTGCGGTGCAATTGCCGCAATAGGAATTGTGCTTGCCGTTTGGATGTTTTTGATCGAACAAGTATTTTGGGGCGTGGTATTCGTACTCGTTGCAGCTTTTTTCCTGTTCGCATGTTTGGGGGCGGGCTTGACTTTAGCCAACAAGGATTTAAAAAGCGTCGCTGAAGAACGGCTGACAACTCAATTGAAGAGCAATCCTGCGCTGCTTGCCGATGCGGAACTTCGTATTCAACGGGGCGAACTGGCGGCGGCAGAGCAAGAAACGCCGACGGAAACGCAAGAACAACAAGAACCGCAAACGCCTGCGGTATCGGCAGAGCCGTCCTTGGGGGATATCGCCGTGTCGCAATCGACTGCGGCGGCGGAAAAGAAAGAAAAACTCCGCGAATTGCAAGAACTGTTCGGGGAAGGTTTTATCACCGAGGAAGAATACGAACAAAAACGCAAACAAATTTTAGGGCTTTGAAAAAGCAAAAAGGACTTGCCTTTCTATTCGGCAAGCCCTTTTCGTATAGGTAGGGTATTAGAAATAATCATTTTAAAACAAGATTATTATATCATAAAAATATCCCTTTTGTAAATAGCAGATTTTTACTTGTATGGTATTGAATTTTTACTTTTTGATTATTGCCGTAAAATTCTTGACTATTGATAGGAAACATGTTACAATATGCGTAGATTTTGGTTGTGAGGTACGAAAGATGGGACTTTGGACAGAGTTGCATTTTTATACGGTGATCCCCGCGTTTATCGTGTTTATTATCGTTGCCGTTTTCATGGGCAAGGCTTTAAAAGACAAAAGTGAAAAAGCCAAATATTTGCCCTTGCAGATCATCACGGTGATCTTGCTCGTATTGGAATTGGCAAAACAAGTGATACATATTATCAACGGCTACGATATGTACGCGTTGCCGTTCCATTATTGCAGTTTATTTTTGTATTTATTGCCGCTTCATTCCTTTTATCGCGGCAAGCATAAACAAACGGTGGATACGGCTACGTTCGGTTGCTGTTCTTCGCTTTTCTTCTTTATGCTCGTTATGCCCGCAATCGTTTACGGCGATGGCAATATCAAAGAATTTTTCGATATCTTCGCGTTCAGCGGCGGCAGTATGGGCGAATTTACCTCGGCGTTTTTAAGCTTCCATACCGTTGTTTTCCACAACCTCGTATGCCTGTATTTCCTGCTGATGGTCGCGCTCAAAATGTACGAAATGAATACCAAGCGCGATTTAAAGGTCTTGGGCGTTTTCTTGGGCTACTACGTCGTGATCGCGGCGCTTCTTGCCAACGTTTTGCAAGTCAATTTCCATAACCTTTATCGATGCAACTTGGGCTTCGTGGAAGAGCTTCGACAAGCGATGATCGCGCAGATCGGCACGGTGGGGCATTTGATCTATCTCGTCGCGCTGTTCGTTTTGACGATTCTCTTTGCCTATGCGGCGTATTTCACCGTGAAAGGCGTGCTTTGGCTCATAAACAAAATTGCAAGTAAACTGAAAAAAGAAAAACCGACCGAGGTAAAAACGGAAGACTAACGAAAAAAGGATAGGCAACAACCTATCCTTTTATTTTTCGCCCGCGTCCCCAAAATTTTCCAAAAATGAAATATTTTTTCTTTTTTATTTTAAATATTGAAAAATTATTGACAATATAAAAAGATATATGCTATACTAACAAAGGTTGTTACGAATGAAACAATTTTAGGGGGCTATATGTACATAAGAAAGAAGAAATGGTTGAATACGCTTTTGGCGGCGGTCTTGGCGTTTGCGGGGTTGAGCGGTGCGGCAAATACGGTGCAAGCGGAGCAAAAAGAGGTTTTGGCTTCGGCGGAAACGACGGTGAAAAAGGGGATCGACGTTTCCTTTTGGCAGGGTACGATCAACTGGACAAAAGTGAAAGACGAGGTGGATTTTGCTATGCTTCGTATCGGCTATTCCGAATCGATGGATAGCAAATTTACGGAATACGTCGCGGGCGCGAAGGCGGCGGGCGTGCCGATGGGGGTATACTATTATAGCTATGCGGATTCGGTTGCGGACGCGATCGTGGAAGCAAACAAATGCGTGAGCTGGTTGGATCAATATCCCGCAACTTTTTCCTATCCTATCGTCTACGACGCGGAAGAATCGAAAATGCAATCGTTCGCCGCGGACGCGTGCAAAGCATTTTGCGACGTTTTGCGGGAAAACGGTTATTATCCGATGATCTACGCGAATAAAAATTGGCTGAATAATATTATTTCGCCGCTTTCCAAGGTTTCCGATATCGAATTTTGGTTGGCGAATTATTATACTTCGTATGCGGGAAAAACGCCAACGCAGCTTTTGGAAAAGGCAGGAAATAAGCCGACGATCAATAGCTATAATTCCAACGTAACCATGTGGCAATGTACCGATCAAGGCGTGGTTTCGGGAATTTCGGGCGGCGTAGATACCAACCTTTGCTATTACGATTATGAAACTTTAATCAAGGGCGAGGGCTATAACGGCTATACGGCAACGGCGGGCGCGCGTAAGGCTACCTGCACGGGTACGACGGTAAATATCCGTTCGGGTGCAAGTACGGCGTTTTCCGTGTTCGGTACGGCTACTTTTGGCGAGGAATTTAAGCTGAAAAGGGTCTATAACAGCGGATGGCTGGAAATAGAATACAACTTACAAACCGCTTATATTTCTTCTACCTACGCTTCCGTTCAAACGGACGGGGGAATAGAGGAAGAACCGCCGCAGGACGAAGATACGCAGGTCGGTGCGCAAACGCAATACGCCGTTTGTACGGGTACGGGAGTGAATATCCGTCAACAGCCGAATACTTCTTGTACGGTGCTCGGTTCGGCGAATATCGGCGACTCGTTTAAATTACTGCGCGTATACGACGACGCGTGGTTAGAGATCGAATATAACGGCGGCGTGGCGTATATCTACGCGCAATACACGACGATCCGCACGGAAGCGGCTTTGCCGCCGAGCGAAGAGGGGATCGATCCACCCGAAGAAGAGTTACCCGAAGAAAGTACGCCCGATGAGGAATTACCTGATGAAAACGGCGGCAACGAAGCGGTGAAAGGGGATCTTCCGAGCGAAGAGAACGCCCCCGAAAGCGGTTGCGGCGCAACGGTGAGCGTAGCGGCAGGGGCAACGCTATTTGTAGCTTTGGGCATACTGTGGCTGCGCAAAAAGAAAAGCGTATAAAAGGGAATGAAAACTGCGTAAGCGTTTTCCCTCGCAATGACGACGAACAGAAATCAAAAAAGCGGACAGGCGAAATGCCTATCCGCTTTTTGGTGGAGACAACAGGACTTGAACCTGTGACCTCTCGCATGTGAAGCGAGCGCTCTAACCAACTGAGACTATGCCTCCGTGATTTTGTATTGTTATTATAGTCCTTTTCCCTGTTTCTGTCAAACGTTTTTGCTTGTGAAAGCGAAATTTTTTTCCAAAAGTCTATAAAAATTGTTGACGAGCCTTTCCGTTTCGGTTATAATAAAAAGCGTAACGGGGTTATAGCGCAGTTGGTAGCGCGTTTGAATGGCATTCAAAAGGTCAGGGGTTCGACTCCCCTTAGCTCCACCACAAAAAGGACACCTTGTAAGGTGTCCTTTTTGTGTGGTTGAGGCGATTGATGAAACACCGCTTTATCGGTGCTGACGCTCGCAAGCTCGCTATTCCGTCGCTACGCTCCTTACTTGCGAACGAGCAAAAGTAGTAATGTCCATATTTTTCATAGAAGGGGTTGCGAGTGAAGCTTTGTTGGCTTTGCCAACAATTTTCCACCTCTGCCCTAATTTATTTTTCCGCATGAGCGAAGCGCCCCGCTCGTATAATACAAGCGCACGCCGTAGTGCCATTTAAGATTTATAAAAAAGATTTTATGATTTTTTCCATTGAGCTTTGTTCGCGTTTTTTGATAAAATCAGAAAAACCCGTATTTTGTGAAAGAAATGTCAACTTTCTCCGTTTTCTAAGGTCATCAAATTCTTCTTTTCCAAACATTCTAATTAAATTTGAAATATATGTCGCCATTGCTTCTTCGTTATGATATAATATAGTGATTTCGTCCATTTTTCTAAAAAGTTCAACTATAATATCTTTATCTGTTACATCAAGGGAATGCCCCATAACAAGTAAAGACATATGTTCATTGGGCTTATGTAATTCATTTATCCAGTTGATATAATCCCAATCGGTATTATATTGTGTGCGTTGAAAATATTTTTTAAATTTAACAAAAGAAGTATCGATTGTTTCTAATTTATCAGATTCATCAGGATTTATTCCTAATATTATCTTTTTGTTTACGTTTCCGTGTAAATGATAAATGGAATCGTGTAAATAAAAAATTTCATAGCTACTTGTATAGTTAAAAGTGATTGCTTTATCAATATAAGCAATAGCAGAGCATTTATCCAAACTTTTTTCTTTAATCCCATAAAGTGTTGATTCAATAAAGCATTGCAAATAGAGTCGTAATGCTTTTGCGATATTATCCAATTTTTTTGATAATTCAGAAATGATTTTTTCTTCGTTTATAAGTATATTCTGGGAATTAACTGGCACGGCTATGGTATATTCGGGATTTACTTTATGGGTAGGTGCGTTATAATTCCCATGACGTTCAAGAGAAGATAGGAAAAAATCAAACTGAATTATAACATAACGATAACCTATTGTAGGCATTTTCTTGTCAAGAATAAATCGTGTTGATGGCGAAGAAAAGAATTCTTTAAAGGCTTTAAGAACAAAGGAAATTTCACGTTCTAAATCAATCCAACCAATATCAGCATTAAAAGATTTCAAAAGATAAGAAAACCAAATGTTATCCTTTGCCAATGATACTATTTCCAAGATTTTTTCTTCATCAAGAGAAATGTGTTCATAGACTTCTCTATGATTTGCATAACATTCGGCAATAAATTTGTTTTTTTCTTGCAACTTTTCATTCCCAAAAACATCCGCAACGGTTGTCATTTCAGGCGTATAATT
The DNA here is from genome assembly GCA_017462985.1 of Clostridia bacterium. Taxonomy (GTDB): domain Bacteria; phylum Bacillota; class Clostridia; order Christensenellales; family Borkfalkiaceae; genus Scatosoma. Next base: position 16,675 of record JAFTQB010000005.1, read on the forward strand.
ATTTATAAGAAAATCTACGGTATGTAAAAAATTATCGTAGCGTGTTGGAAGTTTATGATAAAGGTCAAACCCATTTCCTAACAAAAGAATATTCATTTGCGTTCCCTTTTGAGTTTTCAGTATATTTATTTTAGCATAAATCGACAAAAAAGTCAAGTTGTCTTATATGAAATAACAGGCAGACTTTGAAAAGCCTACCTGTTGAAATATTTTATCAAATATTAAAAATGCTATGTAATAAATTATAGGCGGTAAAATAACCGATATTATCTTCCGCTTGCGTAGCTATAAGCTGACACCATTGTGCCAAACGATTTTCGACTAATCGTTCTACTTGCCAAAATTCTTTCAGCATCTTATCGGGCGTAGCTAAAATAGTTTCGATAATTAAATCTTTGTGTTGAGCGATACGAAAAAAAGCGGCTGGCATTTTTTCAAATTTACCGTGAATGGTAAATATATCTTTTTTACCACCTGCGGAAAATTGGTCGCGGATATTTGTGTTAATAATACCGCAATGCGTAGCAAGCCACAGGGCATACCTTTGATACTTTGTTGTTGAATTGCTTAATATTTCGGGGAAAAGCGCATAGCCCTGTATCGTATAATGATTTTTCTCAATGGGCGATAATGCTGTCCATAATTTAACCGTTGCAGGAGCAACTGTTTCCTCGATATTTTCATCGCTTGCCCACCAAAGACTTTCACCTGCTTTCAGTTGGCTTTTATAATACTTCGCAACGGGGGAAACAGGATTTTCCATAGAGCGTAATTCGTCGTAAGAAATCCCCATTTTGTCGAAGATTGTTTCGCCCTGCGCCAATTCCATATTGATTTGATAGCGTGGATAATGAGTAACGGAAATCCCTGCTAAACATTCCTCATAGGGGCGGCTTTTAAACTCAACGGGGCTACCAAGTTTGCCGAACGTTAAAAATATGCGTTCAACGTTTTTATCTCTTGTTGATTCCAAAATACTACTGCCTATGGAGTGCCAATAATTTTTATTGGTGCTTTTTACTTCTACCCCGAAAAATTTATTAGCGACAATATCGGGAAAAGACGCACCCGAAACCAACTGTATCGTATTTTCAAATACAGTATTTTTCGTCGCTTCCCGTACGGCATCGCATACGTCGATTTCTAATTGCGTGCCGTTACGGTTGGCGTAATATTTTTCTTTTGTACCTGCATCGCTATTTAATATAAAATCCGTTTTTCTCATTATGGATTTAAATTCTTCAAGCGAGGGTTTATTATTTTCGGATATTATCATATTTACTCATTGGTAAGAAAGAATTTGTCCCACTTTTCCGCAAGATGTTTTGCGATATTATAAGCCAATACGCAGGGTACGGCGTTACCGATAATTTTATAAGCATCACTTGACGATACACCAACATTTTCATTGGTTCTTTTTAAAATAAATTGATAATCATCGGGGAAAGTTTGTATTCTTGCACACTCGCGAACGGTCAAACGGCGTTCTTCCAAGCCCTGTTCTAATTCATCAAAAATAATTCCGCCGTGTTCTGCGGATAACCGCCTAAATTCAATATTCCCGTGATGCTCGGAACGTATTGTCGGTGCAATCGAATCTATTTTAATTTCTGCTTGTCCTTGACAATGCTTACCCATAAATTTTGCTTTGGAATAAATTTTTTGCGAGGCATCAGCGGAAACGGATGGTTCTTCTAATTCTATAAAGGCTTTGCGACAGGTTACAGGTGGCATAAGCGTATTATTCTTAACCGTATAAGCGTGTGTTTTCGGGGGATAAGGATTATATTCATCGGGAATAGTTTTCTTCTTTAACGCTTTTATCGCATTTGGAGTTAAAGCCGATTTTTTAAAGCCGAAAAAGATAACTCTTTCTCTTGATTGTGGTACACCGTAATCTGCGGCGTGTAAAACTTGTGCAGGAACGACAATATAACCGTTACCGTCAGCCTTTGAAAAATCGCGCTCAATGATTTCCTTTACATCTTCGAGATTAGTTAAACCTTTTACGTTTTCCGCAATAAATAATTTCGGCTCGGTTAAAGTAATAACCTCGCGCATCCACATATATAATTGTCCGCGGCTTTCGATAGAGGGTTCGCCGACTTCAAGTATTTTACCGTCGTGGCTTTTTTGAGAATTAAAGCCTAAACGTTTCCCTGCGATAGAGAAATCTTGACAAGGAAAGCCGCCTGTAACAATATCTATATTTTTCGGGAATACATTTTCGCCTTTTTTAGCTTTTTTAACTAAATCGACAATGCTTTCAATGTGGTAAATCTTATTTGCATCTTTTTTTGTTTTTCCAAAATAGGAAACCCACGCCGCTTTTGCATCGGGGCGAATATCGTTTGCAAAAACTGTATCAAACCCCGTCCTTTTGAGCGTAACCCATTCGCCGTGTTCCGTTTCAATCCAATCGGGGTGTAATTCGCTGTTTATAGAAACTTTTAAACAGGCAAAACCACCCTCAAATCCTATATCCATACCACCACAACCCGAAAACAGGGATAACACGTTCATTGTCAATACTCCTTTTAGTCTTATAAATATAATTATAGCACTAAAAGACTAATAAAGCAAGCGTAAAAGACTAATAGAATTTACAAAAATATCGTAAAATTAGTTATATAAGGCTAAATGAGGTGATAAAAATGGATGTCGGCGAGCGTATAAGACTATTAAGAGAAAAAGCAGGTTTTTCTCAAAATGAGCTTGCAGGGCGAGCAGATGTTTCTCAAACGCACTTGCGCCGTGTGGAGCTTGGACAAGCAGGTATTACTGTTGACCATTTGCAAATGGTTTGCGATGCGTTGGGCATTACATTGAAAGACTTTTTTGATG
>JAFTQB010000023.1 GCA_017462985.1 Clostridia bacterium
AAGCGCAAGCGGGCGACAACGTAGGTGCGTTGCTCCGTGGTATCAACAGAACGGATATTCAAAAGGGTCAAGTTATCGCGAAACCCGGTTCGGTTAAGACTGGTACGGCGTTCGAAGCGCAAGTATACGTTTTGACGAAAGAAGAAGGTGGCCGTCATACCGCATTCTTCAACAACTACAGACCTCAATTCTTCGTTCGTACGACGGACGTTACCGGTAAGATCGAACTTCCCGCAGGCGTAGAAATGGTTATGCCCGGTGACCACACCACGATGACCGTTGAACTTATTAAGCCCGTTGCTGTGGAAGAAGGACTTCGTTTCGCTATCCGTGAAGGCGGCAGAACGGTTGGTTCCGGTACGATCACCAAGATCATCAAATAATCTTGGCTGAAACCAAACAGTAAACAAAAAGCTTGTTCCTTGTGAATAAGCTTTTTTTCTTGGTTATAGGGCAAATTTCGCGTTATAAACGACGGGATCGATAGGATCGAATAAGTAATCAAACTATTAAAAAACGCCGATTTTAGGGCGTTTTTTATTGTCAAAGGAGCAAGTTTATGATATAATGGAAAAAGAAATCGAAAACGGAGTGCAATATTGTTTTAAGCCCGCTAAATCGCAACGAACAAGTCTAATTTCAGGCGAACGGTTGCTTAAATTGTTAAATTTTTATCAATTTAGAAAAAAGAAAGATGAAAAGGAGTGCGGAATGAGGAAAAAAGTCGATTGGAAAGAACGAATTAGCTTCATTTTCCTATTATTGCTATGCGCTGCCACGGCAATACTTGAAGTTATAGATATCGAGTATTGCACGGATGAAATCTACAACCGCTTGATCGGCAATACGGTTCCGTTGATCGTGGGAACAGTCGCCGTAACGCTGCTCATTTTGCGGGGCGGAGGAAAAATATTCGGGAAGCCGAGCAAGCTTTGGGCGATGATCCCCTGTTTGATCATAGCCGTTGATAATTTCCCCTTCCTTTCCTATTTTGCGGGAAAAATGGAGCTGATCCATACCCAACCGTTGCATTTTATCTTGTTTGGCTTGAATTGCCTATTTGTGGGATTATTCGAAGAATTGATCTTTCGAGGAATCTTCTTTGCTGCGTTGGCTGGTTTGTTTTCTAAGGACCGCAAAGGATTTTTAAAGACGTATATCCTTTCTTCCGTGATCTTTGGCGGTATGCATATTTTCAACTTGTTTGCGGGCGCTGATCCGTTGGCAACGCTGTTGCAGGTAGGGTATTCCGTTTTGACGGGCGGATTGTTTGCGTTTGCGTTGATTAAGACGAAAAATATCCTATTTCCTGCGATTACGCACGCCGTCTATAATTTTGGCGGCTTACTGTTCACGGCGGAACAAGGTTTGGGCGCTGGTTCGGTCGTATTTTATCTCCCCACGGTGATCATGATGGCGATCGTCAGCGTAATTGTCGGCGGTTTCGTATTATATAAGGTGCTTACGTATACGGAAGAAGAACGCATACAACTTTATAAAAGGCTTGGATTTGGCGTTCAACCGCTTGAAAACAAGAGGAAATAGCGAAAATAAGCCCCAAAACGGTGAAAAAAGAAAGGAAGGGTACGGAATACGCATATTCTTTCTCTTTCTTTATATTAAATAGTATGTCTAGCATAATACATATGCCACACATACTAAAACAGCCCGTACTATGCCAGGCGTAATACATATACCACGCATAATACATAAAAAATCGGCAGTTCTTAAAAAGAATTGCCGATTTTCACTTGTATTTCGTTTAGAAGAAGGTGATATCGCTCCACATGCTGTTTGCTCGGCTGTTTGCGTCGTAATCGAAATATTGCATTGCAACGCAGCGGGCAAGCGTATTTTCGTCGGGGTATTGCGCGAAGAGTTGACGGGTGAATTGATCTTCGGGGGCGTAAAAGATATATTTAGGGTCTTTCGTCGTATCGTCGCCTTGATTATAGGCAGAATTGAAATAGTAATTCAAATCGTATTCTTTTGCTGTTTCGTCGTCTTCTTCGGCGCTGTAATTTGCAAGCACGAATTCTTCAAATACGGTATCGCTTCCCACGCAACTTGTATAGCCGATATAATTCATGTTTCTCACCACGTTATCGGGGCGGGAAAGGAAGTTGATGAACATGGTTGCCGCTTGAATATTTTCGTCTTTGCAATCCTTCGTGATTGCCCATCCGTCGAACCAAAGATTGGATACCGTTTCGGGGATAGAATAGTGCAGATATACGGGATTTTCAAGCTCGTTGCCGTCCTCGTCGTATTGCGCTTCGTCCATGATATATACGGCGTCGCCGCTCCATTGATAGTTTACGGTGATCTTTCCGGAAATGACGTTGCTTTTGCCTTCGTCCGTTTCAAATCCGTACAGGTTGTCCGTCATTGCCATCAGCTTTTCTTTCACGCTGTCCATCGTAGCGGCTTTCGTATCGTTCATCAGCGTGGAAAGCGCCGTTTGATACGCTTTTAAATCGTTTGCCGTTTTCGCGCTGTTTTCATATTTTTCCTGTTCGGTTCGAAGCTCGCTGTCGTAGTGCATGGCAAGCCCCGTGAAATAGGTATCGCGAATATTGTTTTTCGCTGTGATCTTTTTATAATAGTCGGCATTGGTGAAAACGCTCCACGTCGCAACGTCTTCGGCTTTTACAAGCGGTTTTTCTTCTGTTCCGGGGTTATAAACGAATCCCGTCGTTCCCCACATATACCCTGCGGCGTACTCGCTCCAAGGCGAACCGAGAATTTCGTTGCTACGGAAGGTGTTGAGTATCCACGGGGAAACGTTATTGATATAATAATTGAGGGGATTGCTTGCGTCGTAGAAAGTATCGGGCAAGGGTTGCAGCCGATCTTCTGCGATCAGCTTCATCAACATATATTCCGAGGGGCAGATTAGATCAAAATGATCGCCCATCTTGATCATATTATACAGCGTTTCGTTGTCGTCCGCAATGCAGTATTCTACGCGGATCTTTTTACCCGTTTGCGCTTCGTACCATTCTTCGAATTCGGCGATTAACGGACTATCCTCGTCGCCGCCGTCGATATATTCCGCCCAGTTCGCCACTTTGAGTACGGGGCGGTTGTCGCCGATAAAATTCGTGAGGGCAAGACCTGCCAATCCCACAGCGCCGGCAAGGGCGATCGCAATTACTTTTTTCATCGTTTTTTCCCTGCCTTTTTGTTAGCGATGATATTCATGACGATCACGACGATGACGATGATTGCGAAAATGATCGCCGTCAAAGCCCAATAAGAAGATTTGATCGTATCCACGGTGCTGCCTTTTGCAAGGCTGTAAATATGTGTGCTGATCGTTTGGAAGGTGTTTGGCTTCGTGTAAGCCGCAATAACGTAATCGTCCAAAGAGAGCGTGATCGCAAGCATAAATCCCGAAACGATTCCCGGAGAAATTTGCGGAATAACGACCGAAAACAACGCTTTCGTAGGCGTTGCGCCAAGGTCGAGCGCCGCTTCGTAAAGGTTGTTGTCCATTTGTTTTAACTTGGGTATGATCGACAGCACGACGAAAGGGGTGCACAGCACCATTTGCCCAACGATTAACGGGATAAACGTCGATTTAGGCAGGTTGAACGCCACGAACAGGAACGCCAACGAGATTGCCGTAACGACTTCCGCATTGATCACGGGAATTTGGTTAACGCCGCTAAGAAGCGAGGAAGTGCGTTTTTTCGAATAGAAAATGCCGATCGAACCGACTGTTGCCAAAATCGTAGAAAGACTCGCCACGACGAGCGCCAAGCAGATGGTTTGGATTACGATGGGCAACGGTTGATTTTCCATATTAAAGAAATATTCGTAGTGCGCCCAGCTAAATCCTTGCCAGCTCGTGATTGTTTCCGATTCGTTGAAGCTGTATACCGTCAAAAGGAGAATGGGAGCGTAGATAAAAAGCAGTACTAGCCCGATAAACACCCATTTTAAAATACTTCTTAATTTTACCATAAACTCGTACCTCTCGCATTCGTTTCCGATTGGGCGTCGAAGCCGCCCGTCAGCCAAGTGATCAAGAACATCAACGTCAGCAAAAGCAACGCCGTTACCGAACCTAAGTTCCACAAATCGTTTTTAAAACATTCGTCGATAAACGCGCCGATGATCTTCGTATGGTTAAACGTCATATAATTGGAAATAACGTAGTTGGTCATCGAGGGCAAAAACACCATGGAAACGCCGCTCATAATACCGGGCTTGGAAAGGGGAAGGGTTATCTTTAAAAACGCGCTCGCGCCGCCTGCGCCAAGGTCTCGCGCCGCTTCCAAATAGCTTTTGTCAATCTTGGAAATGGTGGTGTAGACGGGCAGGATCATAAACGGCAGGAAATCGTAAACCATACCCAATACGGTATTAAAAATATTCCATTCGTCCGATTTATTGTAAATGCCGATCCAATCGAGCAATTCTTTGAGCGCGTTGATACGCAATACGAAATTTACCCACATAGGAACGATAAAAAGCAGCAGTAAGCCCGCTTTATTTTTGACTTTGCAAGTGGCAATGATATACGCCACGGGATAGGCGATCGCAAGGCACAAAACCGTGCTCATCACCGAGATGAAAAAACTTTGAACGATCGTCTTGAAGCGGCTGGATTCAAAGAAAGACTGTCCGCCCGTGCCTGAAAAGAAGTTGACGAAGTTATCAACGGTAAATTCGCCTGTGTCGCCGTTCGTAAACGCATAGTAGACGATAATCACGAGCGGCGCTACCACGAAGATCGCAAGGAACAGCGCGTAGGGAATGGCGAGCAGTTTTCTTGAAAAACGCAATTTCGGTTTCGCCTTTGTCATTATTTGCTTTCCTCCGGATTTTTCAGTGTCAAGCGAATTTTGTCTTTGGGGATAATCAAGCTGACGAAGTCGTTTTCGTTCCACAGATCCTCGCAGGCGAGTACGTAATCCTCTTCGTTTTCCGTGCGGACGATATAACGGTAATATTCACTCTTATAAATTAACGAAATAATATGCCCTTGCGCGCCGCCGTCGTGGGGATTGTCGCTCATGGTAATATCGTGCAAGCCGACTTCTACGTTTACTTCCGTATCCGTCAAATCGAGTTTTTCGCCCTTTGCGGTGATCAAATATCCTTCTTCATCGAGGTGGCTTCCGGGGTATAATTGCGTAACGTCGCAATCGAATTCCCCGTCGCCGAATTCTACGGTGTTGCGTTTGGTGATCACGCCGCTGAATTTATTCACGCGGAATTTTTTCTTCATAACGTGGATGCCGTCGGGTTGCACCGAAAGCCCCACCTGTTCCCCGACCTTGGGAGTGGTGGTGCTTTGGATCTCGATTTCATAACGCCCGCACTGTACGAGAATTTGATAGTGTATGCCTTTAAAAATAACGGAAGTAACTTTGCCGCTAAGCATACCGTTTTCGGGCGCGGTGATGATTACGTCTTCGGGGCGCACGACGATATCCACAGGCTCGTCCTTTTCAAAGCCGCTGTCAAGGCAGGGGAACGCCTTGCCGCAAAAACGCACCAAATAATCTTTCGACATTACCCCCGAGAAAATATTGCTTTCGCCGATGAAGTCGGCAACGAAAGTGTTTTTCGGTTCGTTGTAGATCATTTCGGGCGTGCCGATTTGTTGGATTGCGCCGTCTGCCATCACGACGATGGTATCCGACATCGTGAGCGCTTCCTCTTGATCGTGCGTAACGTAGATGAAAGTGATGCCAAGGCGCTTGTGCATGGCTTTCAGCTCCAACTGCATTTCCTTTCGCATCTTTAAATCGAGCGCGCCGAGCGGCTCGTCCAAAAGCAGGATTTCGGGTTCGTTGACGATTGCCCGTGCAATGGCGATACGCTGTTGCTGACCGCCCGAAAGGGTGGAAATACTGCGTTTTTCAAAACCGACGAGATCGACGATTTCCAGCGCCTTTCTCACCTTTTCCGCAATCACGGCTTTGGAAAGCTTTTCGTATTTGATCCGCTCGTTTCCCTTTTTATCGATATATCTTTTTTCCACGCGTTTGAGCTTCAATCCAAACGCGACGTTTTCAAAAATATTTAAATGCGGAAAAAGCGCGTATTTTTGGAATACGGTATTGACGGGTCGTTTATTGGGCGGCAAGTCGCTGATATCCTTGCCGTTCAAAAGAATTTGCCCCGAAGTGGGGGTGTCGAACCCTGCGATCATACGCAAAGTGGTGGTCTTGCCGCAACCGGAAGGACCGAGGAAAGTGATAAATTCACCTTTTCGTACGTAAAAATTGATATTTTCGATGATTGATACGCCGTCAAATTCCTTACAGACGTTGACGAGTTCGATGATATGCGATTGTTCTTGTTCGTTCGTTTTGACGTTACTCATTTGCGTGCTCCAAAAGTTTACTTCTTTTAAAAATTCGGCGGGGTGGATATCCAGATAAATTTCGCCTTGCTTTTGCCTCTATTGACGATGCAGTGCGGCTTGTTGGCAGTATAATAAAAAGCCTCGCCTTTTTTGCATTGATGGTGCTTTGAACCGAGTACGATTGTGATCTTTCCTTCGAGCACGTACCCGAATTCCTCGCCCTCGTGCGGTACGTCGCCCGCCGTAGAAACGCCTTCGTTCAACTCTACCAAAACAGGCTCCATCATATTTTTTTGCGCGTTGGGGATCAACCAATTCCAAAGCACTCCGTCGGCGTCTTTCTCAATAAATTCTTCTTTGGAAAAAACCACCTTTTCGTCAGGCTCTTCCTTAAAAAATTCCGATAGGTTGCTTCCGAGCGCCGAAAGTATATCCGTCAGCGTTGCGATCGACGGGCTGTTGAGATTGTTTTCAAGCTGTGAAATGTACCCCTTCGTCAGTTCGCAACGATCTGCAAGCTCCTCTTGCGTGAGGCTCTTTTGGTTTCGCATTTGTTTTATTTTAGCGCCGATATCCATTAAACACCCCGAAAAGTTTAGTATAAGTAAACTTTTTGCTTTGTTTTAGTACGGTTTGTTAAAAATAAACGAAAAGTTTAGTTAAAATAAACCGTCCAATGAGAACATTATATTGTAAAATATATGCTTTGTCAATCATATGAAAGGCATTTTTTATATTTTATATAAAAAAATTTCACCGCGAAAAAAATGCGGTGAAAGCGGGGCAAGGGGAAATCAAGGAAAAAGAAAAATATTTTTACGAAAAAAGGGGTCTACCGAAAGGCAGACCCTCATATTTATAAAACTGTCGGACGATCCGATTACGCCATTTGAGCGAGTTTTCTTGCGAGCTTCGCTTTTCTGTTGTTTGCGTTGTTCTTATGGATAACGCCCTTGGTAACAGCTGCGTCGATCGCGGAAACGGTAGCGGGGAAAAGCTTTTCAGCGGTTTCCTTATCGCCTGCGTTTACGGCGTCAAGAAATTTCTTGATTTGCGTTTTCAGCGCAGATTTGATTGCTTTGTTCTGCATGGTTTTCTTTTCAATCACCAAAACTCTTTTCTTAGCGGATTTAATATTAGGCATAATGTTCTCCTTGCTTGTTTACTTTATTTTTTTAATAATTTCAATTGCAAGGCTTATTTTAGCATAAAATTGCGCGATTGTAAACTGTTTTTCGGTATGAAAATGCGAATTTTGATAAAAATTTCAAAAAATTTTTTCTTTTTTGAGGGAACGGCGTATGATGAACGGCGGGATAGGCTTTTTTGATAGCGGCGCAGGCGGGTTGACTGTGCTTGCCGACTGTTTAAAATATCTTGGAGGCGGTGCAGTGTACTATTACGGCGATAACGCGCGCGCCCCGTACGGAAATCTGCCCCGCTCCGTGATGAAAAAATACGTTTTGGAAGCGTTTGATACCTTTGCCGCATTAAAGGCTTCGGCGGCGGTAGTCGCGTGCAACACGGTAACGGCGTTGTTTATCGAGGAGCTTCGCAAAAAATATCCCTTTCCCATCGTCGGCGTCGAGCCTGCGGTGTTTCCCGCGGCAAAACGAGGGGGCGACGTTTTCGTGCTATCCACTCGCGCTACTTTTGAAAGCGACCGACTTTTATCTTTATGTGCGCGTGCGCGTGCAGCTTATCCTGCGGCGAAGATCGCCTGTTATCCTTGCGACGGTTTGGCGGGAGCGGTGGAGTCGCTTTTAAGAGGCGAGGCGAACGATTGGCGAAAATATCTTCCCGCAGGCGCGCCCACAGCCGTCGTGCTCGGCTGTACGCATTATATTTATTTAAAAGAGGAAATTTCTCGCCATTACCGTTGCGATGCGTTGGACGGAAATGAGGCGGTTGCCAAGCGGTTAAAGTTTTTGCTCGAAAATAGGGAACGGCAGCCACTTGGCAAAAATTTTGCTTTTTTAAAACCACTCGCGACCACTTTTTTAAAAAAGGGAGCAAATTGCCGTCTGTTTTTGCAAAAAAATCGAAAAAACTTGCGAAGAATTTCCCCTAAAAATCGAAAAATAAAAAATGCGCTAAACCTTTATTTTCTTGGGAGCGGACGCATTTTAAATTTAAAAATTCACGAACGAATGTTCGGTTTTAACAAAAAAATCGTCGAAATGGTCAAAAATCCCAATTTTTTTTAATTTTTGGGCAAAAAAATCGCAAAAAAATCTTGACAAGGGGCAAAAGTGGTTGTATAATAAGGTCAAGTTTTATAAATAGGGGGATAGTCCCCCAAAACGGAAAAATGCAAAGGGGGAATGAACAATGGACGCTTATTTCAGCGGAACGTTCGAGCATCAGCTTGACGATAAGAACCGTTTGCGCATTCCCGCCAAATTCAGAAAAACTCTGGTAGGGGAGCGCGGCGAAAAGTCTTATAGCTTTGCGCGCGGTATGAACGGTTGCATTTACGTATTCCCCGAAGAGGTGTTGCAAGAAACCCTCGCAGAGCTTTCCAAAGAAAAAATGGGCGAAGCCTCGCTCGCGTCGTTGCTCTTTTTCAGCAGCGTGTATACGGCGGAAGAGGACGCGCAGGGCAGAGTTGTGCTTCCCTCTAAGTTAAAGGCGATCGCGGGCATCACCAAGGATATCGTAACGGTGGGGCGCGGCAAGCGCTTGGAAATCTGGTCGGCGGAAAGATTTGAAGAACTTACCTCGCCTTCCAACTTTGAAGAAGAATTCAGAAAATTGGGGATTTAACGAATATGTTGGAGTTTTCGCACAAACCTGTAATGCTTGAAGAATGTATGGAAGGGCTTGCCTTAAAGGCGGGCGGCGTATATTTCGACGGCACGGTGGGCGGCGGCGGACACTCGTACGAGATTTTGAAAAGAACTTCCCCTAGCGGAAAACTGATCGCCACCGATTTAGACGACGAGGCGATCGCGGCGGCGACAAAGCGGCTTTCGCCGTTCGAGGGCAGGTTTTCCATCTATAAATCCAATTATAAAGATTTTGAAACGGTATTCGACGCCGCGGGCGTTGATTTGATCGACGGGGCGTTGCTTGATTTCGGGATCTCTTCCCATCAGATCGACGACGAAGATCGGGGGTTTTCCTATAAAATGGCGAATGCGCCGTTGGATATGCGGATGGATACCTCGGGCGCGCTTACAGCAGAGATCGTGTTGAACACCTATTCGGAAGAAGACTTGGCGAGAATATTGAAAGCTTACGGTGAAGAAACCTTCGCAAAGCAGATTGCGAGAAACGTCGTGAAAGCCCGTGAAAATAAGCCGATCAAAACTTCGGGGGAATTTTCCGAGATTATTCGTAGCAGTATCCCCGCAAAATTCCGTTACGGAGCGCCTTGCGAACGAAAGAGTTTCCAAGCGCTGAGAATAGAAGTCAACGGGGAATTGGACGGATTGCACGACTTGGTATTAAAACTGACCAAACGATTGAAAAAGGGCGGTCGGATCGTCATTTTAACTTTCCAATCGTTAGAAGATCGCATCGTGAAAGAAGCGTTTCGGTATATGCAATCGCCTTGTACCTGTCCCGCAAACTTTCCCGTATGCGTATGCGGAAAAACCGCAGAGATCGAAATGATCAACCGCAAGCCGATCACGGCGAGCGAAGAAGAACTTGCTTATAATTCGCGTAGCAAATGCGCAAAATTGCGTATTGCCGAAAAGATATAACGGGTTATACCAAAGTAAATAAAGTATTTAAAGGAGAAGAGAGCCATGGCTACCTACCAGGAAACGAACCAAAGAACGCTTGTCGTAGATAGAGAAGCACAATTACATAACGCGCAAATTCGCGAACGTTATTTGCGTTTGCAAAACGCCGAAGAATTGCAGTTTGCGGAATTTGAACAAATCAACGCGCCTGTACAGGCTTCTACGCTTGCGCCCGAACGCCCTGCGGTAGCTCCTCAGCAGCCTGCCTCGCCCGAAACGGGGCACACGAGGGTGGAATCTCCGCTGTTTACGGTAGAAACGTTGGAAAGAACCCTGCAACGAAACGAAACGGCATACGCGCCCACGCAAACGGTGGAAATGCCCGTACAGCCCGTTTATCAACCCGAAACGACGGTTGAACAAACGTCGCAAGCGACGGCGCAGCCTACTTACAGCCTTACCTCTATGGCAAAAAAGGCGATTGCGGGCTTTGTATCCGCGGTGGCTGTAATGATGACGCTGATCTGCGTGAATACGCATCTTTTGAGCAACCAAGCGGCGAATATTTCCCGTTTGGAAACGGAAATTGCGCAAACGACGGCGCAGATCCAAGAAGTGCAAAGCCGTATTGCGGAAGAAACTTCGCCCGAAGCGATCGAGCGTTGGGCTGCCGAAAACGGTATGGTGAAAGCAAACTAAATAAAAATTCGTTTTAGGAGAACGAACAGAAAATTGAAAAACGGTTATTCGATATCGGTTTTACGAAAGAGGTTATTTGCCATCGTTTTGGCAATAACCTTTCTTTTTTGCTTTTTATGCGCTCGCTTTTTATACGTGCAGGTCATTTGGCAAGACGAACTGACGGCGCGCGCCCTTGATCAATGGACGCGCGAAATCCCCATCGTTGCCGAGCGGGGCAAGATTGTAGATCGTAACGGCACGCCGCTCGTGGAAAACGATACGGCGTATACCGTTTACGCGCGTTCTAACGCCGTAAAAGAAAAAGCGACGACGGCGGAACGGCTCGCCGCTACGCTGGGGGTGGACGGCGTGAGCTTATACGAAAAGCTCACCACGGTAAAAGCTTCGGAAATCACGGTGGCTAAGCGCGTGGATAAAGAAAAGATTGCCGCTCTTTCGGCTCTTTCTTTAGACGGCGTGTATTTTTCCCGCGATAATTTGCGCAATTATCCCTACGGACAAACGCTTTGCCAAGTGCTCGGATTCACTTCGTCGGATAATACGGGTTCGACGGGGATTGAAAAATATTACGATAAATATTTGGCGGGCGAAAACGGCGAGCTGTTGTTTGAAACTGACCTCGTGGGCGTAGATCTACAAGGCGCGGTGGCGGCGTATATGCCCGCCGAGGACGGGCTGAATTTACAGCTCACGATCGACTTGGGAATACAATCGGCGGTGGAAACGGCGCTTGCAAAAACGGTAGCGGAATATTCTCCCGTTTCGGCAGAGTGCATCGTGCTCGATCCCAATACATTCGAGGTGCTCGCAATGGCGAATTTGCCCGCGTACGATCTCAACGAGGTTCCAAGGGACGATATCGAGCTTTTGAACGCACTTTCGCGCAATCGATTGGTCAGCGATATTTACGAGCCTGGATCTACTTTTAAAGTGATCACGGCGGCGGCGAACGTGGAAGAATATTTGTCGGGCAACCGTTCGGCGTTTTCGCAAAATTATATCTTCCCGTCCTCGCGTACCCGTTCGGTGGATAGCACAACGGTGAAGTGTTGGAGTAATCACGCCAACGGCAAGCATACCAATCAAACGCTTGCCGACGCGCTCAACAACAGTTGTAATCCTTGTTTTACAGATATCGCTATGGCGCTCGGAACGGAAACTTTTTACGATTATCTTTCCGCGTTCGGGTTCGGGAAAACGACGGGCTTGGATTTCAGCGGCGAGGCGCTTGGATTGTTATTGCCCGAAACGGCGGTGCGCGGTTGCGATCTCGCCCGTATCGGGTTCGGGCAAACGGTGGCGGTTACGGGTTTGCAGCTCGCATGCGCGACGGCGGCGGCCGTTAACGGCGGCTATTATTATACGCCGCATATCGTCAAAAAAATTTACGCCTCGGACGGTTATATCGAAAAAGAGATCGTTGCGACGCTGAAAAACCGAACGGTCAGCGAGGAAGCCTCGCGAATCGTCGCAAAGATGCTGGAAGGCGTAGTCAGCCAAGGAAGCGGCAAAAAAGCATATATCGAGGGGTTTAAAGTGGGCGGAAAGACGGGTACGGCGCAAAAATTCGAAAACGGACGGATTGCCGCGGGCAAGTACGTATCTTCGTTCGTCGGATTTTTTCCTGCGGACGATCCGCAATATCTCGCGCTCGTGATCGTGGATGAACCGCAAGGCGCGTATTACGGTTCGGTCGTCGCCGCGCCTTGCGCAGGGGAAATATTCCAAGGGATCATCGATTTAAAAGGCTTACAGCCGTCGGTGGATTGAACGCAAATAAAAAAGGAGTTATCGGCGATAGCTCCTTTTTTTATTTAAAGCAGTTTTAATATTTCGTCAAATCGGGGGAGTACGGGAGTTTCGGGATATAGCGAAAGCACTTGTTCCCGTTCCTCTTTTCCGTAGCCCGTCAATACGAGTACGGCGCGTGCGCCGACGTTCTTCGCACACTGTATGTCGGAAAGCCGATCGCCTACGATCATACATTCTTCGAGGGGTATTCCCAGTGCGGCGGCTGCGGATAAGAGCATTCCGCTTTTGGGTTTTCTGCAATCGCAACCGTCGGCGTTATCGTGCGGGCAGATCTTCCAAATATCCGCGCCGTAGCGAGAAAATTCTCCGTCGAAATCGTAGCCCGCGCCCGTACCTCGCGCAACGCTCGATTGATTGGAAAGGATACCGACAAAATAACCTTTTTCCTTGATTTTCAAAAAGGCTTCGCGGATATCGCAATAGGGCGATAGGGTTTGCGGGTAGCGTTTGTCCGCAAGCTCGCCCAGCGTTCCGTCGCGGTCGAATAAGATCGCTTTCGTTTTCAAAGGAAAAGACCTCCCGTGTTCGTTGTTTTATTATATTATACTTTTTTGATAAAGTCAAATATTAAGAGAAAAAAGAACGAGAAGAAACAAATTTCAACAAAAAACGATAATATTTTTTAATCAAGATAATATATATTGTATGGTAGGATTTATCGATAGCGGGGTGTAATATGTTTTTAAAAGGTTTGATCAAGGAAGTAAACAGCGTGCGTATCGTCGGGGAAAGGATCGAAAATTGGGAAGCGATCGAGATCACGGGTTTGACGGACGACAGCCGATTTGTTAAAAAAGGCGATTTATTTTTCTGCCGCAAGGGCGGAACGGTGGATTCGCACGCTTTTGCAAAAGAAGCCGTTGAAAAGGGCGCGGCGGCGATCGTATGCGAAAAACAGCTTCCGATTGCTTTTCCGCAGGTGCTCGTGGACGACAGCCGCGAAGCCATGGCTTTGATCAGCGCGGAATTTTACGGGCATCCTTCGCAAAAACTCAAAATCATCGGCATTACGGGTACGAACGGCAAAACCACGACCTCGTATATGCTTTCTTCTATCATTCGCCGCGCGGGAAAAAGCGTGGCGGTTGTCGGCACGCTCGGTATTTTTTACGGCAAGAAAAGGATTGCGCCCGAATTGACTACGCCCGATCCCATTTTTTTGCAAGCCACGCTTGCGGATATGGCGTTAAGCGGCGTAGAGTACGTCGTGATGGAGGTTTCCGCGCACGCGCTTCATTATAAAAAGGACGCGTCTATAAAATATGCGGCGTGCATTTTTACAAACCTCACTCAAGATCATCTTGACTTTTTTGCGGATATGTCCGCTTACGGCGAAGCGAAAAAGAAGCTTTTTTCGCCGCAAAAGACCCCGCTTTGTATTCTCAACGGCGACGATCCGTTCGGGCGAGAAATCGGGTTGCAGAGAAAGGAACAGTGCCGCGAAAGCGAGGACGGGGCGTTATATTACGGTTTGGAAACGCCTTGCGAGGCGTTTGCGATCGTAACGGAAGAAACGGTATACGGCGCGGAACTCGTACTCAATCTTATGGACGGGATTTGCCGCGTTCCGCTTTCGATGACGGGCGTGCATAACGTTTATAACGCGCTCGCGGCAGCGGCATGCGCTTATTCGCTCGGATTTACGCTTTCCGAAGTGGCGGAAGGGATTCGTCAAGTCAAGCGCGTAAAGGGGCGTTTAGAGCCAGTAGCGGAGTTTTGCGGCGGGAAAATCTTCGTCGATTTCGCGCATACGCCCGACGGCTTGGAAAAATCGTTACGGGCGCTTAAAAAGCATACCAAGGGCAATTTAATTTGTTTGTTCGGTTGCGGGGGAAACCGCGATAAAACGAAACGTCCGTTGATGGGGGAAACGGTGGCGAAGAACGCCGATTTTTCCGTGTTAACCTCGGATAATCCCCGCTACGAAGATCCGCTGGATATTATCGTGGATATTGAAAGGGGGTATCGCAAATATTCCACCCGCTACGTGATCGTTCCCGATCGTGAAAAGGCAATCGGTTACGCGATCGATATGCTCAAAGAAGGGGATGTTTTACTGCTCGCGGGAAAAGGCGGAGAGGAATACCAAGAGATTATGGGTATAAAATACGTTTCGAACGACAATGATATCATCAAAAAAATCATACGCTCAAAAGGATTGTAAAATGAAAAATTATCTCGGCGGCGCGTTGGTCGCTTTCGCGGCGTCAATGCTTTCGTGTTGGCTTCTCATTCCGATTTTAAGACGAATGAAGGCGGGGCAAAATATACTTTCTTACGTAAAAGAACATTCTTCAAAGGGCGGAACGCCCACTTTTGGCGGACTAGCTTTCATTCCCGCTGCCGTTCTTTCCAGTTTGCCGTTTTTATCTTCGGCAAATCGTCCGTTTATCGTGGCGTCCTTTATCGGCGTTGCGTATATGCTCGTGGGTTTTTTAGACGATGTTTTAAAGAAAAAACATCGGGATAATTTGGGTCTTACCGCTTGGCAAAAGCTTGCGTTCCAAACGCTGGTGGCGATCATGGCGGGCGTGTATTGCGCTCTGAACGGTTTCACCGTGCTCAATATTCCTTTTTTCAAGATTACGGTGGATATCGGGTGGTGGATGCTGCCGCTTTCCGTATTCGTGTTCCTCGCTACGGTCAACGCCGTCAACCTCACCGACGGATTGGACGGGCTTGCCGCGGGCGTATCCCTGCCGTATTTTCTTTTTATCGGTTTGTTGATTGTCGCGGGTGGAACCAATCAAGAACTTTCCGTGCTTTGTTTTTGTTTGGTGGGGGCGTTGGCGGCGTACCTCGTTTTCAACACCAATAAAGCGAGCGTGTTTATGGGGGATACCGGCTCGCTTGCCCTCGGCGGCTTCGTGGCTTCGATCAGTTTGTTTTCGGGAAACGCGCTTTATATTCCCGTCGTTGGAATTATGTTCGTTTTTACTATCATATCCGTGGTGGTACAAGTAATATACTATAAAGCGACGGGCGGCAAGCGTATCTTTTTGATGTCGCCCGCGCACCATCATTTTCAGCAAAAGGGTTACGCCGAAAGCAAGATCGCCTATACCTATTCGATCGTTACCGCTGCGCTCGGCACGCTTTGCTTGCTGATGAAATTATAAAAAGGGAGAAAGAATATGTATTTGCAAAGGCAATCGTTTTTGGTGTTGGGGCTTTCGCGTTCGGGCGCGGCGGCGGCTGAATTTTTACTTTCCCGACGGGCTACGGTGTATATTTACGACGATATCGAAAGCGATAAAGTGCGCCGACAAGTTGACGAATTGGAAAAGAACGGCGCGAAAAGAGTGGAAAAGCAAAAACTTACGGAAATGGTGGAAATTTGCGACGCGCTCGTGCTAAGCCCCGGAATCCCCATCGATCATCCGCTCGCCGTGGCGTTCAAGCGCGCAAAAAAAGCGGTGCTTGGGGAAACGGAGCTTGCCGCGCGTTATTTTAAGGGTCTTGCCGTCGCCGTTACGGGCACGAACGGAAAAACGACCACCGTTTCCATGATCGAGCAGGCGTTACGGGCTTCGGGCTTGAACGCCGTGGCTTGCGGAAATATCGGCGCGCCCATGCTCGGCGTGGTGGGAAAAAGCGAAGATACGGTTGCCGTGGCGGAAATTTCTAGCTTTCAAATGGAAACGCTCAATTCCTTTTGCCCGCATATCGCCGTGGTGCTGAATATTTCCGAAGATCACCTCAGCCGCCATTACAATATGGAAAACTATATCTTTTTAAAGCGCAAGCTCTTAAAAAATTTGAGCGAAGCGGAATTCGCCGTTTTAAATTATGACGATCAGCTCGTCAGGCAGTTTTCCGAAAATACGAAAGCGCGCGTGATTTGGTTTTCCATGCGCGAAAAGGTGAACGGCGCGTATTATAAAGACGGAGATCTCTATTTTGGGGAAGAAAAGCTCTTTTCGGCGGGAGAGATGCTTACGGGCGGCGTACATAATATCCAAAACGCTTTGGCTGCGGCGGCGGTTGCCAAGCTCTTGGGCTTGGAAACGCAAAAATTCGTCAAGGCGCTAATCGAATTTAAGGGCGTAAAACATCGCATTGAATTGGTGGGCACTTTCGACGGCGTAACCTATATCGACGATTCCAAGGGTACGAACGTAGACGCAACTCTCAAAGCCGTGGCGTGTATGACGGCGGAAACGGTTTTGTTGCTCGGCGGAAAGGATAAGGGTTACGATTATCAGAAGCTGTTCGAGGGCTTGAAAAACAGCAAAGCGGTCTGCGCGATCCTGTACGGCGAAAACCGCTTCAAATTATTGGACGCCGCAAGGGCGGTCGGGTTTACAAACGTCGCGGTATGTATCGGCTTCGATCACGCCGTGTATATGGCAAAAATGGTGGCGGTCAAAGGTCAAACGGTGCTTTTAAGCCCCGCTAGCGCAAGCTTTGACGAGTTCACGAGCTATGAAGAGAGAGGTGAAAGGTTTGTTTCCTTGGTTACGCCGAAAGAAGAACCCGAATCTGCAGCCGCAAGCAACGCCGCAGACGGTTTCACAGCCCTTGGGGCAAGAGAGGAAGAAAACGAATAAGGGGGATATTTCCATTCTTATCGTTACGGCGATCTTGTCCGCGTTCGGGGTGCTCGCCGTATATTCCGCAAGCTATTATGCTGCGCAAACGCAGTACGGCGACGCATTCTATTTTATGAAAAAGCAGCTCCTCGGATTTTTAGTGGGGTTGCCCGCAATGATTTTGACGGCGCGTTTGGATTATACCAAGCTCAAAGGAAAAAAAATGCGGTATATCTGCTTGCTCGTGCCCATTATTTTATTGGCGCTTGTGTTCGTGCCGGGAGTGGGAAAAAGCAACTACGGCGCAACCCGTTGGATTGGGATCGGACCGATCACCATTCAGCCGTCCGAGCTTGCAAAATACGGCTTCGTTCTGTTTGCCTCGGCGTATATGTCGGAAAATATGGAAAAGTTGCGTACGTTCAAAGGCGCGTTGCCCGTATTGATTGCGGGCGGGATCGTTTGCGTGCTGATTTTGTTGGAGCCGAATATGTCGGTAACGATGTGCATGGGCTTTTTAATGCTCTGTATGCTGTTTGCCGGGGGAATGAAGCTGAAATACTTTTTGATGATCTTTTTTCCGCTGTTGATTGCCGTACCCGTTCTCATCATTGCCGAACCGTATCGGCTTTTGCGGCTGAGCGCCTTTCTTGATCCTTGGGCTTCGCCCAAAGAAGAAGGGTATCAGCTCATTCAGTCGCTCTATGCCCTCGGCAACGGCGGTTGGTTCGGTACGGGGCTGTTTCGCTCTAGGCAAAAATACCGTTTTTTGCCGTTTGCAGAAAGCGATTTTATTCTTTCCATCATCGGGGAAGAATTCGGCTTTGTGGGGATATTGGCGCTTTTCTTGCTCTGCGGTTTTTTAATTTACCGCGGCATACGCACGGCGGCGCGCGCGGACGATTTTTTCTCGTTTTTGTTGGCGGTAGGTATTACGATGGTGTACGCCATACAAACGGTGCTAAACGCGCTCGTCGTCAGCGGCGCGATCCCTCCGACGGGGCTGCCGTTGCCGCTCATCAGTTCGGGGAATACTTCGCTGATCATCACTATGGCGTCTATGGGCGTTTTGTATTCGATCTCGGCAAGGAGCAACGGCGGCGCGAGGAAAAAGCGCAAGGGAACAAAGTGAAGAAAATTTACATACAATAAAGCATAAGGAGCGTTGTTGTATGGAAAAATTTATTATAGACGGCGGCGAGAAATTATACGGCTCCGTTGAGATACAAAGTGCAAAAAACGCCGTTTTGCCACTTCTCGCCGCATCCGTATTGACGGATGAACAAGTGATTATCCGCGCAATCCCTCGTATTTCCGACGTGGAAAATATGTTGCGTATCCTTTGCGAGCTTGGCTGTGAGATCGCGCGCGAGGGCGACGCGGCGATCATCGACAGCAAGAACGCGGTTTCCCACGAGATCCCCGCCGTGCTGACGAAAGAGATACGGTCCTCTATTTTTATGCTCGGTTCGATCTTAACGAGGTTTCACCGCGCAAAAATTTCCTATCCGGGCGGTTGCGATATAGGGCTTCGCCCGATCGATCTTCATTTATCGGGTTTGAAAAAATTGGGCGTGGAGATCGTGGAAGAAAACGGTTACATAGAATGTAGCGCCGAAAAGCTTTCGGGGGCGGAAGTGGTGTTGGATTTTCCCAGCGTCGGCGCTACGGAAAATATCATTCTCGCCGCGGTGAAAGCGCGCGGCAGAACGGTGATACGAAACGCTGCGAAAGAACCCGAGATTGTCGATCTTCAAAACTTTTTAAACGCTATGGGCGCAAAGGTTTACGGCGCAGGCAGCGCGAACGTGGTGATCGACGGCGTGGAGCGGTTGCACGGCGTGGAATACGTGCCTATGGGGGATCGGATTGAGGCGGGCACTTTTTTGATTGCGGCGGCGGCGTGTGGCGGCGAAATTGAAACGCAGGGCGTTTTGGAAGAAAATATTGCCGCACTTTTACATAAATTGCGTGAAAACGGTTGCAAAATCTATGCAAAAAATGATAAAATAGTATTGCAAAGCGACGGACGCTTAAAAAGCGTGCCGATTTTCGAAACTTCTCCCTTTCCGGGATTTCCCACCGATATGCAAGCGCAGTATTCCGCGCTTTCGTGCGTGGCGAGGGGAACGACTTTGGTGATTGAGAATTTATTCGAAACGCGGTTTAAGTACGCGGGGGAATTAAAGCGTATGGGCGCGGATATTCTCGTACACGGAAAAACGGCGATTATTCGCGGCGTGGAACGCTTGCACGGCGCTTCCGTAACGGCGTGCGATCTTCGCGGCGGCGCGGCACTCGTTGTGGCGGGCTTGGTTGCCGATGGGCAAACCGCCGTGCTTGATCTTTCGCATATCGACAGAGGCTACGGGGATTTCGAAAGTAAGCTTCGGTTGTTGGGGGCGAAGATTCGGCGCGTGAAGATCTGAAAAATATCATTTTAAGGAAAGCTTTATGCAAAAGAAAAAAATCGTAACGGTCATTCTTACGGCAATCTTATTTTTATCGGCGGCGCTGATCGGCGTTGCGAACGTTTATCGCGTGGATAGCGTCGTTTTGAATGCGGGTACGGTATCGAGCGCGGCGCGCGCGGAAGCCGAGGCGCTGAAAAAGGAATTGGAAGAAGCCTACGCAGGCGAGAGCAGTATCTTTGCGGGGGAAACGGTCGCAAAAGAAATTTTTGAAAAATATCCCTATTTCCGTATGAGCGGCTTTGAACGGGCGTTCCCCAATCAGCTCGTGATCGAAGCGACGGAGGAGGAAGAAGTCTTTGCCGTAGCGCAAGGCGAAAATTATTTCGTTTTGGCGGGAGACGGCACGGTACTCGGCGTGCGTAGCGACAGCGCGAACCGCGTGGACGGATCGGCGAATATTCTCGTGAGCGGACTGAGTGCGAGCGGTGCGGAAGGGGAAAAAGTGCGCGGCGAGCATACTGCGGAGCTGATCGAGATTTGCCGCGTTATGGCAACGAGTTTAAACGGTGTGCGTTCGAACGTGAAAGAAATTAAGCTTATTCCCGAAGGAACGGGTCCGAGGCTGATTTTCTATATGCGCGAGGGCGTTAAAATTTCCGTGAAAAATCCTTCCGTATTAACGGCGGAAAAAGCGAGCGCCTTGACGGAAAAATACCTTTCTCTTTCCGTAGAACAGCGTTTGACGGGCGGCATTCAAGTGATCGAAAGCCCCGATCAAACGAAAGTTTTGCTCGATTACAGCCCCAATTATTTGCTCGGCGTATAAAAATATAGCGAAAAATAGCAAAAACGCGCTTTTCAGGCGCGTTTTTTTTGCGCTCGGATATTGACAAAATACGGAAAATGTTATATAATAAATTTATTAAAGGTTCTTAAATTTTACGGATGGATAAGATTTTATGAAAAACGAAAGATACGCCGTACTTGATATTCGTTCGTTCGAACTCACCTTTTTGATCGGTTCAAAAGGTCTTAACGATACGTTTGTCATTTGCGATAAAAAAAGCGAGGGCTACGAGGGCTTTTCGCGGGAAGGATTTTTTGACGAGCAGTCCTTTTGCGACGCCGTTTCTTCCGTCGTTACTTCGGTGAAGAAAACTTACGAGGGCAAGATCGAAACGGTATACGTGGGCACGCCCGCGCCCTTTATTTCTTTAAAGACGATGGGGCATACCATTTCCTTTCCGAAAAAGAGAAAACTCACCGCGCCCGACGTGGACGCGCTGTTCGAAAGCGGGTTGAGCGAGCTTGCTTCAAGCGGCAAATGTATTCGCCGTTCGGCGATGTATTTTTCCACGGGGGAAAGCACGAATAAGTATTATAGCGCGGACGGGCTTTACGGCGCGGTGGCGTCGTCTTTAAAAGGCGGGCTTTGTTATTATTTCGCGGACGAGCATTTTTGCGAACTTGTGAAAACGACGCTTGTAAAGCTCGGAATCAAGCAAGTGGAATTTTTGCCCGATACGCTGGCGCAATCGATGTATTTATTGCCCGAAAAGGAACGCGAGGGATATGCGTTTTTGCTCGATATCGGGTTTATGACTTCGTCGATTTCCGTCGTATACGGCAACGGGATCGTACACGAGGAAAGTTTCAGTTGCGGTTTGGCGAGTATTTTGGTTTCGTTAATGGAAAACCTTGGCGTGGAATACGAAAAAGCGGAAGAAATTTTACGCTCTGCGAATATTTCGGGCGGAAGCGTTTCGGGCGATCAGCTTTGGACGGACGATAAAGGCACGGCGTTTGCCGTATCAAAGATCAACGAAGTGATTAAATACGGCTTGGATATCCTGTGCGAGCAGGTACAGAACTTTTTTGCAAAATACTATCAAGAAAAGGCTGCCGCCGTGGTGATGAATAATACGCTTTGGATTACGGGCGAGGGCACGGAAGGGATTGCGGGCGTTGCCGAGCATATTTCCCGCCGCTTAAACCGTATGCCGAAAATCGTTACGCCCGATTTGCCGTATTACGATAAGGCGTCTTATTCGTCGAGGATCGCGTTGTTGGCAATGGCTACTATGCAAAAGCCCAAAAAGAAAGGGTTTAGATTATTTGGAGGAAGAAAATAATGTTGGATAATTATAACGAAAACGAATACGGTTACTACGGAGCAATGGACTCTACGAATTCCGCGCCCGAAACGGACGCGCTCGGAAACAGTCTTTCGGGCGTTGCAAAAATTAAAGTCATCGGTGTTGGCGGCGCGGGGAATAACGCGGTCAACCGCTTGATCGAATCGGGGTTGCGGGGCGCTGAATACGTCGTAGTGAATACGGATAATCAGGATTTGGCGCGGTCAAAAGCAAGCAAGCGTATTCGCATCGGCGTACAGCTTACGAACGGACTCGGCGCGGGCGCCGACCCTGCGATCGGCAGAGGCGCGGCGGAGGAAAACAAAGCGGAAATTCAAGAAGTCTTAAAAGATACCGACCTGCTCTTTATCACGGCGGGTATGGGCGGCGGCACGGGTACGGGCGCCGCGCCCGTCATCGCGAAAATCGCGAAAGAAATGAAGATTCTCACCGTCGCCGTGGTTACTTTGCCGTTCTCGTTTGAAGCGAAAAAAAGAATGGATAACGCTTTGATGGGGATTGAGGAACTGAAAAAATCGGTCGATTCCATCATCACCATACCCAACGATAAAATTCGTGAAGTCGTGCCTAAGGGAACTTCGTTTACGGAAGCGCTCAAAGTGGCGGACGAAGTGCTTCGTCAAGGGATTCGCGGAATCACCGAGCTAATCGTCAACCCCGCGCTCATCAATTTGGATTTTGCAGACGTTCGTACTACGCTCAAAGGCCGCGGCGTAGCGCATATGGGGATCGGCGTGGCGAAAGGCGAAAAGAGAATTTCCGACGCCGTCCGTTGCGCGGTTTGCAGTCCTTTGCTCAATACGACGATCGAGGGCGCAAATTCCGTTATTTTGAACGTCGTCGGCGGGAAAGACCTGTCGTTGGACGAGGTATGCTTGGCGGCTGATTTGGTGAAAGGCGTGATTGATTATTCCGCAAACGTCATTTTCGGGGCTTGTATTGACGAAAAGATGTCGGACGAAGTAGAAGTCGTTATCATTGCGACGGGCTTTGCGGGCGGTCAAGCCGTGCCGGAGGACGCGGCGGCTTCCGCGCAACGCGCGCATACCCTTTCGGATAAGATCGAACGCACCTACGGCGAACGCGTCGGCGGCGCGGCGTATGCACAACCTTATGCACAGCCGTACGCACAACCTTATACGCAACCGTATACCCAACCGTACGCGCAGCCTTATACTCAACCGTTTGCGCAACCTCAAACCGCGCCCGCTCCGCAACCCGCGGTAGCGCCTCAACAACCGGCGACGGCGGAAGCGCAACCGCAAGCAACGCAAACGGCGCAACCCGCTCCGTTTGAACCGGACGATCCTATCCCTACGCAGGCGGAAACTACGCAAGCGACGGGGGAGGAAACGAAAAAACGCCGTCCTAAATTCGTCGATTATTTCATTAGAAGAAACGGCGGCGATTCTCAGCAATAATCTGATTTTTATTAAAAAATGAAGAGTGCGAAATTTTTTCGCGCTCTTTCTTTTTGTCGAAATTCGTTATAATTTGTCCTTATGGATCATATAAATATGTTATGGGCTTAAAGGGATTGAAAAAAGGCGAAAAATTCTATTTTATCGGCATTGGCGGGGTTTCGATGAGCGGGCTTGCCTACTTCTTGATCAAAAACGGTTATCAAGTGCAAGGGAGCGATCTTTTCGGCGGCGAACAGGTGGAAAAATTGCGTATGCTCGGCGTTGATATCGCCGTGGGGGAAGCGGTCGATCTCACCCGCGTTTGCGGCGCGGATACCGTTGTGTATACGGACGCGATAAGTCAAGAAAATAAAGAGCTGAACTGCGCTTTATTCTTAAATAAGCGGGTGTATTCCCGTATGGATTTTTTGCGCCTTTTGTGCGAAGAATTTTCCCACGTGATCGCCGTTGCGGGAAGCCACGGGAAAACTACCTGTACGGCGATGTGCGCGCATATTTTAAAGAGTGCGAAAGTGGGTTTTTCCGCGCATATCGGCGGAGAGGACAGCGAAATGGGAAATTTTTTCTTTGAGGGCGTGGACTATCTTGTTACGGAAGCGTGCGAGTATAAGAAAAATTTATTAAAGCTTGTCCCCGAAACGGCAATTTTGTTAAATATCGATTGCGACCATATGGAATGTTACGACGGGGAAGAAGATTTAAAAAACACCTTTTATGCCTTTTGCCGTTCGGCGAAAACAGCAATCGTTTGCTTGGACGACGAGCGATCGAAAGGCGTGGAAAACGCCGTAACCTTTTCTATTTTGGATAAGACCGCCGATTACCGTGCTTCGCATTTATCTTCGGAGCGGGAAAGGTATGCGTTCACGGTGTATGAATACGGGAGAAAGGTGTGCCGCGTGCGCTTAAAAACGGTGGGGCGGTGCAACGTATATAATGCGTTGGCGGCGTTTGCGGCGATGCGTTCGTACGGTTTTTCCGCAGAAGAGATCAAACGCGGCTTGGAAAGTTTTCGCGCCGTGAAACGCCGATTTGAAGAAATCGGAACAATTTTCGGCGCGACCGCCGTTTGCGATTACGCGCATCATCCCAAAGAGATCCTTTCTTCGATCGCTACGGCAAAGCGAATTTGCGCAGGAAAATTGTTCGTCGTATTCCAACCGCATACCTTTTCGCGGACGAAAGCGCTGATGGAGGAGTTCGTTTCCGCTTTGCGCGGAGTGGAACGGCTGATGATTTATAAAACCTATCCCGCAAGGGAGCGGTTCAATTTAGAAGGCGACGGAAAAACGCTTGCGGAACGTATTGGGAATTGTTTATATTCCGAAAGCGTCGTATCCCTTTCCGCTTGGCTCAAACGCACCGTAAAAGAAACCGATTGCGTGTTGTTTTTAGGCGCGGGGGATATTTATTTTTTGGCGCAATATCTCGCCAAAGGCGTAAAAAATCAAAAAAAATAGAAAAAGCGGACGGCAGGGTTGCGACAAAAAGAAAAAAAGTCGCTTTTCCTGCCAATTTTTTTGCGTAATATTATTGATAAATGTAAAAAAAAATGTTATAATGATAGAGTATAGATAGGAGGTGTTTGTTTTGGCTGAGCAAGACGGTAAGACGACGGATACGCAAGAGGAAGAAGGGAAAAAAGGAAAAAAGAATAAACGGGATTCTTCGCTGATCACCAAAGAGAGTATCAGCGCCGTTTTTGCGCTGTTTTCTATTCTCGCTTTATTGATTTTGTTTACGAGAGAAGCCATGTTCGGGGACGTGGGGCTTTATATACATATGCTTTTGACGGGCTTGTTCGGATACGGTGCGTATCCGTTGTTCGTCGTGATTGCATATAATTGCATTATGAGCTTTTTGGGCGTTAAGCTTTTCAAAAAGCGCGCGCCGCTCGTTGCCTTTACGATAACGGCGTCTTTCGCCACGCTGATTTTTCACGCCGCGTTCACCTTTAATATCCCGCAGGAAAGCTATCTGCCCGAATGTTTTAACGCGGGCGCAAATTTCCCCGCTTGTACGGTGGCGGGCTGGATCGGTGCGTTGCCTGTCGCGCTTTTGCGCTTGGCTTCCCCCGTCGGCGCGATCGTTATTCTTTCGGCGCTGTTTTTAGTCAGCTTGTATATCACCGTAAAGCTCTTTCCCCGCAAGGCGAAAAAGACTAAAAAGCAGGACGATACCACGGAGCAGACCACGCAGGAAACGCAAGCGCAAACTACGCCGCAACCTGCGCCCCAACCTGCAATGCAAGCGACGGTGCAACCTACTGCGCCGCAACCGACTTACGCACAACCGCAGGTACAACAACCTTATACGCAACCGCAGGTGCAACAGCCGCAGCAACCGATGCCCGGTTATTATCAAGGCGGTTTCGCGCCTCAAAATATGGGGGGATATTATCCCTACGGTTCGCAGTACGCAATGAGCCAACGGCCCGGCGTTTCGCTTTGGGGAGATGGGGAACAGGCGCAAGAAACGCCGCAACCGCAAGCGGGACAAGCGCAGGGGCAACCTACGGCGGGGCAGCCGCAGACGGCGGAAAGGGTATTTTCTCCGTTTGGTTCGACGGGCTTAGGAAATCCCGCGCCTCAACAGATCACGCCCGAAGAGAGTCGGCGCTTTTTATTCAGCGGCTCGCCGCAAGAAAATTTCCGTACCAATTTGATTTTCGATAGCAACTCGGCGGCGAACAGCCGTTCGGGATACGATCCTTCCCGTCAGCCCGTTGCGCCCACCTATTCGCAGACCTATTCGCAAACGGTGGATAGCGTAGGCGCTCGTCCGACCAAGATTGTAAACGAGCCGCAGGGGGCTACCTTCGGCGCGCAGCAGCCGAGCTTTACGGCGCGCGAGCAAACGCCCGCGTATACCGAGCCTACCCGTTCGGTAACGCCGCCCGTACAGGAAACGCCTACGTTTGAAACGCGCGGCAGAGGCTACGAACAGCCTACGGCTTTCAACGATCTTTCTTCGCAAGAAGCGGCAACCCGCGACGAAACGACGATGCGGCAAGACGCGGAAAATAGCGGTGCTTCGGATTATCAACGGCACGAATATATGGACGTGTTCTCGCTTTCCAACCCGAATATTTTCGGGGCGCAAGAAAATGCTGACCGTTCGTCCACGCGGAAATCGCAGGATGAATATTCCGACCGTTCTTCCATTTTCGACGATGAGGAAACGACGGCTTCGCGCAGCGACGATCCCTATTCCTTGCGCTCGTTCGACGAGCCGCCTGCACGCTCGCAAACGACGGGGCGCAGAGAAGAAGTCGCGTTCGATACGACTTCCCGCCGCGGCGACGGCGATAGCGGTTTCGACGTAACGGAAAGCAGGCGTATTCCCGTGGAAACTCCGCAGGAAACGGTGGACGAAGTAGTGGAAACGCCGCCCGTGCAAGCGGTAGAAGTAACGCCGCCCAAGCCCCGTATTAAAAAACCGTACGTGCGCATACCGCTCGATTATTTCGATTGCAGCGATACCACGCCTGACGCGAACGAAGACGAAGTGGAGCATATCAAGCAAATGATTATTATGACGCTTGCCGATTATAAGGTGAGCGACGCAACGATCGCTTCCGTCACCTTCGGGCCTACCGTTACGCGCTATAACGTGGCGATTCCCCGCAACGTATCTCCCCGTAAAGTCGTTGCGCTCGAACAAGAAATTGCGATCAGCCTTTGCTGTAAGGGGGTAAATATTTATCCCAGCTTTGAGGACGGTACGGTGAGTATCGAAGTTCCCAACAAAAACCGTCAGTTCGTACAGCTCGGCTGTATGTTCACCGACGACGGATTTATCAAGGCGAAGCCCACCTCGCTCACCTTTGCGATGGGTAAGGACGTAGCGAACCGCAAGGTTTACGGGGATATTTGCAAGATGACTCACCTTTTGGTGGCGGGTTCATCGGGCGCGGGGAAGAGCGTATTCCTCGGCTCGCTCATCATCAGCTTGATCGTCAAGTATTCCCCCGACGAGCTTCGGTTGATCTTGATCGATCCGAAAAAGACGGAATTTGTGCTCTACAACAACCTGCCGCATTTGATGATCAACGAGATCATCACCGACGTGCGTAAGGCGATCCAAAGCTTGAATTGGGCGATTGGGGAAATGAATCGCCGGTATTCGCTGTTTGAAAAGAAGAGTTTATCGGGTACTTACGTTGTGAATATCGACGAATACAACGCGAACCTTGGCGAGGGCGAGGATAAGCTTCCCAAAATCGTTATTATCGTGGACGAGCTTGCCGATTTGATGCTCGCGGCGAAAAAGGATATGGAAGACCGTATCCAAAACCTCACGCAAAAGGCGCGCGCGGCGGGGATTCATTTGATTTTGGCTACGCAACGCCCGTCGGCGGACGTCATTACGGGCGTTATTAAAGGCAATCTTTCCACGCGTATCGCGTTTACCGTGGCGAGCGACGTAGATTCGCGCGTTATCCTCGATCAAACGGGCGCGCAAAAACTGCTCGGTTACGGCGACTTGCTGTATACGATGGCGGGGATCAATACTCCCGTGCGCGTGCAAAGCCCGTTTATTTCTTCGGCGGATTCGCAAAAGGTGGTGGATTTCATCAAAGCGAACAACGAAGCGTATTACGACGAAGCGGCTACGGCGTATATCAATAATTCCCGCGGCGGCGGAAACGGCGACGAGGGCGGCGATCCCGTGAACGGGGAAGTGGAAGAAATTTATATCCAAGCGTTGAAGCTCGTAATTCAATCGGGGAACGCGTCCATTTCCATGTTGCAAAGAAAATGCTCGATCGGTTTCAATAAGGCGGGCAAGATCATCGAATGGATGGAAGCGATGGAATATATTTCGCCGTTTGAAGGCGCGAAAGCAAGAAAGGTGCTCATCACCAAAGAAGTATTTGAACAGCTTTACGGGCCGTTCTAAAAAAATTTCAAAATATTTTTTAAAAGTGGCATACAGTTGTCATATTTTCTGTGTTATACTGATGTCATCGAACAGGTTAGAGAATGTTAGAACAAAAGAAATTCGGCGTAATCTCTCTCGGTTGCGATAAAAACCGCGTGGATACGGAAAAGATGTTGGCGGCGATCACGGCGAAAGGGTTTACGCTCACCGACGACGCGAGCCAAGCGAATATTTTGATCGTCAATACTTGCGGTTTTTTAAACGCCGCGCGAAAAGAAGCGATTGAAACGATCCTTGAATTTTCCGAATACAAAAACGGAAATTTGGAAAAAATCGTGGTAACGGGCTGTCTGCCGCAAAAATTCATCGACGAGCTGTTTGTGCCGCTTTCGGAAGCGGACGTGTTTTTGGGCGTTCAAGATTACCAATTGCTTTTTGAAGCGATCGAGTGTTCTTACGCGACGGGCGAAAGGCAAAACTTCGTGGGCAAGGGAAAAGAAGCAATTTCAATCGACCGCGTACAGACCACCGATCCGCATTTTGCGTATTTGAAGATCGCGGACGGCTGTTATAATCACTGCACCTATTGTTTGATCCCCAAAATACGCGGAAAATACCGTTCCTATCCTATGGAAGCGCTTTTAAAGGAAGCGGAAGAATTGGGCGAACTTTCCGAACTCGTGATCGTGGCGCAGGATACGACGAGATACGGCGAAGAGTTGTACGGGGAAAACCGTTTCGTGGAATTGTTGCAAAAGCTTTCCGCTTTGGAAAATATCCGCAAGATCCGCTTGCTGTATTGCTATCCCGACGTGATCACAGACGAATTGATTGCGGAAATTCGGGATAACGATAAGATACTCAAATATATCGATATTCCCTTACAGCACAGCGAAGACAGAGTGTTAAAGCTAATGAATCGAAAAGGCAAGCGCGCGGATTATTTGGCGCTGTTTGCAAGGCTTCGTAAAGAAATTCCTTCAATCGCCATTCGTTCCACCTTCATTTCGGGATTTCCCTCGGAAACGGAAGAAGAATTTTTGCAAATGATCGAATTTTTAAAAGAAGCGCGCCTCGTAAATTGCGGTTTCTTCGCTTATTCCAAAGAACCCGATACCGCCGCTGCGAGGATG
Source organism: Clostridia bacterium (assembly GCA_017462985.1). Classification (GTDB taxonomy): domain Bacteria; phylum Bacillota; class Clostridia; order Christensenellales; family Borkfalkiaceae; genus Scatosoma. The sequence continues at coordinate 29,075 of JAFTQB010000023.1, forward strand.
AAAGGGCAGGTGCATTATCGTACGAAAGCCCGCCGCGTAAAAGCGTTGTACGAAATCCAACGGCAAATTTCCTTACAATTTCTTTCGGGCTTGATCGGGAAAGAGATCGAAGTGATTTGCGACGGGATCGATTACGAAAAAGGCTGCTTCGTCGGTCGGGCGTATTTCAATGCTCCCGAAATCGACGGAAAGGTTTATTTTAACGCCGCCGAGGCAATGCAGGGCGAAACCTATCTTGTAAAAATACAAAAAACCGACGCTTACGATTTGTACGGCTTTACGGAGGATTATACGATATGAAACTCAATTTACCCAATAAGATCACGCTTATCCGTATTTTTATGATCCCTATTTTCGTGGCAGTTTTCTTTATTCAGCCCTTAGGGCTTTGGCGTTTTTTAATCGCCGCAATCGTCTTTTTGTTGGCGGCGGCGACCGACGCGCTCGACGGATATATCGCCCGTTCCCGCGGGTTGGTTACCAACCTTGGTAAATTCCTCGATCCCATCGCGGATAAAGTGCTCGTTTCCACGGCAATGATCTTGTTGCTCGCGGCAAAAGACGAATTTTTCGGCGTTTTCGGCATATATTGCGACGTTCTTTATATCGCTACAACGGTATGCGTTTGCGTGATCATGGCAAGGGAGCTTATCATCAGCGCGTTCCGCCAGATCGCAGCGACGGCGGGCGTCGTTATGGCGGCGGATAAGCTTGGAAAATTCAAAACGATCTTCCAAGACGTCAGTATCGTCGTCTTTTTGGCGGGCGGCGCGTTTGGCGATACGGAATTTGGAAAAATCCTGCTCATCGTCGCGTTTTGCTTGTTTGCGATCGCCACCGTGCTCACCGTTGTGTCGGGCGTGGCGTACGTGGTAAATAATCGCGCCGTATTAAAGGACGCGAATTAAGGGCATACTAATGAAAAACGCTTGTTTGGTGATCATCAATGAAAACGCTTGCGGCAACGGCGAGTATTTGCCGATCGTGCAGGCGTTCGAACGTTCGGGCGTATTTTTTTCCGAGCTTCGAGCCTTGCCGATTCAACGCCAAGAAGCAGTTGCGTCGGCGGTGATCGATTGGAAAAATGCGTACGAAAATATCGCGATCGTCGCATGCGGCGTTTCGATCGGGAGCGTTCGTTCCTTGCTTTCGAACGCTTTGGGCAAAGATTTCTTCGGGGATACGCTTTCGGGCGTAGGCGTTTGTATGGACGGCGAAAAGAGCTTGTTTTTGTTATCGTGCGAGAGCGCTCAAACGGGAGAAGAATACGTACAACGCGTTTGCGTTCCGTATTTGCATAAAAAATACGGCTCGCGTACCGATTCGATCGTTTTGCGTACGGTCGGCGCGGATAGCGGTTGGCTAAACGGTTTGCTCGATCAAACGCGGCAAATGTGCGGCAACCGTTTGACGATCACAAAAGAGGGAAATTACGGCGAGGATATCATTCGTATTTTTTACGACGATACGACGCCGCGTATGCTCACGGACGACGCGCTTCGCTTTTTGGCGGATAAATTGAGCGAAAATCTGTATGCGCTCGACGATACGCCGTTGGAAGTACAGCTCGTGCGGTTGCTGAAATTGCGCGGGAAAACGATCGGCGTTGCCGAATCGTTCACGGGCGGCGGCGTGGGGCGTAAGATCGTTTCCGTTTCAGGGGCGAGCGATGTTTATTTCGAGGGGCTGAATACTTATTCGGAGCTTTCGAAAATGCGCCGATTGGGCGTAACGGAATACACGCTTCGTACGCAAGGAGCTGTCAGCGAACAAACTGCGTACGAAATGGCGGCGGGGTTATTGGCTTCAGGGAACGCAAGCGTTGCGATCGCTACCACGGGGCTTGCTGGTCCCAACGGCGACGGATCGGGGCTACCGATAGGCAGTTGCTGTATTGCGGTGGGCGTAGACGATAAGGTGTATGTTTACAGCTACCGTTTGAGCGGTACGAGAGAGGAGATTACGGAAACGGCGATCCGTTACGCGTTATTCCTCGCTTGCAAACAATTAAAAAACGTATAAAAAATCAGGAGATTTAATCATATGGCAGAAAAAAACAGCGAAAGAATGAAGGTTTTGGACGCAGTACTTTTGCAAATTGAAAAGCAATACGGTAAAGGTTCGATCATGCGTCTTGGCGACGAAGCGGGTAATACCGAAATCGACGTGATCCCCACGGGTTGTTTATCCTTGGATATCGCGCTTGGAATCGGCGGGCTTCCCCGCGGCAGGATCATCGAAATCTACGGTCCCGAATCTTCGGGTAAAACAACGGTTGCGTTGCACGCGATAGCGGAAGCGCAAAAAATGGGCGGCGTAGCGGCGTTCATCGACGCAGAACACGCGCTCGATCCCGTTTACGCAAAGAAATTGGGCGTAAAATTGGACGATCTTTACGTTTCCCAACCGGATACGGGCGAACAGGCGCTCGATATTGCCGACGCGCTCGTAAGAAGTTCGGCGGTGGATATTATCGTTGTCGACTCCGTTGCGGCGCTTACGCCTAAGGCGGAAATCGAAGGGGATATGGGCGATTCGCACGTGGGTTTGCAAGCGAGATTGATGTCGCAAGCTCTTAGAAAACTGACGGGTATCGTCAATAAATCGAATACCTGCGTAATCTTTATTAACCAACTCCGCGAAAAGGTTGGCGTTATGTTCGGTAATCCCGAAACGACGACGGGCGGTAAGGCGCTTAAATTCTATGCGAGCGTGCGTTTGGATATTCGAAGAACGGATACGCTGAAAGACGCCGACGGTGCAGTGGGTAGCCGCACGAAAGCAAAGGTCGTGAAAAATAAACTTGCGCCTCCTTTTAAGCAGGCGGAATTCGATATCGTCTTTGGCGAAGGTATTTCCCAAGAAGGTTGTATCATCGATTTGGGCGTACAATACGACATTCTCGGCAAGAGCGGCGCTTGGTTTAGCTATAACGGCGAAAAAGTGGCGAACGGCAGAGAAAAAATGCGTTTATTCTTAAAAGAAAATCCCGAAATCTGCAAAGAAATCGAAGAAAAAATCCGCGTAGCGGCAAAGGGCGGCAACGAGGAAACGGAAGAAACGCAAGAATAATTTGATTTTTGGAAAGAATTATGGAATACGGTTTTGTAAAAGTAGCGGCGGTTAGCCCTAAACTTCAATTAGCCGACGTAAAATTTAATACGATGTCGATCGAAGCGGAGATCGCAAAGCAAGCAAAGGAGGGGGTGGAAGTACTCGTATTCCCCGAGCTTTGCCTTTGCGGCTATACTTGCGGGGATCTGTTTTTACAACCTTTTTTGATAGAAAAATGCAAAGACGCCCTTCGTGAGATCACGCAGTTTACAAAAGGGATCGATATGCTTATATTCGTCGGCTTGCCCGTTCTTTTCGAGGGTAAGCTGTATAACGCCGCCGCCGCCGTTTTAGACGGCGAGGTGCTTGGAGTTGTTCCCAAATCGTATTTGCCCAATTACGCGGAATTTTTTGAAAAACGCTATTTTGCGAGCGGCGTAGAAGCAGTAAGCTCGGGGAGTATGCTTTCCCTTTGGGAAGATCTTTTCGCGCCGTTCGGTACGGGCATTATTTTCGGTATTTCAGGGAAAGAGCATATCAAAATCGGATGTGAAATTTGCGAGGATTTTTGGGTGGCGAACGCGCCGAGCAATCAACTCGCGGCGGCAGGCGCTACGCTGATCGTCAATCTTTCCGCTTCTACAGAACTTGTGGGGAAAGCGGAATATCGCCGTACGATGCTGAAAGCGCATACGGGTAAAAATATTTGCGCGTACGTCTATGCAAACCCTGGCGAAGGCGAATCTACTACCGATTGCGTATTTGCCGCGCACAATCTTATCGGTGAATACGGAAACGTTATCGACGAGTCTCAGCCGTTTTCGGGCGGCATTGCCGTTGCTGAGATCGATACGGAATTTTTGCTTGCCGAGCGTAACAAGAAAGGATTCGGCACGCAAAACGCGAGCGTTTTGGAAGTGGAGGTCCGCGATTTTCTTTCCAATGCGAAATTGAATTTAAGAAAACTCGAACGGTTACCCTTCGTTACGAAAGAGGAAGATAGTGAAACGGCGCTTTGTATTCAAGCGCACGCTTTGGCTCGCAGAATGTCGCATATCAATGCAAAAACGGCAGTGATCGGCGTTTCGGGCGGCTTGGATTCCACGCTTGCTCTGCTTGCCACAGTTCGTGCGTTCGAAATTTTGGGCAAAGATAAAAAGGATATCGTCGCGGTAACGATGCCCGGCTTCGGGACGACGGGAAAAACTTATCAGAACGCCTTAAAAATGATCGAAAGCGTGGGCGCAACCTTGCGCACCGTTCCCATAAAAGAAAGCGTTTTACAGCATTTTAAAGATATTGGGCACGACGAAACCGTTCGCGACGTTACTTACGAGAACGCGCAAGCGCGTATGCGTACGCTCCTCTTAATGGATATCGCCAATCAAACGAACGGACTGGTCGTCGGTACGGGCGATCTGAGCGAATTGGCGCTCGGTTGGTGTACCTACAGCGGCGATCAAATGTCGATGTATTCGCTCAACGCTTCCATTGCGAAAACGCAAGTAAAGAACCTTGTGGCTTACGAAGCAAGCAGAGCGGAAGGGCAACTCAAAGAAACTCTTTTATCGGTGGTAAACACGGATATTTCCCCCGAGCTTTTACCGCCCGATACCAAGGGCGAAATTGCGCAAAAAACGGAAGATCTCGTCGGTCCTTACGAATTGCACGATTTTTATATCTATCATATCTTGGGCAGATACGCTTCGCCTAAAAAGGTGTTTGCGCTTGCAAAGCACGCGTTTAAAGAAAAGTACGACGATCAAACGCTTTTGAAGTGGTTGAAGAATTTTTATAAACGGTTTTTCTCGCAACAGTTCAAGCGCTCTTGCAGTCCCGATGGAGTAAAAGTTGGCGAAATCAGCTTTTCTCCCCGTTCCGATTGGCATATGCCTTCGGACGCGTCGGCTTCGCTTTGGATGGAAGAAGTGGACGAGCTTTTGTCGGCGGCAGGTATTTGACGAACGCAAAAAACACGGATTTTCAAAAGTCCGTGTTTTTTCTATATTATTTTCATATTCGTCGCAAGTATTTTTTCTCAAACAATTGACATTTTGATTATTTTATTGTAAAATAGGGTTAGATAAAAGAATAATCGACGAAAACGGAAGCGTTTCGTTATAAATTATAAGTTTTATCAATTTCAAATTTCAATACAGGAGGCTATTTATGAACTACTTAACTGCAAGCGTCCTGTTTCTGGCTGGTACCGTTGATTTGGCAACCTATATCATTTCGATGATCGTTGTCGTACTCGTGGCGGTGATCGGTGCTTTTGTTTTTATTGTTTTATACAAAAAGAGAACGGAAAAAGAAGTCGGCTCTGCAAAACAGCAGGTTGAAAAAATTCTCAATGAAGCAAAAGCCGAGGCGGAAAGAATTATCGCGCAAGGCCGTGAAGAAAGCAAACGCGCTTTGAAAGAAGCGTTGCTGGAAGCAAAGGAACAGGATTTAAAATTAAGAAACGAATTCGACCGTGAAACCAAAGAAAAGCGTGCGGAGCTGCAAAGAATGGAGCAGCGCTTAACGCAAAAAGAAGATTCTTTGGATAAAAAGTTGGAGGCGTTGGAGGCGCAAAAGCAAAATCTTGCCCGTCAAGAGGAAGAAGTCAAGGCGTTGCAGGCAAAACTCAATTCTCAGCACGAATTGATGATCCAAGAACTTGAAAAGGTCGCTCAGCTTACGAAAGACGAAGCGAGAAAGATCTTGATGGAGGAAATTCTTGATTCCGTTCGCCACGACGTAGCGATCCAAGTGCGCAATATGGAACAACAAGCGCGCGACGAAGCGGATATGAACGCGAAGAAGATTATTTCTCTCGCCATTCAAAAATGCGCCGCAGATCAAGCATCGGAACTCACCGTTTCCGTCGTACCCCTTCCCAACGACGATATGAAAGCCCGTATTATCGGGCGCGAGGGTAGAAATATCCGCGCGTTGGAAAATGCAACGGGTATCGAACTTATCATCGACGATACTCCCGAAGTGGTGATCTTGTCGGGTTTTGATCCCGTACGGCGCGAAATCGCGCGGTTATCGCTTGAAAAGTTGATTGCCGACGGTCGTATCCACCCTGCAAGAATTGAAGAAACAGTGGACAAAGTTACTCGCGAAATCGATCTGCAAATCAAAGAAGCGGGCGAAGCGGCGGTGTTTGAAGCGGGTATTTTCGGGTTGCATCCCGAACTGATTAAATTGATCGGCAGATTAAAATTCAGAACGAGCTACGGTCAAAACGTATACAAACATTCCATGGAAGTGGCGATGTTGGCAGGGCAAATGGCGGCTGAACTCGGTTTGGACGTTACGTTTGCAAAACGCGCGGGATTATTGCACGATATCGGTAAGGCTGTCGACCAAGAACAGGAAGGCACGCACATTCAGATCGGCGCAGACCTTGCGAAGAAATATAAGGAAAACGCTAATATTGTCAATGCCATCATGGCGCACCACGGCGACGTGGAGCCTAAGACGATCGAAGCCGTGCTCATTCAGGCGGCTGACGCAATCTCGGGCGCTCGCCCTGGCGCAAGACGGGAAACAGGCTCGAATTACGTCAAGCGTTTGGAGAGATTGGAATCGATCGCATCCTCGTTCCCCGGCGTAGAAAAGAGCTATGCGATCCAAGCGGGCAGAGAAATCCGCGTTATGGTCAAACCCGATCAAGTGGACGACGCGCAAGCTTTGTTCCTTGCGAAAGACATTGCCAAAAAGATCGAAACGGAGCTTGAATATCCCGGTCAGATCAAAGTCAACGTCATTCGTGAATTCCGTAGCGTAGAATACGCAAAATAAGAAAAATGAAACCCGAAATCTATCTGTAAGGGATAGATTTCGGGTTTCATTTTATCCGTTGTAGATATTCAAAAACGGAAAAAAGAAAAATTTTTTAAAAAGTACCCTTTTTCGGCTTGACTTTCCTTTTGATTTTCAATATAATATCATAGTAATCAATTGAAATGCTGCTATGGCTCAGTCGGTAGAGCGCGTCCTTGGTAAGGACGAGGTCGGCGGTTCAAATCCGCCTAGTAGCTCCAAATACCGACTTTTATGCAAAAATAATGCATAAAAGTCGGTTTTTTTGTGTCATTTTTGCATAAATATTCATTCAAAACAGCGTTTTTGGTAGGGTTTGGTGAACGATTTGGTGAACGATTTGGTGAATGATTTTAAATTTTACTTAGACGATTTTATATGGAAATGTACTTTATCCATTTCCTTTTGTAAAAATTCGTCGGAGAAGTGAGTGTACACCCTACCGATCAACCGTTGAGGTGAGTCTCCCATCCAGATATCTACGATTTCTTGCCGTACATATTCTTGACAAACGGTACAAAAAGTATGTCTAAACGAATAAGGGGTTTTATCCCCAAATATTTCTTTATACCAATCATAATATATTTTAGGTGTTACGCC
>JAFTQB010000024.1 GCA_017462985.1 Clostridia bacterium
CCGCGCCCGTTTTGCTCTCGGCGTTCGGCTATTTGTCGGGCTGGTCGTTGCTACTCAACTTTATCTTTGTTCCGCTTGTCAGCGCGGTATTTGCGTTGCTGTTGATATTCGTCCTTATCGCCGCGCTGTTGCCGCTTGCGGCGGCGCAGGTCTTTTTGTTTATCCCCAACGCCGTTTGGTCGGCGGTGCTGTTACTCTTTGAAATCTTTGATTTCACGGGCTTTGCCCTTACGGGCGTTACCGTTTCGGGCGCGGGCAGTATTTGCTACTACTTGGGCTGTACCTTTCTTACGGACAAATGGAATTTGTCAAAGAAGAGTAAAGCTTGGCTGACGGCGCTTTGCGCGGTCGGGACGCTCGTTTGTACGATTGCCGTCAATCTTTAACCAGTGAGAAAATAGGCAAATGCGGAAAAATTCGGCGTTTTTCTTGCTTTTTGTAAACGGGTATGTTATAATAATAACATAATAGCGGAAAATCGCCAAAAAAACGGGAGGTTGCGGTGATGAAATACGTCGATTTTAAGAAATTCACGGACGAGCACGGCGCGCAGCCCGTTTATTTGTTCGAAGGGGAAGAAGTCTATTTTCGGGAAAAGGGCGAACAGCTTTTAAAAACACGTTTCGTACAAGAGCCTACGCTCGATTTCGTCAGCTTTGAAGGGAGCGCGCTCAAGGGTGAAAAGCTGAAAACACTGGTGGAGGCGGTGAACTGTTTTCCGTTTATCAGCGAGAGGAGAATGGTAAAGGTAACCGAGTTTTATCCCACCGAAAAGGATTTCGACGCGTACCTGTCCCCCTTATTTAATAATCCGCAAACGGACGGGATACTGCTTATCGTCAATTCGGGCAAGGGAAAAACGGGCACGGCGGCGCTGGCGAAAAAGTCGGGCGTAACGTACGTGGACTGTTCCCGCTCGGACGAAGAGACGATAAAGAAATGGATTTATCTCACCTGCAAGCGCGCGGGGGTGTACGCGGATTCGGTGACGTGCGGGAAGCTGGCGTCCTATTGCGTGCTGGATATGGCGCGCATCGCGCAGGAAACGGAAAAATTGCTCGGCTATTGCGCGGCAACGGGGGAACAGCGTTTAACGGACGCGTTGGTGGACGCGCTCGTTTATCCCGATTCCGAGTATAAAATTTACGAGTTGGCGAATGCGATTTCGCGCAAGAACTATGCGGAATATTTAAAAATCATACGCGATTTGTCGGCGCGCGGCTTCAACGAAACGTCGCTCTTGTCGTCGCTTGCTTCCTATTTCAAGGGCTTGTATGAAATTTCCATTTGCAAGGGCAGCGATAGAGACGTCGCGTTGGAACTTGGCATCAAGGAATACGCGGCGAAAAAGAATCGCGAACAGGCGGCAAAGTTCACGAAAGACGGCTTGCTTTCGCTTTACGAAGGGATATACGGAATGATAAGCGGGATCAAATGCGGCGAGTGGACGCCGTCCGCGGCGTTAAAAACGGTTACAGCGCGGCTGTTTTTTGAAAAAAACTAAAAAAGCGTAGGCAAACGCTTTATTTTTACTTGGAAATTATATATAATAATACAGTAGACAAAACTTGTCGTTTTTTCGAAACGCATTTTTTTATTCGCGCATACGCGCGGGTGCGCGCTCGCGGAAAGGCGACGGCGGAGGAATTATGGGAAATCAACTTTTAATTATCGGTGGTTCCTGGGCGAATTTATGGGAAAGCGTACAAAACTTTTTCACGAATTTTAGCGTATTTGCGGCGGTGGAAATCGTCTTGCTTTTCGCTATGATTTTTTTCGTGTCCAAGGTTTTGCGCGATAACGATTCCACCAAGCTTATGTGGCTGTACTGGGTCATGATTTTGGCGGGTGGCGTGATTCGTGTGTTTGACGACAGCTTGATGACCAAACAGCTCTATCTAATTTACATTGTTATTATTTCCGCGGTTATGTTCTTACTTTTCAGCGCGGAAGTGAAAAAATATTTCTGGGACGTCCACGAAGAAAAGGATTCTGCGTTTGAAAAACGCGATGGGAACACCGAAATTCGCACGCAGGAAGATACCGAGCGTTGCATTAAGGAAATCGTTCGTGCTTTGCAAAATATGTCCAAAAACAGCGTGGGCGCGTTGATCGTGCTTTCCAAGGGCAGCTTGCCTAAGCAGGTTTTGCAACACGGCATTCCCATCGATGCGGAAATTTCTTCGCAAATGATCGAAGGCGTGTTCTTCCCCAAATCGCCCTTGCACGACGGCGCAATGATCAGTCACGGGCATAAGATTCAGGCGGCAAGCTGTGTGCTTCCGCTCACGCAAAAGACCAGCTATCCTAAGGAATTCGGTACTCGTCATCGCGCGGCGATCGGCATTACCGAAGTGGCAAACGTTATCTCGCTTGTCGTTTCCGAAGAAACGGGTATCATTTCCATTGTGGAAAAGGGCAAGGTGGCGCGTTATGCCGATTACGATATGTTGGTAAGCGCGTTGAAGGATTACTACTGGCAAGATATGCCTTTGACGAATAAGAAACGGAGGTAAGTCGTATGAAGTTTTTAGAATTTTTGAAAAGCGTCTTTATTTCGAAGTTTTGGATCAAAGCGTTGTGCTTGATTATTTCCGTTTTGGTGGCGTTGTTGCTGAATATCTAAGTTTACGAAAAAACGTTTAAAAGAGTATAATAGAGAGAAGTGAACCCGCCATGGCAACGATTGCGGCGGGTAAAAAAGGAGTTTTTATGGGTTTGAAAGTATGTAAATTCGGCGGAACGTCGATGGCTAGTGGAAATATCATACTTACCGGCGCGAAAATCATAGAATCGGACGCGGAACGCCGTTACGTCGTCGTATCTGCACCGGGGAAAAGATTTAGCGGCGATATCAAGGTGACCGACTTGTTGTATAAATGCTCGGACGAGTTTGAGTCGGGCAATTTGGAAGCGTTCAAGGAAACGTTTGCCAAAATCCGCGTTCGTTTTATGAATATTCAAACGGAAATCGGCAGAGAACTGCATATCAAAGCGGGACTTGACGAAGCGGAAAACGCCATTTTGAACGGCGCGGGCAGGGATTATTGCGCTTCGCGCGGCGAGTTCTTGGCGGCAAAAATTATGGCGGCGGTATTAGACGTGCCTTTCGTGGACGCGACGGAATTCGTTCGTTTCAAGGAAGACGGCACGTTGGACGAAAGCACGTTCGAGCTTGGCGCAAAGGTGCTCGGTAAGCATCATAGGGCGGTAATTCCCGGCTTTTACGGCTTGGGTGCGGACGGGAAGGTGAAAACCTTTTCGCGCGGCGGCGGCGATATTTCCGGCTCTATCGTAGCGCGTTCTGTTATGGCGAGCCTGTATGAAAACTGGACGGATGTCAGCGGCTTCTACGCGTGCGACCCCCGTATCGTCAATTCGCCCAAATGGATGTCGGAAATTACCTATCAAGAGCTTCGTGAGCTTTC
>JAFTQB010000025.1 GCA_017462985.1 Clostridia bacterium
AAAGAGACCGACAGGAAAAACAGAAAACAGGAAAAGAGGACGAAAAAAAGCCACGCGCGAGCGTGGCTTTTTAAGTTTCGTTGATCAGTTTGCGAATACCGCGTTTTTCAATTTGTAGGTGAGCGAGCCGATATTATACGCTACGGGAACTTCCATATACAACATTACGTTGCGGTAGGTGTTGAGCGAGGGATCGACCGTTTGCGCATAGTGGAGCTCTTGCGCCGCGCCTGTGTTCGTGGACGCAAAGATAGAGGGCAGCGGCGTGGAAATGCTTACAGGCGTATAGGTGATAGGAGTATCCCCGATCGGCGTGCCGTTGATCGTGAACGAGAATTTCTCGCTGTCCGTCGACGAGGGGGTAACGCTTACCGTTTCCACGATCTTCGTCGAAGCGTTGTAGACGTTCACTTTTTGCGCGCTGGAAATTTCGGTGTTGGAAAGTCCGCGGAGGGCGAACAGGAGCTGTTCGTTATCCAAATAGCTATAAGTTTCCTTATCAATCTCGAAATTCGTCGTTTTTCCGTTGGGATACGCCGCTTTATCATACAGCGTGCCTGCCGCCGAATAGTCGATCTGCGTCATCGTGCCGCCCGTGCAATCGGCGTTGTATTCGATGATCACTTCGTAATCGTAAGATACGTAGCAGCCTTCCGCTTTCGTGGGTTCGGCGTTGACGGGGGAATGGCATACGACGCGTTTGGTCGATTTGATCGGTTCCAAGCTCTTTTGCGCCGTTCTGAATTCCACCGTTGAGGTAACCGTATCTTCAAAGAGCGTCGAAGCGCCTCCGAAGGTGTACACGACGGGAAGGGTGAGCGTGGTGGTATACAAATACCCGTCTGCCTTGCCTTCCAAACGCGTTTCGTAAACGCCTAATTTTTTGTTGCCCTCGATATCCTTGCAATACGCCACTTGATAATATTCTTCTTGGAAGAAGGAAGCCGCGTCGAAGTCTACGTCGTAGGTGAGCGTTTCCACGGAAGAAATGGGCGTATCGATGAGCGTATTGAGTGCCCAATTCGTGTTAAATTCAAGCTTTTGGTTGACGGTATTACAAGCCGTGAGCAATACCGCGCTGAGCGCAAGGGAAGCCCCTGCGAGGAGTTTTTTCTTCATAATCGTCCTTTTCGGTAAAATTTTTTCAGCGCTGAAATTAGCGCCGTTTCTCTAATTATAGCACTTAATTTGAAAATTGTAAAAACAAAACGGCGAATTTATAAAAATAATTGTGAAAAAAAGCTGAAATTTTCGCTAAGGATATGCTATAATAGAGGGGTAGAAAAGTTTGCGCGTATGCGCGAGGGAGGATTGCGTGGTTAAGATCGTCAATGCCTATACCTTATCCGAATGTTTGGACGCGATGGGGGAAACCGTTGAAAAATACGAGGCGATGGGGCAACGAAATATCGTGTTTTGCGAGGATCGGCTCACCCTCGTTGCCGAACGCGCGCTCATGCGGCGGCTGGGCGGCAGCTTTTTAACGGAAGTTACCACCTTTTCGCGGTTTTTGCAAACGGATAGAAAACAGCTTTCCCGCCAAGGATCGGTGATGAAGGTGGGCGAAATCATGCTTGCGTTGCAAGCGGAAGGGCTTTTGAAATGCTTCACCTCTGCCGACAGCGTGGCGGCGAACGCGAAGTGTATTTACGAACAGCTCGCGCAATTTTCCGCTTCCGAGCTTACGAGCGGGCAATTAAAAGAAAACGTGGAAAATATTTCCGACGAGGACGGCGCGCTGAAAAATAAAATGCGCGATCTTGCGCTCGTGTACGAACGCTACGACGAGTTTTTGCAAACGAGCGGATATCTCGACGAGGGAAAATATTTATCGTTATTGCCCGCGTGTATCAAGGCGACGAAAGGCATCGAACGCACGAATATTTTCTTTTTGTGCTATTCTTCGTTCACGGCGCAGGCGATGAAAACGGTATCGGCGGCGATCGACGCGGCGGCGAACGTCGTGGGCGTGTTTTTTGCCGGCGAGGAAGAAATATACACAAACCAAGCGTACGCGCGGTTTGCGGAATGCGCCAACCAAAAGGGTAAGGCGTACGCGCTGAATAAAGGCGAGCCGCTCGACGGGGAAGCGGAAGTGCTTCGGCGGGGATTTTTTTCGATGAGCGAGGTTGCCTTGGCCGGAAGCGAGGGGAGATACCGCACGGACAAGGTGCACATTTTCGCCGCGCCCGATAAGACGGGGGAAGCGGAGTTCGTGGCGGTGAATATCAAAAAACTGCTGATGCAAGACCCTGAAATGCGATATCGGGATTTTGCCGTTTTAACGCCGTCGGTGGAAGAATATTCGCTCGCGCTGAAAAAGGCGTTCAGAGAGTATTCCATTCCCTATTCGATAGACGAGAGGATTTCTTTAAAGCGGCATCCGTTGAGCAAATTTATTTTGGCTGTGATCGAAACGAAGCAGGAAAAATATACGCCTGCGGCGGTGGATCGGGTGCTGAAAAACGTCTTTTTCGGGGAAAGCGACGGGTATCGGAATTATCTTTTGAAATATTCTAACTATCGCGGCGGCGCAAAGCGGGATTTAAAATTTACGAAAGAAAAGCGAAAGGCGGGAGACGAGGACGTTTTGCCGTTCTTCGGCGGCGAGGAATATCTTTCGGGTTGCCGCGAGCGGTTGATCGGGGCTGTGGAGCTTTTTAAAACGAAAGCGACGGGCGTTGCGTACTGCGAGGCGGTGAAAGCGTTGCTTACGAGTTTTCGCGCAAAAGAAACGCTCGATAAGCTGATAGAGAGCGCGGAGGACGAGGGTACGCGCAGTTATTTGAGTCAGATCGAAAAGAATATCCGCAAGGTTTTGGACGAGCTTTGTCAGATCGCGGGCGGGAAGGTGCTGTCGCTTGCGGAATTTGCCGCCGTTTTGGAAGGGGGCTTGGAAGCGACGGAGATCGCGCCCAATCCGTTGCGGTTGGACGCGGTGTTCGTGGGCGATCTTACCGATAGCCGCATCGAACGGGTGGAAGTGCTGTTCGCGCTGGGAATGACGGACGCCGTGCCTCGCCGCAGCGACGACGCGAACCTCGTTACCGATCGGGATAAAGAGAAATTGAAAGAGATCAAAACGGTGTTGGAGCCGATGGTGGAGGAAGTGAACGGGCGCAGCCGCGAAAGCGCGTGCTTGAACCTTTGCACCTTTACGCGCGGGCTGTACCTTACTTATCCGCTCGGTTCAAACGGTGAAAATCCCGCTTTGAGCGATATTTTCTATTATATCAAAGAGCTGTTTGCCACAAAAGAAGGCTTTCCGCTTACGGAAGAAAAAAATTATTCCGCGGCGGATTTTGCTTACCGTTGCGGGGCGGTTGCGCCTGCGGCGCGGCAGTTGCTTTGCGAGCTGAACGAATACGAAACGCAAAAGATCGACGAGCGCAGGGAATTTGCTTCCCTGTACGCGGCGCTTTCTCGGCGCGGGGAATTGCCCAAGTGCTTCGGCGTTTTGGACGAGGGCGTGAAAACGATTGAAAACGCCGAGGAATTGTTCTTCCAGCGCGGCGTGCTTTCGCCCTCGACCTTGGAAGGGTATTTTGCATGCCCGTATAAAAATTTTGCCGAGCGGGGCTTGAAGCTGAAAGAACGCGAGGAAACGGCGGTGCTGGCGACGGATACGGGGAATTTTATCCACGCATTATTGGAAAGAGTAACGGAAAAAGTACGGGAATTTGATACGGAAGAAGCCTTTGCAAATTTTGCAAACGAGGTGGGCAGGGGCTTGATGAACGATGGCTCTGCCGCTTCGCAAACGGATACGGCGGCGGGGAAATATTCGCAAGAAAAGCTCTTAAAAGAGGGCGTAACGGTGGCGCGCGCGGTGTATCGGCAGGTGCAGGATTCGGGATTTACCGAACAGAGGACGGAGCAGACCGTTTCCACGGCGGATTTTTACGGAAAGGTGGATCGCGTGGACGAATCGGATAAGTTCGTGCGCGTGATCGATTATAAAACGGGGCGGATCGACGCCACGCCCGTGGCGTACTATACGGGGCAAAAGCTGCAAATGGAATTGTATATGTCTGCCGTGCGCGGCGAAAAAACGCCCGCGGGGGTGCTGTATTTCCCCGCTTCCGAGGATTTCAGAGATTCCGAGGACGGCAGGTTCCGTATGCAGGGATTTTTGAACGGCGACAGCGAGGCGTTGCTTTGCGGCGACAGGAATTTGACGGACGAAAACAAGAGTGAGTATTTTGAAGCGAAGCTGACGGATAACGCGCGTCTGGAAAAGGTGATGGACGGGGAAACCTTTATGCAGTTCCTCGATTACGGGATCTATCTTTCGCGCGGGGCGATTAAAGAAATTCGCGAGGGATTCATTGCGCCGTCGCCGTATAAAGGGAGCTGCGATTATTGCAAATTCGGCGGTATGTGCGGTTTCCATAAAGAGGTGCACGCGGTGAGATCGGAAGAGCGGATCACGCCGAAAAAGATCGCGGCGATTGCAAAGGCGCATAAGGAGGGCGAGGACAATGAGTGATATCAAGATTTTGGAAACGCCCAACGACCGTTTCACGGAAGAACAGCGCGCGGCGATCAATGCCAAGGGGCGCACGATCGTTTCCGCTTCGGCAGGGAGCGGGAAAACGACGGTGATGATCGAAAAGATGATACGGCTGATTAAAGACGAGGGCGTTTCCGTTTCGGAAATTCTCGCCGTAACCTATACGAAAAAGGCGGCGGCACAGATGAAAGAAAAGCTGAGAAAGGCGCTCGTTAAAGCGTATAACGATCCCGCGACGGACGAGATCAAGAAAAAACGCTTAAAACGGGAATACGAATCGGTGCCGTCGGCGGATATTTCCACCATTCATTCCTTTTGTTCCAAGCTCATCAAAACGCATTTTTACGCGGTGGGAGTGGGCAATCGGTTTACGATCATCGCGGGCGACGACGCGGACGGCGTGGCGCTGAAAAATAGGGCGCTCGACGAGATGTTCGAAGAGGCGTACGATTCGGACGATGAGGATTTTTCGGCGCTGTTATCCGTTTATTTCCGCAAAAAGAGCGATAACCGTTTGCGGAAAATTTTCAATACCGTTTACGATAAAATGCGCACGCATACAAACTACCGCACGATAGAAGAAAAAGCGGCGGAGGCGTGCGAGGCGACCTTTGATAAAATTTGCGCCGAGATCTACGAAAAGATCAGGGAAAAGTGCGCCTATTACGCGGCGGCGTTGCAAAAAAGCCGCCTGTATTTTTCGGCGGGCGGCGGTTCGTCCGCACGGCTCGTAGAAGAAGTGCAAGCGCTGCTCGACGAAATTTTGCGCGCGGGCGATCTGTTTGCGGCTTGCAAGGTGCAAAAGCCGTCGTTTACGCGCAAGGAAAACACGAAAAAGCAACCGCAAGAATACGCCGAAGAGGTGGAACGGCTCGCCTTTATCAAGGATAAGGCTGCGGCGATCGTCACAAAAGAATTATCGCAGTTTTCCGATCGTGAAACGGAACTGAACGCGTACCTGTCCGCTTCAAATACGGCGAGAGCACTCGCAAAATATCTGCTTTTGTTCGACGCGCGCTACGCGGCGTTGAAGCGGGAAAAGGGGATACTCGATTATAACGACCTCGAACATTTCGCATTGGAGCTTTTAAACCAAGCGGAAATTCGCGAGGAAATGCGGAAAAAATACCGCTACGTGTTCGTGGACGAATATCAGGACGTGAACCCCGTACAAGAAGCGATCTTATCTAAGGTTTCGGGCGAAAACGTGTTCTTGGTGGGGGATATCAAACAGGCGATCTACGGTTTTAGAGGAAGCAAATCGGAGTATTTCGCGCAAAAGCAAAACGAGTACGAGCAAGACCCGCAAGCCAACAGCTTGCTGTTGACGAAAAATTTCAGAAGCTCCGACGCCGTTTTGGACGCGGTGAACGGTCAGTTTTCCTTGGCGATGACGCTGGATAACTCATCGGTGGATTACGTGCGGGATTCAAAGATGCTTCGCGGCGGGTTGTACGGCGAGGGAAGCGGGCGCGTACGCGTGCATTTTACGGGCAAAGAGGAAACGGAGAAAGATGAACGCCGCGGCGTATATTCCGTGCGCGCCCATGCGGGCAGAAGGGAAGCAAACGCTTCCTTGATGGCGAAAAAAATTCACGAGATCGTAAAATCGGAGCGGCTTGGCGAATGGTACGATACCGAACGCAAGCAGTACCGCCGCGTGCGGTATTCGGATATTGCCGTTTTATCGCGGAAAAAGAGCGGGGAAATTTCCGAAGTGATCGCGGCGCTTGCCGCCGAGGGCGTGCCAGTTACGGCGGCTGCGGCGGTGAATATTTGCGATTATCCCGAAATAAAAACGCTGATCGATATTTTAAAGCTCGTGGATAACGAACGGCAGGATATTCCCCTTTGCAGCGCGCTCCTCTCGTCCATGGGCGGCTTGAACGAGGACGATCTGGTGAAGATCAGAACGGCGTATTCAAGCGAAAAGAGCTTTCGCGAGTCGTGTTATCGGTACGCGGACGGGAAAACGGACGCGCTTTCGACGCGGCTGAAAGATTTCTTTGCGTATTTGCGCTCGCTCCGCACGCTTTCGCAGGTTTCGGGCGCGGGAGAAGTGCTTTCGCGCGTGCTCGTGGATACGAATATGGAAGCGGCGCTTTTGGGCGGGAAAAGCGGCGAAAGCTGTTTGAAGCGGATTCATCGGTTTTTAGAGGAAACGCGTACGCCTGAGGCGATGGACGTGCACGAATTTTTAGAGCGGTTGAAAATGCTCGATTACGAGATCGAATATTGCGAAAACGGCGGCGAGGACGCTGTGCGCGTGGTAACGATGCACTCGTCCAAGGGGTTGGAATACCCCGTAGTGATCGTGGAAAATTTAAGCGGCGGTTTCCACGGCGCGGATAACGACGACGTATTTTTCGACGAGGAGTACGGTTTGGCGCCGAAATGCTTCGATGCCGAACGAATGTTGCAACGTTCCACCGTGCTTCGGCGTTTGAACGAGCGCAAACAGCTTTTGGACGAAGTGAAAAACGAGCTGAATATCTATTACGTCGCGCTTACGCGCGCGCAGTACGCCTTGCATATGATCTTCACAGAAAAACAGCAAACGGCGGATATCCGCTACGCGCGTTCGTTTGCCGAACTGACGACGTTCAGCGTGTGGGAGAAATACGAAACGGCGGGGGCAGGGGTCGAATTACCGTACGAAACCCGTCAGCCGATCGTGGGCAAGGATATCGACGAGGAACTGACGAAAGAGATCGAAAACGCGCTCGATTGGCATTACGCGCACGGAGGCTGCGAGGCGATGCCCGCAAAAACCTCCGCAACGGCGTTGATGAAATTGCAGGAAAACCGCTCTCTTGCGTTCGTGCACGCGTTCGATAACGATTTGAAGGACGAGGAGACGCACGAGGATAACGACGTGGAGGGGGAAACGAGCCAAGAAATCGGGCTTGCCTATCATGCGTTTTTGGAACATTTCGATTTTTCGCTTTTGAAGATTTGCAAAAGCCGCGAAGCGGTGGGCGAGCGCGTTGTAGCCGAGCTTGCGCGAATGAAAGCGGACGGTGCGTTTGAGGAAGGATATTTCAAGCTGCTGGAAGCGGAAAAATTGACGGAGATCCTTTGCAATCCCATTTTTAAGAGCTTGGACGGAATGGAATTGTACCGCGAACGCAAATTTTTGGCGGCGCTTCCCGCATGCGACGTATTGGAGCTTTTGGGCAACCGTGCGGCGGAAGGGGAGTGTTGCGAAGATTTGCTTTTCCAAGGCGCGATCGACCTGCTCGCCGTGGGCGAGGGACGCGTGCGGATCATCGATTATAAATATTCGCAAAAGGGCGCGGAAGCGCTCAAACAGACATACGGGTTGCAACTTAATTTGTATAAAAAAGCGGTGGCGAGGATTATGAAATTAGACGAAACCGCCATCACCTGTACGATCGTCAATATTTATCGCGGTTTTGAGGTGGAAATGGATTAAATTCGTACACGGTTAGTGCTTTTTGACAAAAAAAGATAAATTTCGATAGGTTAAAAATCTCTTTTATGGCGATAATCAAACGCGTAAAGGAGATTTTTCGTATGATTTTTTTTGAAAGCTTGGAAACTGTTTTATCGCCGTTGCCTTGGTGGCTGTTTGCCGTCGGTTTTTTATCCGTGGTCGCTTTGGGTTGGATCTTCGCTTACGCCGCGTCCTCTAAAGGGATGCTTTTGGGCGCGTATTTCTTGGGCGCGAGCTTGATGCTTGCGGCGCTCGCCTTGCAGGGGGTGGACGGAAAGTATCTTTTTGCGTTGGGGGCGCTGTCGCTTTGCGTATACGTTTTGGCGTGGGGGCTGTTGGCTTCGTCGCTGAGCGCGAAACAGCGCAGAAGAATTGCTTGGATGCGCGCAAAAAAAGAGGCGAAACGGACGGAATATACCTTGCCCGATCGGGAAAACGGGTATTTGCGCGAACGGTTGGAAACGGTGCTTTCCGCGCCGCAAAGCACGGAAACGCGCCCGTTCGACGTGGCGACGGAATATATCAAACAAACGGTGGCGAAGCTTCGCGCGGCAACGCTTTCGGCTGTGGACCGAATGAGATTGGACGAGATCGTCAAGGCGGTGGCGGCGTACGAAATGAAAGGTCAGCTCACGGGTAGGGAGCAAAAAGAACTCAACGTATGCCTTGCGGAAATTTTGAAAATGGCGGCGAAATACGGGGTGTGAAAAGGGAAAATGCGCCGATTGTAAAAAAAATTAGAAAATAGCGGTAAAAACGCTTGCCAAAAATGAAAAAGTTTGCTAAAATAACGCACGTAGAGAAGCGCTAAAGCAAACTTTTTTATCATATTGGGGATTCGCCAAGCGGTAAGGCAACGGACTCTGACTCCGTCATTCGGGTGTTCGAATCACTTATCCCCAGCCAAAAATCGACAAGCTTCTATTGAAACTTGTCGATTTTACTTTTTTAGCCTTTTCAATTTTGGCTCTCTTTTCGAAACTTGTCGATGAAGTAAGTTGCAAAAGCGATTGGCGAAAAAGTGTTTTATACTAGGTTTGTGCGCATTAGATTATGGGATTACATAAGCGGTCATAAAGCGCAAAAATTATAAAAGTCAATCTTGGTAAAAATTATTCCGCTACTGTAAACGGTTGGATCATAAAAACCGGCAAGGTAGAGAATGCGCAAACGAAAGAAATACGGGTAGAAGTATCGGAACCCAAAATCAACGAAGAAAAACCAATTAATAATATGAGAGGTGTTTATGGAGTTTTTAGTGGAGTCCTTTATAGGCATTGACGGGATCACGTGGGCGAAATATTTGGTGATGTGGGTGATCGGGGGCGTGTTGATTTTTCTCGCGATCAAAAAAGAGATGGAGCCTGCATTGCTTTTGCCGATGGGGTTTGGCTGTATTCTCGTCAATATTCCTTTTTCCAACGTACTGAATGCGGTTGGTGCAGACGGAGAAGTAACGGCGGGTATTCTCGATTGGCTTTTCGACGTTGGGATCGCGACGTCCGAAGCTATGCCGATTTTACTGTTCATCGGTATCGGCGCAATGATCGATTTTGGCCCGTTGCTCACAAACCCGAAGCTATTTATTTTGGGCGGTGCGGCGCAGTTCGGTATTTTCCTGACGATATTGCTTGCCGTGCTTTGCGGATTTAATATCAACGACGCGGCTTCCATCGGTATTATTGGCGCGGCGGACGGTCCGACGAGTATTCTTGTCGCCTTGAAGCTCAAGAGTAGTTACGTAGGGCCGATCATGGTCGTGGCGTATTCGTATATGGCGCTCGTTCCAATCATTCAGCCTGCGGTCATCAAATTCACGACGACCAAGAATGAGCGTGCGATTAAAATGCATTATTCCCCCAAACAGGTATCGAAACTGACGAAGATCCTTTTCCCGATCATCGTTACCATTATATCGGGCGTAATCGCGCCTTCTTCGCTTGCGCTGATCGGGTTCTTGATGTTCGGTAATCTGATTCGGGAATGCGGCGTGCTCGGCTCGATGAAGGAAACGGCGTCGAACAATTTGGCAAACTTGATCACGTTGCTTTTGGGGATCACGATAGCGTCGCAGCTCCGTGCGGAAACGTTCCTTTCGTGGGAAACGGCAATGATCATCGGCTTAGGCTTGCTTGCATTTATTTTCGATACGATCGCGGGGATTATGGCGGCGAAACTGATGAACCTTTTCTGCAAAGAAAAAATCAATCCCATGATCGGTGCGGCGGGTATTTCCGCTTTCCCTATGGCGGCGAGAACGGTGCAGAAGATGGCGATCAAAGAAAACCCTTCCAACCATTTGTTGATGCACGCGATTGGCGCGAACGTTTCGGGACAAGTGGCGTCGGCAATCGTTGGCGGCTTGATTTTAGGGCTTTTGTAAGGAGGTAAATGATGAATATTTTATCTTTGCTTGCAGTAAATATGGAAAACGTCGGCAAATCTTTGGAAATTATGTGGAAAGGCGTCGTCGCTATTTTCATCGTTATTGCGCTCATTATAATCGTTACAAAAATCGTAAATGCAATTTGTGTGCGCGCGGATAAAAAACGCGCGGAAAAGGGAAACGAAACCGCGGGGCAAAGCGGGGGCGAACAATAGCTTTTCGTCGAAAGACGATCAGAGAGGGAACTCTTGAACAACTGATAGCGGTTATTCAAAAAGTTTTTATTTACAAGTATATAAACGCACAATGGCTAATAACGTGTTTTTGCGTTGTTAGCCATTGTATTTTAACCGACGAACAACTCGCCGTAGCAGGCGTATTTTTTGGAACGGCATTGCATAAATTTTTGCGGATGATTGATACTAACGATATGTTTGGTATCGATCGGTTTTATTGGATATTGATCAATTCGTTCGCTTCCTTTTGGTTTTTGTTTATCATTTCAAAGATCTTGGGCAAAAAGCAGATCGCGCAGTTGGAATTTATCGATTACGCGGTGGGGATCTCGCTCGGTTCGATTGCGGCGGAATGGGCGATTGCGAGCGAGCAACCGTTTTATTATTACGCGGCTTCGATGGCGATCTTTTTCGTCTTGGCGTTGCTCGTTGCGCTCGTGGGCAGGAAAAACACCTTTTTCAAACGGATTTTTAAGGGCAAGCCCGTAACCTTGATCTACGAGGGGAAAATCATTTCCGACGGCTTGAAAAAAAGCAAGATAGACGTCAACGACCTTTTATCGATGCTCCGCGAAAAGGGGTATTTCAATCCCAACGACGTGGCGTACGCGCTGTTTGAAACGAGCGGGCAATTATCCGTTTTGCCCAAGGGAAGTCAACGCCCCGTCGTGATCGAGGATATCGATTCGCATACGAGCGAACGGGCTACTTTGACGAACGTGCTCGTCGTAGACGGCGCGGTTTCCAAGTCGGGGCTTCGCGAGATCGGGAAAAGCGAGGACTGGTTGCTTTTGAAGTTGAAAATGGAAGACCGCAGCGAGCTGAAAAATATTATGCTTGCAATCTACGATCAAAAAACGCAAAAGATCACAGCGCATTATAAGAATTAGAAAAAAGCGTTTGCAAACGAATTTGCAAGCGCTTTTTTCTTGGAGGTTTAGGCTGTTGTGTTAATATCCCAAAGAGAACGCTTCGGCGGGGGTCAGAGGAGTTTTACGAAAAAAACGGGAAAGCTGTTTAAAAATTTTTCCGTAAGGAAGCGGCTTGCCCGAAAGGGTGTAGCGGATATCCAAAAATTCCGCGCCTTCGGTTTTGCAGAGTTCCCGCAGTTCGTTATTAAAAATTTCCGCGCCCTCGCGAAAAACGGGCAGAGCGTAAATTTGCGTTTTGGGGAGTTTGCTATGCAATTTTCTCAAAATACGCCGATAGGCACCCGTTGCTACGGCGTTACCGATATCGTGCTCGCCAAGGCATAAAAAGAGCTTGTCGGGGTGGATTTCGCAAACGCAGTCGTTTAAACATTCTTCTGCTTCCGTCAAAGTGAGTTCTTTGATGCTCCTATTGTAGATCGCGTTGCTGAACAGATATTTTTGCGCCAATTCGTAAAAAGGGAATGCGGCGGCGTAGCTACCGCCGAAAACGACGATTTCGTGTTTTAAAGCGATATCGTTGTAAACTTTAAAAATATTCACCTGTTGAGCGATCTCGTTACGCATGGCTTTCACCTCCTGCGTTCGAAGCGTTAATTTCCGCTTCCCGTTCGCGCTTTTTATTGATAAAGAACAGAACGAGATCGGCGCTGACCACGAGAAAATTGAACGCGTACAAAACGAGTACGTAATTGATGTTGCCCCCGATGATCTTTCCCGCAATTCCCGCGATATATCCCACCAAAATAGCAACGATAAATACGACGCTCTTTCCTTTCGTCGATCTAGAAGTTAGCGATTTATACACCGAGATCGGCCAAGATACGCCAAAACAGGCGAGCATGATACATTCCAAAATTTCCACCATAATTTTTTTGCTCCTTTTTTTCTTTCGTTTGATACCATTATACTCTTGACAAAAATTATTGTAAAATATATAATTGTTATAGGATTGATAACTTTTAGATATAAATTAAGAGGTCGGCAATGGAATTGAATAAGCTTTACTATTTTTATACGGTGGGTAAGTATCAGCACGTAACGCGGGCGGCGGAGGAGCTGCATATCGCGCAGCCCGCATTGACGAAAACGGTCAAGCAGCTAGAAAGCGAGCTTGGCGTACCGCTTTTTTATAAATACAAGCGGAACGTGCGTTTGACGGAATTCGGCAAGTATTTAATGGGGCGGTTGGACGGCGTGTTTTCCGTGCTTGGGAATATTCCCGAGGAATTGGAAACGCTCAAACAGCAGGCGCGAAAAACGGTGCGGCTCAACGTGCTCGCCGCGTCCACGGCGGTGACGGAAGCGATCGTGGCGTATAAAAAGAAGAACGAAAACGCGATTTTTCAAGTGATCCAAAACGAGGAGGAAGCCGATTGCGAGGTGTCGGTAACGACCAACGCGGTGGATTTTTCCCGTTTGCCCGCGTTTGAACGGCGGTGCATTATCGAAGAAAAGATCTATCTCGCCGTGCCGAAAAATTCTGCGTTGGCGCAACGGGACGGGGTGAGATTGAGCGAAATGCGGGATAGCGGTTTCGTCAATCTTGCGGGTTCGCGGCTGTTTCGTACCATTTGCGACCGTTTTTGTATGACGGCGGGCTTCAAACCGAAAAGTATCTTCGAATCGGATTCCCCGATCGCCGTTAAAAACTTGATCGGCGCGGGCGCGGGCGTAGGGTTTTGGCCCGCCTTTTCTTGGGGAAAAGCTTCGTCGGATATCAAATTGCTTTCGATTGAAGAGCCGATCTGCCAAAGGGAATTGATCATCGGGTTGCATACGGGCAGTTCGCTCAGCGCGACGGCGGCGGATTTTTACGCGTATTTGATCACTTATTTGCAAAAAGCCGCTTCACGCGAACGCAAAGCGCGCGCGGACGATTGACAAAACGCAACCGCTGTGATAAAATAGTGATATCTTAAAGGCGGGTGCTAAAAAAATGGAAACGGAAAGAAAATTCGTTGATTGGGAAAAGACGGCGAAAAATTTGCGGCTTTTGCGCCGCGACGATCTTGCGCTTCGTCGCTTCGTGTGCAGGGCGCTGCGGGTAAAGCGCGGCGAATGCGAGGGCGAGGATTGCAAAAACTGTAAATTCGAAATGGATCACAGCATTTCCCAAGCCGAGCTTGCCGAGGTGTTTTGCGTGAGTGAAAATATCGTTGTGAATTGGGAAAACAACAAATCCCGCCCGTCGTTGGACGATTTGCTGTTTTATTGCCAAATTTGCGGAAAGGATTTGTTTGAAGTGGTAGTGCTGAAAAAATAAAAAACTGTAAAAAATACAGCTTATCCTTAAAAAACGGGGAAAGGCTGTATTTTTTTATTGAAAAAAGACTTGAAAATAGCGGCGGGAAAGTATATAATAATATCGTAAACGCGAAAAGCGTCGAAAAATTTTTAAGGAGTATTTGAAATGATTACGATTTTACTTACGGGTGTATTGATCGCGGTCGTTGCCGTCGGCGCAATTTTGTCGATGGTATTTTCGGGCGCGATGAAAACCGCGAGAACGAAGGTCCGCGCGAATAAGGTTGCGGCGGGCGTGTTCTTGGGCGTTGCGATTGCGGGCGGCGCGTCTTTGGCGCTGATCCCAGGCAGTATTCATACGGTCGAAGCGGGGCAGGTTGCCGTCGTGAAAGACATGGGCGAGGCGAAAGAGGTCCGCGACGCGGGTACTTATTTTGATTTTTGGATCACGCGCACGTATATTTATTACGACGCGACGGTGCAAAATTTGGATATCAAGGCGGGCGCGTATTCCAAAGACGCGCAAACGATGGATATCGAAATGACGGTGCAATATCAGATCAACGGCGAGGACGCCGTATCCATCGCCAATAAATACGGCAATCTGCAAACGCTGGAAAACCGTATCAGAAGCGTGGCTACGGAAAAAGCCAAAGCGCGGCTTTCTTCGTATTCGGCAATGGAGATCATCGAAACACGCTCGGAAATTTCCCCGCAGGTGGAATCGGATATCATCGCGGCGATCGGTGAAAATTATCACGTGTCGATCAATACCGTGGTGTTGACGAATATCGATTTTTCCGACGCGTTTGAAAAGATCGTTGAAGATAAAATGATCGCGGAGCAGGAAAAACTGAAAGCGGAATACGAAAAGGAAACGGCGATCATTAACGCGGAAAAGGAATTGGAAGTGGCGAAAAAGAACGCCGAAGCCACCGTGGCAAAAGCGGAAGCGGATGCGGAGGCGCAAAAGCTGGTTGCGGCGGCGCAGGCACAGGCGATCGCGTATAAATCTGTGGAAGTGGCGAGAATGCTTGGCTTCAATATCAAGGAAACGACGGTGGCAACGGAAGTAGAGAAAGCGGACGGAACTACGGCGACGGAATATACGACGGAATACACGATCGATTTCGAGGGAAAGACGGCGGAAGAAATTCAGTTGATCTCCGATTATTTGAAATACGTGGAATACCTCGACGCATGGAACGGCGAATTGCCCGATACGGTGGTAACGGATTCTTCGGGGGCATCGATCATTCTGCCCACGCCGTAATCGAACGGCAAAACGAAAATCAAGGAGTAGCTTTTACGGCTGCTCCTTAAATTTTTTTAAGGTATTGACAATACAAGGAAAATGTTGTATAATATATTTGCAAGCGGCGGTGTATGCGGTTTTATGGCTGTATTGAGTTTGTTGCTGATGAAAGGCGAAAAACGCGTAGGCTTCAAATTGTTGATCGGCTTCGGCACATTTTTATTGTCGGTGGCGATTTGTTATATCCTTGCCGTTGCAATTCTTTCTTTGGCTGTGTAAAAAATTGACGGGGTGAGTATATGGATGATCGGTCTTTGGAATTTTGTATTACCGCGCCTTCGCTTATAATGAATTTAATATCAAGATCAAATATAGAAGTTAAAAAATTATATTATTCGTATCCTTGGGAAAGAACAGCGGATTGGTTTGGCGGGGTAACAAATAGAAATTATCAACCGAATTCATTGAAGCTAGCGATGTTATATCTTATAGGGGCTTCTATGTGAGGTTGCTATGAAAAGGAAAATAGTTTTATTTTTTGTATTATTGAGTATGTTGTTTCCTTTTTTTGCCGGCTGTTCTTCGGGGTTTTATTATAATTATGATGAATTGATTGAAACAGTTGAGAGGGCAGAAATTATATACATTCCTTCCGATGAGAGTGAAATTGACATACTTGTACAACTTGAAGAGAAAGAAAAAGTTGAGGTTCTTCAAGGTCTTTCAAGGATTCGGTATGATTATATCGTTTTTGGAGATAAGCCAACGCCAAATGGGGTATGTTTGCGATTATTTTATAGTGAAGGAACAAGCGAAACTTTGAATTGGGTGAGCGGAATGGCAACTTGTGATCCAAAAGAATTTGAACGGTTGATATCCCCATATATATCGGATTAGTTATGCGTCGGATGGCTTTTGCAGCTGCTCCTTAAATTTTTTTAAGGTATTGACAATACAAGGAAAATGTTGTATAATGTATTTGCAAGCGGCGGTGTATGCGGTTTTATGGCTGTATTGAGCTTGTTGCTGATGAAAGGCGAAAAACGCGTAGGCTTCAAATTGTTGATCGGCTTCGGCGCATTTTTATTGTCGGTGGCGATTTGTTATATCCTTGCCGTTGCAATTCTTTCTTTGGCT